>JAAXHE010000326.1 GCA_012271065.1 Candidatus Latescibacterota bacterium
CCCGAATCGGTCTCATCGAGCACCGCAAGCGTGGGTTCCAGCACCAGCATCTGCAGTATCTCGTTGCGTTTCTTCTCTCCGCCGGAGAACCCTTCGTTGACGCTTCGATTAAGGAACTCCCTGGAAATTCTCATGAGTTCCATCTTGTCCTTGATAAGTTTCATGAACTCAAAGGCATCCACCTGTTCGCGTCCGTTGGACGCGCGCTGGGCGTTGAGGGCGGCCTTGAGGAGGTAGGCGTTATTGACGCCGGGGATCTCGACGGGGTACTGAAAGGCCAGGAAGAGACCCTCCCTGGCGCGCTCCTCGGGTTCCATGTCCAGCAGGTCCATGCCGCGGTAGCTCACGGACCCGCCGGTCACCGCGTAGGTATCGCGCCCGGCCAGTACCTGGGCCAGGGTGCTCTTTCCGGAGCCGTTGGGTCCCATGATGGCGTGTACCGTGCCGGGGCGCACATCGAGATTCACGCCATTGAGGATGGCGCGGTCCTCGACCGCGGCGTGCAGATTGTCGATTTGCAGAAGTGGTGTCTCGTCCATGGTCAGCCAACCGCTCCTTCCAGACTTACGTTGAGAAGCGCCTGGGCTTCCACGGCGAACTCCATGGGGAGTTCCTTGAATACTTCCCTGCAAAAGCCGTTCACGATCATGTTCACGGCGTCCTCCTCGGACAAACCGCGCTGACGGCAGTAAAACAGTTGATCGTCACTGATCTTTGAGGTCGTGGCCTCATGCTCGACCCGGGCACTGCGTTCGCGGGCTTCCACGTAGGGAAACGTGTGCGCGCCGCAGCGGTCGCCGATCAGCAGCGAATCGCATTGGGTGTAGTTGCGCGCGCCGCGGGCGGTGGGCAGCACCCTGACCAGACCGCGGTAGGCATTCTGGGCCTGGCCGGCGGAAATGCCCTTGGAAATGATCGTGCTGCGTGAATTGCGGCCGATGTGGATCATCTTCGTGCCGGTGTCCGCCTGCTGATGGTTGTTGGTGACCGCCACGGAATAGAATTCGCCGATGGAATTCTCCCCGCGCAGCACGCAACTGGGATACTTCCAGGTGATGGCCGAACCGGTTTCCACCTGGGTCCAGGAGATCTTCGAATTGGCGCCACGGCAGTCGCCCCGCTTGGTCACGAAGTTGTAGATGCCGCCCACGCCGTTTTCATCGCCCGGATACCAGTTCTGAACGGTGGAGTACTTGATCTCGGCGTCCTCGAGGGCCACGAGCTCCACAACCGCCGCGTGAAGCTGGTTTTCATCACGCATGGGCGCTGTGCACCCCTCCAGGTAACTGACGTAACTCCCTTCATCGGCGATGACCAGCGTGCGTTCGAACTGTCCCGTGTTGGCCGCATTGATACGGAAGTAGGTGGATAGTTCCATTGGACAGCGCACGCCCTTTGGAACGTAAACGAACGACCCGTCGCTGAAGACCGCGGAATTCAGGGCGGCAAAGAAGTTGTCCCGCTGGGGCACCACGCTTCCCAGGTACCGCTCGACGAGTTCAGGGTGCTCGCGCACTGCCTCTGAAAAGGAGCAGAAGATGACACCGGCCTCCGCGAGCCTCGCCTTGAACGTCGTGGCGACCGAGACGCTATCGAATACGGCGTCAACCGCCACTCCGGCCAGCTTTGCGCGTTCGTGCAGGGGAATTCCCAGCTTGTCGTACGTCTCGAGCAGCTTCGGGTCGACTTCGTCCAGGCTCTTCGGGGCATCGTCCTGGTTCTTCGGCGCCGCGAAATAGGAAATCGTCTGATAGTCGATCGGGGCGTAGTGCACATGGGACCAGGTCGGTTCGTCCATGGTGATCCAGTGGCGATAGGCCTTCAGGCGCCACTTCGTCAGGAACTCCGGCTCGCCCTTTTTCCTGGAGATGAGCCTGACGAC
>JAAXHE010000233.1 GCA_012271065.1 Candidatus Latescibacterota bacterium
TTCGGGCTTGAGACGGATACGGACCGAGGACCCGGTCGGCCTGTCCGGGATGGGCGTCAGCGTGATACTCTCCACCACCAGCCGCAACGCGTCCCTCAGGTATTCCGCCCGCGCCTGTTCGAGCAAATCCAACTTCATCCGGCCAAGAGCACGCCCAAGCGTGAGCCGGACATCCCTTTCCGACGCCGGAAGCGCGGGAACGGTCCTTATCGCGTTCTTCGCCTCCGTCAGCTCCTTCTCCAGCTCCGCCATCCGCTGGAAGACGCGCTCGGTCAGCAACCCCTTCTCGGCCACCTTCAGAAGCTCGTTGATGCCGGCGTCCGCCACGCCTCGGCGACGTCTTTCAGATTGTCCGCCTCGAAGGCGCAAAGCACACGCCGACCGGTGGCTTGGTGAATGGCGGCGGCAGAGGCCAGATCATCGGCGACAACCGCGTCGCCCCTGGCGCTGGGTTTTTCATCACCGATCTCGAACATCAGGCCTTTCGGACTTCCCGACGCCAGGCGCTCGGCTGTTTCTCCGTTTTTGTCCAGCGCGTGCAGGCCCCACACGCGCCCGCCGGCATCAGTCAGGGGAACCAGGACTTCGCCATGTTTGCCGCGCCGCAGGTTTTCCACCGGGAGGCCGGGCGGCAGGCCCGGCGGGGGATCGCCGGACTCCTTTTCCACCGGCTCCGCCTCCCGCCAGCGCAGCCACACCGCATCCCCGGTCGGACGGGCCAGAACGTCGCGGATGGCATCCGGGTCACGAGCCGTGTTCTTCGTGACCTGAACGACGTTGCCTTCCGGAACATCGCGTTGGGGCAGAATTATTTCCGGCTGCTGGATCTCGATTACACCGCGCCGCCGGTGTGCACCAGCCAGTAGAATTGGCTGGATAATACTATGGTCGACGCAAGTCCGGAAACCGTTTGCGACAGCAAACGTTTTCTGGATTGGAACGGCCCCAGAGTCGATTTAAAGCCTATGTAGCCAAGATTGTTCAGAAACCAAACCTGAGACTGGCTCCGATGTAATGTCCGTCCTGTTCGGTATCGAATTTGGTTCCCGTCACAGACCCCCTGAAGGTTGGATCCTCAGTCCCGAAGTATCGGTAATCCAGGCTGACAGTGACAGGGCGCTCGCCTAAGTTCTCGTCGCTGACATCGATATCGTAACCGATGCCCCCACCGACCTTATAGGCGAACACGGTATCCTCGTCGTCGGCGAGCGTCACGCCGGTGGCTCGAGATTGTGACGATATCGAAAGACGGGAAAGTCCAACACCCCCGCCGACATAGGGCTTCCAGCCGCCGCCTGCATCGATATCGTAGTACAGATTAGCCATAAGTGTGAATGCGGAAACATCCCCATCAACGGCCCGTTTCCCTCTCAACGCCGCCACCGCTTCTGGGGGAGACCCTGCAGGAAGGAGGGCGGCAAGGCTGCCCGGCTCCTTTACGGTCAATTCCTGGATGTCGTTCTTGCGGTAACCTAGCTCGCCTTCTACACGCAAGCCGTTGGCGAAGCCGTAGCCGACCGCGCCGTGAATGGCGAAGCCCTCTTCTCCCCCGACCTCGCCATCAAGCGGGGAAGAAAATGCTGGGTTGTCATGAGCCTTGACATCAGCGTCGTTCACGAACGCGGCACCAGCACCGAGACCGATATAGAACCCCTCATCGATCGCCATGACGTTGGTTGACGAGACAACACTCAATGTCAAGGCAACAGTCAATGACGAAAATTTTCTAAGCACAACTTTCTTCCAATCAAAAAGCATATCACCATCCTTTGGGTATCAGGGCACCTCTTTCTGTAGCAAAAAGCCTCCGTCCTGTTCCGGCGGGATTCCACCGCGTATGTGCGAACGCAAAATCCTGCGGAACACTCTCGCCTTTGTAATACATCATAGCAAGGCTGGACTGCGCAAGCGGCACTCCTTGGTCAGCGAACTCGGGAGTGTTCTCCAGGCGGTTCAACGTGCTCTTGCCGACCAACACGCCGCCACTGCCGGTTCCCGTTCCGGTTCACTGAAACCCTTGAACGTCGAGGAAACGGGAACCGGGAACCACAATCCCGGTCAGCCCTCAAACCGCGTGCTGCTAGGCAGCAGGCGCAAGGTTCCCGGCGGCCATCCTTCCGTTGCGTCCAGGCACAAGATCGAATGACA
>JAAXHE010000300.1:0-10268 GCA_012271065.1 Candidatus Latescibacterota bacterium
ATCGCGGAACGGGCGCGCATTGCCGCGCGGTATCGCAGCGAGGGCGAGGAAATGGCGCTGCGTATCGAGGCCCTGGCCATTAACGAACACGAAAAGCTGCTGGCCGACGCCCATGCGGAAGCAACCGCCATTCTCGGCAAGGCCGAGGCCGAGGCGATGGCGCTGCTGGGCAAGGCATACCGGCAGGACCCGGGGTTCTACAGCTTCATCCGTGCGCTGGACAGCTACGACCTGATCATCGACAGGAACACGACGTTGATGCTGCCGGCCGACAACGAGTTGTTCAAGTACCTCAACAGCAGGACGACGCCCCGATAAACCGGAAGCCCGCACGAAATGAGTGAACAGACATCATTGCCGCCGAGTACGCGGATCATCTACGCCGTGTTCGACTATTTTTCGAAACACCAGCGGCGAATCTTGCTCTGGACGGTGGCTGCGTTTGTCGTGTGCATCCTGGCCAGCGGATTTTACATCGTGAAGAAGGAAGAACGCGGCGTCGTCCTCAGATTCGGAAGGTTAGTAAACGACAACGTCCGGCCCGGAATACACTATTGTGTTCCGGTAATCGACAAAATATACATCCGCAAGGTCAAGCGGGTCATCCGATACCAGGTTTCCAGCAGGGAAGGCAACAGGGTCAACTTCACGATATTATCCGGCGACGTGAATCTGCTTGAAGTGGACGTCGCGCTTCAGTACCGGATCGGTAATCTCAGAGATTTCCTGTTCGTCTCCAGCGATCCGATCGCGATGTTGACCGTTTACACGAGAGAAGAACTTATCGACGTCCTCGGTGAGAATTTCATCGACCTGATTCTGACCTCGAATCGGAACATCATTCAAAGCAGGCTGTTCGACAGGATTACCGCCTGGCTTGATTACCGCGACATAGGCATAGAGCTCGTCTCGCTCGACATCGTCGACGTGCGCCCCATCGAGGAAACCATCGCCGCGTTTCGGGACGTCAGCGACGCATTCGCAGAGCGGGCGAAAGCGGTAAGCGACGCGAACCGACAGAAGGAGCAGCTGATTGCGCGCAGCCGGGGACAGGCCGAAGCGCTCGTATTGGAGGCAAAAGCCAGGGCAGGAGAACGCGTCGTGCAGGCCAAAAGCAGCGCCGAGGCGTTCTCCGCGCTGCTGGGCGAATACAGGAAACAGCCGTCGCACGTACGGATCACGCGCTACTGGGATCGCATGCGGAAGATCTTCTCCGAAGCGAGCCTGGCGGCGGTCAACCCGGCCAATCAGTCGGCCATCGACATTAACATGATAGACGGAGTCGGCGATGGATTTACGCCGGCGGACCTGGCGCTGGCGGAGCCGCCTACAGGAACCGGCGCGGCGGCCGGCAGGATGGCGTTATCGTCAACGCAAATGCCCGATGTACATAAGATAGAAAACGTCGATGAGGACAGACTCACGCTGGACGGCCAATTTCACAGAGTGCGCGCGGAGCGCGATCACCTGGACGTGGCCAACCCCCGGTCGCTCATATTCGACACGCCTTCGATATTCTCCCATAGCCACGTCGCGCGCGGCAAACGATTCAGCCGGCAGGAGCAGGAAAAGCCCATGGTGGAGGTACTCCCCGAGGAGGATGGCAAGCCGGCGACGCTGGCAACGCCCGGCGTCAAATCCGGGAAGAAGGAAGGGGCCAAACAGGGGAAGAAAACGAAGGCCGCCGTCAAGCAGGGGAAGCAGGAAGCGGCTGCCGACAAATCGGGAAATAAGGGGGAGGCTGGCGCCTCGTCGGAGTAGATCTGACACGCCTCGGGAAGAGGGTAGCGAATGGCGGCATACATCATCAGTGGGCTATTGGCATCCTGGCTCGCCCTGCTGCCTGTCGCGACGTCCCATGCGGCAAAAGGTGTCAGCGGTACGACGATTGTCTTCGGTCAGAGCGCCTGTTTCTCCGGGCCGAACAGACAATTGGGACTCAACTACCGGGCCGGTATTCGCGCGGCCCTTCTCGAAGCGAACCGCCGCGGCGGCGTTAACGGCAGAACGCTGAAGCTGATTTCTCTCGACGACGCCTACGAGCCCGATCTTGCGGCCGCCAACGCGGAACGATTCGTTTCGGAGGACGACGTTTTCGCCGTTATCGGCGGTGTGGGAACGCCAACGGCGAAACGCATTGCTCCGGTGTTGAAGACAGCGAAGATTCCGTTTGTGGGACCCTTTACCGGCGCGGCGTTCCTGCGCAACGCAAGGCGGTTCCCGAACGTCGTCAACCTGCGAGCAGGCTATCTGGACGAGACCCGCGTTCTGGTAAACCACATTCTGAGGAAGCGAGGCAAGAAGCGGTTCGGCATCATCTATCAGGACGACGCGTTCGGGCGTTCCGTCCTGAGGAACTACAAGTCGGTTCTCGACGGCAAGGGCATTCCCATTCTGGCAAAAACCGCGTTCTCTCGAAACACACATGCCGTCCAGGCCAGCCTGTTCGCCCTGGCCAAGGCCGACCTGGACGCTATCATGATCGTCGGCGCGTATGCGTCCAACTCTGAGATTATCAATCTGGCGCACTCTCTCGGCCACAGATACATAATGGCCAACCTGTCTTTCGTTCTGTCCTACGAGCTGAAGAAGAGGATCGATGCGCCGAACGACAGAATACTGGTCTCCGAAGTGATGCCCGATGCAGACGACGCCGGCATGCGGGTGGTAAGGAGCTTTCATCGTGCGCTGGAGGCCGTGGACGCGGTAAGCGGCGCGGACGACGGGAAATACGGCGTCAACGAGGTGGCCCTGGAGGGATACATCCTGGGCCGCTTCGTCATCGAGGTCCTGGAGCGAATGGGCGAGACAATGACTCGGGAGCACTTTCTGCAGCAGGCACTGTCGTCCGGACCGGTAGCGATTGACGATTGGACGCTCGCCTTCGAGCCTGGAACCAACACGGGTTCGCGCTACGTCAGGTTGATCGATCTCGGAGGAGATTGACCGTTGAAAAAGGTGGACGAATTTTCCGCTGAGGAAGTCGGCGAAGAGTGGTTGCGCGAACTCTACAAGGTTGTCCACATGCGGCGCGGCACGATGTTCAGGCTGATCACCGAATCGGCCAGACTCCTGCTGATCGGCAATGCCGGCGGCGCCGCGCTGATTATCGGATTCATGAGTTCGCCTTCAGGAAACGAAGACGCCGCGTACCACTGGGTGGCCCTGGGAACGTTGCTCATATTTGCGCTTGGGACCCTTGCATCCGCGCTGACGATGATTCTGGTGGCCATGGTCTCCGTGAAGGAGGCCCACAGCGCCGAGGAGGGGCTCAAGCGATTCGTCGACGGTGAGATCACCCGCAGCCAGGTGCTCTTCACACTGGGCGGACAGACGTTTCGGATCGCCGACTATTCATTGGTTTCGGGCGCGGTCAGCATTGGCGGATTTATGCTGGGCGGGCTGAGCAGTATCCTGCTACTCATGCTTTTCTTCTGAGTCGCCTGGGGTCGAAAAAGGACAATAGTCGTAAGGGGGCGACCCAGCGCGGGAAGTGGGGTTGCCCCCGAAAAATTCCCGTGGTTCAGCGCTTTGCTCGATCGCTTAGCCGATCCACGCGAACAGTTGCGAGTGTGCATGCCACCTGGAATTCGACGCAACACCCGCTCACGTCAGGGAACGTTGTCCACAGGTGTCGAACAGGACGGGATGAAGCCAATCTAAGGTCGGGTCATCGTGGATTCAGACAGTCTGCTCATCATAACGGGATATTCACTGGGCATCTTCGCCGTTTCCTTTGCCGGCGGGAAATTGGCGGTTCTGGGATCCATGACCCACACAAAGATTCAGATACTGATGAGCCTCGTAGCAGGTTTTATCCTCGGCATCGCCATGTACCACCTCTTGCCACACAGTCTTGAACGGATTTCCGGACTGGGAAACGTGGAGAAAGCCGTCGCGTGGGTGGTTTTAGGCATGATCCTGATGATTTTACTGCTCCGCGTCTTTCATTTCCATCAGCACGACTTCAGCACTGAAGCCGGTAAGCTGTACGAGCATCCCGACCACGGAAACTCCGGCGCGCACTCGGGCAGTGTGGTGGGTGTTGCCATGGGCCTGGGCGTGCATACCGTAACCGAAGGCGTCGCCCTGGGTACCAGCATGCGGATCAGCTCGCCTCACGAAGACGGAGGCGCGTTGCCCGCCCTCGGCGTATTCCTCGCCATCCTTCTTCACAAGCCGCTCGATGCTTACTCCATCATCGGGATGATGAAGTTCGGGGGATACAGCGCGCGCGCGAGAGCGGCGGCCAACACCGCTTTTGCCTTGCTGTGCCCGCTGGTCGCTCTTACCAGTTTCTGGGGCGCGGGGCTGCTCGGCCAGGACGACGGCTCGGTCATCGGCTATGTGCTAGCGTTTGCCGCGGGCGCGTTTCTGTGCATTGCGTTGAGCGACCTGCTGCCCGAAATCCAATTCCACAGTCACGACCGCGGCAAACTCATCGCATCTCTTCTCGTGGGAATCGCTCTCGCCTACGGCCTCTACTTCGTCGAATCCTCTGCCGTTCATGGAACGGAAGCGCAGCACGGTCACTGAATCCCGGCGATCTTCTTCTACGCAAGCGCCTTCAGTCCCGCGCGGATCTTCTCCGAATATTCCTCCGTCCTTCCGGGCGTATACACGTCCATCGGCATCACGACCATCCGCGGCACCGCGCGATCGGCCACCGGCGTCACTCCCTTTCCGTAGCGCGCGCGGCCCTTGTAATGGGGGCACCGGATGGGGCACCCCTTGCCGTACGCCAGGACCTCCGTGAATATAGGATCTTCGGAGGCGGAACGTCGCTTGTACCCGATCGAAACCGGACATCCGTGCTCGACCATGGTCTTCTGAAAACGCTCCACCGAAATCCCCTCGCGGTCGCCTTCGAATCGGAACGCGACCGCGTGATACGCGTTGACGCACCCATCCGCCACGCGCTGCGGCACCAGCCACGGCGACTCCCTGGCGGCTTCGCGGTAGAGCGCCCCCGCCTTGTGGTGCGCGGAGATAATCCCGTCGGCCCTGTCCATCTGCGCCAGCATCACCCCGGCCTGCAGTTCGGTCATGCGGTAATTCCAGCCAAGGGTCGTCTTGATGATTCTCATTTCCAGCATTTTCTCGACCATGTCGGCCCGGTTGGTAACCGCCATGCCGCCGTCTCCGCTGGTGAGATGTTTGGCCTCCTGAAAACTGTATGAACCGATCGACCCCAGCGTTCCCAGGGGCCTGCCCCTGTAAGATCCCCCGACACCGTGCGCCACGTCTTCGATTACGGGCAGCCCGTATCTGTCCGCCACCCGGAGAATCCCGTCGTAATCCGGAGGGTTTCCCCACATCGGCGTGCAGATGACGGCGACCGTGTGTTCCGTGATGCACGCCTCAAGCGAATCGGGGTCCATATTCCAGCTGTCCTCATCGATGTCGCAGAATACAGGCACCCCGTTGTGATACATCACTGCCGCGCCGCCGAAGTGGACCACGGGATCGCAAACGACTTCCACGCCCGGTCCAACGCCCGCCGCGGCCACAGCCGTGTGCAGTACGCTCATCGCGCTGTTCATCGCCACGGCGTATTCCGCACCCACCCACTTTGCGAATCGCTCCTCCAGCCGGGTCGTGAATTTCCCTGTCTTGCTGTTCAGCGTGCCGCTGGCGATCACTTTCGCCAGGTAGTCCAGTTCGAGCTGCCCGAACCGCTCCATATTGCCCTCCTTGTGTTTCCGCTCTCGGCCAGCGGTCGACGGCGTCGCAGCGCGGTAACGCCGCGTTTTTCCACTCAACAACCGACCAGATGCCAGGGAAACTTCGATGTTCGGTATACCTGTCGGCCCCAATCCAGATCGTCGGGGAACAAAAAGCATTTGCCGGCGCGGGGGTCGATCGGTCCGCCGGCGGATACATGGTCCCTAATTGCCCGCTGCAGCGACGTGTCGCCGGGCGCCTTTCTCAGGTCGTCCGCCGCATTCCCGAACACCGTTTGCAGAATCGACCGCTCTGAGATGCCGCCGGGTACCAGGTAGAATTCCCGCATGAAACGCACCAGATTCGATCCGGACGGCAGCCAGTCTTCCAACTGCGTATCCAGCAACCACGAACCACAGAAGAACGCCTTGTACGGGCGTTCGGGAAAATGTCGCGGGAAGAAATCCATCGCGGCCATGAAAGAGTCCCCGCAGGCGCCGTGGTCCAGCGGTATTCCTCCAGGAATATGAAAATACAGGACGGGGTCCCCCGGTTCGAGTACAGGAACCCAGTCGGCCACGGCGAGCGTCACCATTTCTTCGGATGCGCGACCGGTCGGAAGGAGGGGATGGCCGGCAATCCTGTCTCCCGTGATCCGGAGCTGGGAGGTCCACGCGGCCGGGGCATCCCCACCTCGGCGCCGCTGGCCGTCGCGTCGATAGGCAACGCCGTCTTCGCTCAGCGCGATGACCGTGGACGCTTCCCTGTGCCGATAGACGCGAAACGGGTCGTTCATCACATTGAACTGGTGTTCAAGACGGCCCAGTGCGTAGATGTCTCCGCGGAGGAAATTGGCCAGCCATCGGGCCCCGTGTCCGTCCAGGCCCCACCGGCCGAAGATTTCACTGCAGGTTTCGCCCCTCAGATAAATCTGTTCCATACTGTCCCGTACAACCCGTTCGGGAATCCCGTGCGCCCGATGTACCGATCGCATTTCGGGAAACCGCGACAGCAGCACCAGAAGGTAGAAGAGACCTGCCCGTTCTCCCAGAGGGCCCTTCATACACGGCCAGTCGTCCGCCAGTCGGCTGGAATATCCCTTCACATGGTAGAGACACCAGTGGCAATGCCACGCCAGCGCGCACAACGCGGGGACTCGCGACACCACGTCCGCCGCGGCGACGGCGGCCTTCACGATGTCTTCCGGGAGAAAAATTCCCCGGCAGGCCTCGCTCACGAAGTCCGTTGACAGAAACGGGACACCGCCGTCCGGCATCGAGATCCGGGAGGCCTCCCACGACGACTCAAGGACCCTTCGACTCTGCGCGATATCCAAATCCAATACCACCCGGTTCAAATCCATATCCGCTTTTCCAATACTCAATCCGATCAATAGGTGTACGCGCCAGGGACCGAGGCGCGCTTCCGTACGGTGTCGGCACGCACATTAGTAGGCTAATTTAAAACTAGACTTTGAAATAGCCTAATATGTCCGTGTATTCGCAGATTCGTCTTCCGATCGGTTGATCTGAAACGCCGTTTCGTGGAGGTCTCGCCACGGAATCAGGCTGCCTCGCGTCCGGCGCTGGCGTTCGTTACCGCCGTATACGACGAAGACGGAAGTAGGCAAGGGTAACCGTGTGAGATGTTTCTGCACGCGACCGATGCTGTTAAACAGGCTCGACGACGCCGTATTGGCGGACTTGGCCTCGACAAGCGCGATATGGGATGGGTGCTCGATGACGAGGTCGGCCTCAGCTCCGTTTCGGTCCCGGTAAAACGACAGGCCGCCCATTTCTCCGCGGTTGGTTCGGTGTTTTGCAATTTCAGAAACGACCCAGGTCTCGAAAATCGGGCCGCGAAGCGGATGACTGCGTAGCTGTTCAGGTGTGCGGATACCAAGCAGCCAGCAGACGAGCCCGGTGTCGTAGAAGTGCAGTTTGGGCACCTTGACGAGACGTTTGCGAAGGTTGGCGTGAAATGCCGGTAGCCTGAAGGTGATGAAACTGGTCTCCAGGATGCTGAGCCAGGCTCTTGCGCCTGGCTGGGAAATTCCGCAGTCGTCGGCCAGCGAGGAGATGTTGAGCAATTGAGCTGTGCGGCCGGCGCACAATTCCACAAATCGCTGGAATGTGCCAAGGTCTCCCACGTTGCTGATCGTCCGCACGTCGCGTTCGATATAGGTGGCGACATAGGAACGAATCCAGTCGGATGGGTCCAGACCATCGTTGAATATGCGGGGATATGATCCTGCAAAGAGGGACTCTTCCAGACTCTCGGGAAACATGCGGAACCGTTCCACTTCCCCCCGGGTAAGCGTCAACAGGTAGTATACTGCGGTCCTTCCTGCCAGCGACTGGCTCACCGAATCCAGCAGGGCGAGGTTCTGCGATCCTGTCAGGATCCAGCGTCCGGGCGCCGGGTCATCGTCGATGATGCCCTGCAAGTAGGAAAGCAGGTCCGGGGCTCGCTGTACCTCGTCGATGACGGCGCCGGCCGGAAACTGAGCCAGAAAGCCACGTGGATCTTCTACCGCAAAAGCGCGAACGTCCGGAGACTCGAGTGTTGTATACCTGTGCTCGGGAAATACGGCCTTGCAAAGCGTCGTCTTGCCGCTTTGCCGGGGACCGGTAAGCGTAATGGCGGGGAAAGCTCCCGCGGCCTTCTTCAGTCTGGGCATCAGTTCACGTATAATCATACCGTGAAAATTACGAAATATACAGTCTATGTCAATATCAGACTTTGAAATAGACTAAACCCTGTAAAATGAAAGGTCAAGAGTTGAAGCTCGCGCCGCGCAAGGGGTCTGAGATCCGCTCAGTTCTGCCGGAGAGGCGTATACCGTCCCCGGGATGAATCGGTGAACGGAAAGCAGCTCGCCATCCATGTCCGCGGCGACCCGTCCGTCGGCCGCCGGAACCAATTCGTCCACCGCTATACCTTGAAGCCCCAGGTACGACAGGAATGACGAAAGCGGCTCGATCTCGGCCATCGACCTTCGGACGCGATTCGCGCGAATGACAAAATCGCCTCGCAACGTTTCGGCCAGATACACTTCATTGAGCACGCCACCCGTCAGGCGAGACGTACGGCGCCATGTGCCGAGATTGTAGCGTCGTGAAACCACCTTAACGATATAACGCTTTCGCCGGGCGAGGGCTGTCGGGGAATCGGCGCGTGTCATATTGCAAAACGATGTGATCGGGGGGTCGTCGCGATGGCTGTGACCATCCAGCCCGCAAGGATCGGACTGCGAGGTGTAAGGACGCTGAGATGTCCGAGTGCGTGAACGCTTAACATCCCCGGCATCGGACAGTTGTATGATATGTGCTCTTCTCCGTTATGCCAAAGTATAATCTTGAGGTCGGCGGCCGCGTATGGCGCTATTGGATGATCGGTCGATACGTGGTCCGGACGGTGTGAAATTATTGCGTGAAGGCTATTGACTTTCGTGAGAATGGCCGCTATATTTGCGTGCGAAAGTATTAGATTAAGTGATTGTCCGATTGAAGAACGCGGTCTGCGACTTGAAAGCGGAAAACGGAAATGTCGCGGCCGCGATCGGAAATCCGCTGATGAAACTGCAAGGAGACAGCGGCATCATAACGGTACCTTCCGCATATATTGACGGCTACCCGACAGGCCGGCGGTACGACCGCGCGCTTGCCGACAACTATATCCGACACACGACCGTCGGCGACCCGCCGCTCGATCCGGTCATTGAGGAATTGGCCGATCTTCCGTCCCAGGACCTGCACAGGTTCATCAAAGCCGGCATAGACGAGGAGGAAGACGTCATGCGCAGCGCTCCATCGGCGCTGCGCGATTTTTTCGACAGCCTGGAAGATCCGCCATGGTTCGATTACGAATCCTTCAGGCCGGGCATGCGCGCGTTCCATTCGAACACGACAAACATCCTGGTTGCATTTGTAACGGGCGTGCTGATCGAGGGGTTCGCGACCATGATCGCCAAGTCCTTCGCCACCACCGGACGCGTGTTGAACCGTTCGACGGCAAGAAGGCGCCTCATGCAGAATAACCGCCATCTCCTGGAACTGTTCTTCCCGGGAGGATTGCGGAGAGACGGCGACGGATGGAAGCTGTCCATGCGCCTTCGGTTCGTCCATGCAAAGGTCAGGCACCTGCTGGCACATTCCGACGAGTGGAATACCGAAGCCTGGGGGATTCCGCTGAGCGCGGCACATCTGGGATTCGCCATCACCGTCTTCTCCATGCGACTGATGCAGCATTCAGTCGCCGTGGGGGCGACGTTCAATCAGGAAGAAAAGGACAGCATTATCCGTATCTGGCGGTACGCGGGTCACGTGATGGGCGTGCCTGAGTCCATCCTGTTTACCAACGAAGCGCACGCCCGGGAAATTTTCAAGATCGCCCTGATTTGCGAGCCGGAGCCGGACCACGATTCGGCCACGATGGCGAACGCCCTGGTCGAGCCCTTACTGATCGATGCCTGTGCGGAGGATGACGAATTCTGCCGGGCGACTGACAGCGGGAGGTCTATCGAATAGATGACACGAGTATTCCCGAATTCGCCGGAGTTGACGCTGTCGTCCATACGAAGCTGTCTTAAAATTCCCAGCGGT
>JAAXHE010000300.1:10301-19991 GCA_012271065.1 Candidatus Latescibacterota bacterium
TTTCGCTCGCGCTCGGGAACTCACCGGCAATTTTAAAACAGCTTCTAAGCGACGGCCAGGTCATCGCCGCTCCCGGACGGGGATGGGGGCGGCGATGACGCTTATGCGCCAGGATCGATTCATAGACGCCATTCTGCGCTATCGGTGGATCGTGATCGCGGCGGCGACGCTGCTGATGGCGGCCATGACAGCCGGCATCCGTTTTATCACGGTAACGAACGACTATCGCGTTCTGTTCAGCGAAGACAACCCTCAGCTTCTCGCGTTCGACGCGCTCGAGAACACCTATTCCACTTCCAACGCGGCATTGATTGCCATTTCGCCCAGGCACGGCTCGGCGTTCTCCAGGGAAGCGCTCGGCGCGATTGAAGAGATGACCGAGGCCGCGTGGCGAACGCCCTATTCCAGCCGCGTCAACTCCCTCACCAACTATACGCACAGCGAGGCATCCGGTGATGACCTGATTGTCTCGCCGCTCGTCGAGGATGCGCAGGCGCTGAATGACGCTGAGTTGGCGCGTGTTGAACGGATCGCGCTGGAGGCCGCCGAAATCGCCGGGCGCCTGGTTTCCCGCGACGGGCGAACGGCCGGCGTGGCCGTCAATTTCGTCCTGCCGGTGAATCCGGACCAGGCCGTCGTTGAAATAACCGACTATCTCCGCTCGATCCTGAGCGACGCCCGCACACGGCATCCGGACATCGCCTACCATCTTACAGGCGACGTTGTGATGAACCGCACTTTTTCCGACGCCACCTAGGACGACCTGCAGACGCTGACGCCGATCGTGTTCGTCATCATCATAGGCGCCACGATCGTGCTTCTGCGATCGGTCCCCGGCACGTTGGCCATCATCGCCGTGATCGTGTTTGTCGTCAATACCACCGTGGGGTTCGCCGGCTGGAGCCGTGTCGTGTTCAGCCCCACGAACGCGGGGGTACCGATCATTGTCATGGTGATCGCCATGGCCGATGCCATACATATCGTCACGAGTGTCTTGCTTGGCATGAGGCGCGGCCTGGAGAGGAATGCGGCAATTGTCGAATCATTCCGGATCAATGTCCATCCTGTATTCATTACCTCAGTCACGACCGCGGTCGGGTTCCTCAGCCTGAATGCCTCGGATTCGCCGCCCTTCCATGTATTGGGCAACTACGTTGCGTTCGGTGTCCTGTGCGCATTCGTGTTTTCAGTCACCCTCCTGCCCGCGCTGTTGTCCATCCTGCCGCTGCGTGTGGCCGTCCGTGGTCCTCGAGATGCCCATTTCCTCGACCGTTTCGCCGACTTCGTCATTTCCAGGAGCAGAGTCCTTCTGGTCGTACTCGTACTGGTGGTCGCCGGCCTTGTCCTGGGCGTTTTCCGCATTGAACTCAGCGACAACATGGCTCAGTATTTCGACGACCGCTACGAGTTCCGGCGTGACACGGACTATATCATCGAGAATCTGACCGGACTGGACAAGGTGGAATATTCACTGGACGCGGGAAGGGAAGGAGGAGTCACCGACCCGGAATACCTGCGGCGGATCGATGCTTTCGCGGGGTGGTACAGGCAGCAACCCGAGGTGACTCACGTCCAGGTGTTTTCGGACATTATGAAACGGCTGAACAGGAACATGCACGGTGACGATCCGGCGTTTCATCGTCTGCCTGAAGACCCGGAGCTCGCCGCGCAGTACCTGTTGTTATACGAACTGTCGCTGCCCTTCGGAAGCGATCTCAACGATCGCATCGATGTGGCCAAATCCGCGACCCGCATGGTCGTCACCACCAGAAACGCCTGGTCGCGCGACCTGCGCGAACTCGATGAACGCGCACAGGTCTGGCTACGCGCAAATGCGCCCGGTTTCGCGCAGGAGGCATCGGGGCTGAGCATTGTGTTCGCCCACCTGTCGCTGCGGAATATCAACAGTATGCTGCGTGGTACGATTCTGGCCATGGCGCTCATTTCGTTTATTCTGATTTGGATATTCAAGAGCGTACGGATCGGACTCCTGAGTCTCCTGCCGAATTTTATCCCTGCGATGATGAGCTTCGGCCTGTGGGGGTATCTCGTTGGACACGTGGGCATTGCCTCGTCAGTGGTCATTGCCGTGGTTTTCGGAATCGTCGTCGACGATACGATTCACTTTCTGAGCAAGTACCTCAAGGCCCGGCGTGAAGGGCGCCCGGCCTCGGAGGCCGTTCGCTACGCCTTCCGGACCGTAGGCCACGCCCTGTGGACCACGACGACGGTGTTGTCGGCAGGTTTTCTGGTATTCGCCACGTCCGGATTCGAGGTGAGTTGGGCGCTCGGCCTTCTTGTCACGATTACGATCATCTTCGCGCTGGTCGCCGATTTTCTGCTCCTGCCAACGCTGTTGATTGCCATTGACCGGAGGAAAATATGAGTTACTCTCGCAGAGTGTTCGCGTCTTCGATGCCGTGGCTGATTGTCGCTGCGGGCATCGGCGCGCCGGCGTCCGTACCCTCGCAGAACCCCGTGTCCGATGCAACCGGCCTGAGTATTGCCCGGGAATCCCGTTCGCGGGAGGAAGGTTTTGGCAACTTCACGGCGCAGCAGGTCATGGTGCTTCGCAACAAGCACGGTCAGGAGAGCCGGCGCCAGCTCCGCGTAAAGGTCCTCGAGGCGCCCGACGCCGGCGACAAGAGCCTGTTTGTATTTGACGAGCCGCGCGACGTCCGGGGAACGGCGCTTCTCGTTCACGCGCACCGGGACCGCGCGGACGATCAATGGCTCTATCTGCCCGCTTTGAAACGCGTCAAACGGATCAGTTCGTCGAACCGGTCCGGTTCCTTCATGGGCAGCGAGTTCGCCTATGAAGACATGACCGCCCAGGCCGTGGAAAAGTTCACCTACCGCTACCTGCGCGACGAGCCCTGCGGCGGTCTGACGTGCACGGTAACGGAACGCTACCCCACGGACAGGAAGTCGGGCTACAGCCGCCAGGTGGTGTGGCGCGACAGGGACGAGCTTCGCGTCCGGAAAGTGGAGTACTACGACCGCAAGAACGCGCATCTGAAGACGCTCACGCTGGAGAACTACGGGCTATACCTGGGTCGTTACTGGCGCGCGGGGGTGATGACCATGGTCAATCATCTCACCGGGAAAAGCACGGTGCTGTCCTGGACCGACTACAAGTTCCGGACTGAACTTGGCGACCGGGACTTTTCACGCACCGGACTGAAACGGACGCGTTGATGCAGAACCGTATTGTCCTCCAATGCGCGCCGCTCGTCGCCGCCTGGATTCTTGCGCACGTATTTTCCGGCGATGCCGTTGCCCGGATCGAAACGCGGGAATTGTCCGGGCGCCTGAGTATTCAAAGCCGCTGGTATCCCAAAACCGGCGCCTATTCCGGCCAGCGACCGCATGGCAGTGGTGTTGTCGCCGAGCCCAGGCTGTACGTCGAAGACGCCCGGGGCAGAAGCTTCACCCTTGCCCCGTTCCTCCGCTTCGACGCCGGGGACGAACGGCGCACCCATGCCGATCTGCGGGAAGCCTATCTCCTGCTCTTCGGCGAGGTCCGCAATCAGGAATGGGAAGTGCGTCTGGGGGTCGACAGGGTGTTCTGGGGTGTGACCGAATCCCGCCACCTGGTGAATATCGTCAACCAGATCGACCTCGTGGAACACCCGTACAGGGAGCCCACGATGGGCCAGGCCATGGCCCATCTCACAATGTCCGGAGACTGGGGCGCGGTGGAAGTTTTCGGAATGACCTGGCACCGCGCCCGCACCTTTCCGGGAAGGTCCGGCCGCCTGCGTTTCCCGTTTGTTGTAGACAATAAGCGGGTTTCGTATGAGAGTGACGCCGGACGGTGGCGCCCGGAATTCGCCGCCCGCTACAGCCGAAGTTCCGGAGAGATGGATGTGGGCGTCAGCGTATTCGATGGAATCAGCCGCGACCCTCTGCTGTTGCCAGGCGTCGACCCGGGCGGCGGACCGGTTCTGGTACCGAACTACGAACGGATCCGGCAGTTGGGGCTGGACGCCCAACTGACGGCCGGACCGTGGCTGTTCAAGCTCGAGGGACTCGGCAGGGCCGGCGCACGCGACCGTCGTGGCGTGGAGGAGGATTACGTTGCCGCCACACTGGGCGGCGAGTATACGATTTATTCCGTGATCGGCTCCGCAGTCGATCTGAGCCTGATCGGGGAATGGAACTACGACGGCCGCGGCCGGAACGCGACGAATATCTTTCAGAACGACCTCTTCCTGGCCGCTCGCCTCGCGTTCAACGACGTCCAGAGCACCGAAGTGCTCGGCAGCATGATGAACGATTTCGACACGCCCACACGCGTGTTGACGTTCGAATTGAATCGGCGAATCTCCGGCAGGTTCTCCCTGCATCTGGAGGCGATTGCCCTTCTCGACGTCGACGCGGGCGATCTGTCCTACGCCAGCCGGAGAGACAGCTTTGTCGAATTGCACCTGATATACAACCATTAGCCGTTTTACGGGTGATCCTGAAGTCAAACATCCCCCGTCCCTCCCATGCCCTTGACATACCGCCGCAGGTGGCCTAATTTTAATATGACGCAAGCAGCAGTTAAAGAGGCGGAATTTCAGCGCCGCAAAGAAAATCCAACGCAACGGAGGTGTGATGAACACTCTAATAAAGGGTACCTTTCGCCAGATAATTTTCTTCTACGTTGTGTGCGCTGTTGTCGGCACGTCGCTGTCCTTCGTCGACTTTCAGGGAATTCGCGAGTCTCTGGAACTCGGCAGTGGCGGATACTTCGAAAATCTGAAGCAGGAGTGGACGTTTTCCAAACAGGACGGTGCGAATAGGAGGCTCGGCACCGGCGGCTTTGTCGATAACCTGAAGTTCGGCGCAGCTTTCCTCGCGTTGTTCTTTATTTTTCTCGAATACGGCATCCTCAAATTTCAGCGCCGCACCGACTCATACGACTGGAAGGATTCCGGTTCGTCGTTCGCCATCTACTTATTCAACGGCCTTCTCAGTCCGCTGACCCTGATCTATCAATTTGGCCTTCTCAAATGGCTGGAACCCTACGCCCTGTTCCAGATCAACGACGGTCTGATTCCCTTCCTGTTTACATTCTTGCTGGCTGAGGGCGCGTATTACTGGTATCATCGCCTGAGCCATGAAGTCCCCGTTCTTTGGGCAATACACCACACCCATCACTCCGCACAGACATTGAATCTGTCCGTCGCTTACAGACTCAACACGCTGGGCCGGATCGTTTCGCCCGTGACCTATCTCCCTATGGTACTCATCGGCTTCAAACCGGAATACATCCTCGGTGCGCTGGCCATATCGCTGGTGTATCAGTTCTTCATCCATACCCAGATAGTAAGTAAACTCTGGGTGATCGAGAACACCGGTTTCAATACCCCGAGTTTGCATCGCGTCCACCATGGCCGCAATGACTGGTGCATCGATAAAAACTACGCGGGCGTATTGATTTTGTGGGATTATATTTTCGGCACGTTTCAACGCGAAATTGGCGCCGTCGACTACGGCGTCACCACGGGACATTACAGCTACAATCCCATTAAGCTGATGGTCGGACCGCTGGTCGATTGGGCGAGGGGTACTTTTGCCCGCGAACGAGAGAACGCCGATCGGGCCTCTAAAGAGAGTTCGTGATACCGATAATGCGCCCTGGCTCAAAAACCAGAACGAGAGGAGAATATCAATGACACAAACTGTGCTTCTCGCTACGTTATTCTTTACATTCACCGCATGGGCGGACGAATCGGATCTTTCGAGGCTCAAAGCGCGCATGCAGGAAATCGGATCGAGGCTCGGTCTCACCGAGGAGCAGGTGATCCAGCTGAAGCCGATTCTCGAAGGTCATTTTGACGCGCAGATGGCGATTTTCGACAAATACGGCCTAAACGTGGAAAACCGCGGCAGCCGCCCCGACGTCCAGACGCTGCGCGCCCTGCGCAAGGATCTGGACGAAAACAAGACCAAAACCTCAAAGCGTCTGTCGGGTATTCTCTCCAGAGAACAGCTGGCCGAGTTCGAGAAAATTCAGAAAGAGCGAAAAAAGCAAATTCGGGAAAAATTCCTTTCGAAACGAGCCGAAGACATTGGCGCAAAGCTCGGTCTCACCGAGGATCAGATACGACAGTTTAAACCGGTTTTGGAGAATCACTTTGACGCACAAATGGCGGTTCTGGACAAGCACGGCGTCGCCATTGGAAACCGCGGCGATCGGAAGCGGATGCGCTTTAGAAAACTACGCGCCCTGCGCAAGGACCTGAACAAGATCAGTGACAAGACCTCAAAGCGTCTGTCAGAGATCCTTTCCAAAGAGCAGCTGGCCGAGTTCGAGAAAATTCAGAAAGAGCAAAGACAAAAAATGCGCGAAAAATTCTAGTCGGCCCCGGAGACAGTTTATCGGGAAGAATGAGAGGGAACTATCCTGCATGTCGCACGGCTAAAGGGCAGCATTAACCGGAGATTCATCCCGTGGGGGGCCGTGATGGCGATTGATCGAAGGCGTTTTCTGTGTCAGGCAGGCACGCTGGGCGCCGTGGCGTTTGTGGCGCCGGGGGCTTTTGCCGAGCAACTGATTCGAACGCCGTGGCAGACCGAGGGCCCCTTTTATCCGGACAGGATGCCGCTGGACGTGGATAACGACCTCCTGATCATCAACGACGCGATCACGCTGGCGGTGGGAGAAATCACGCATCTGACCGGGCGCGTCACCGATGTGAGCGGCCGACCCGTGAAGAATGCCCAAGTAGAGATCTGGCAGGTCGACAGCAACGGCATCTACATTCATACAGATGCCCCGCGGAAAAACAGGCGGGACCGGAACTTTCAGGGTTTCGGGCGATTTGAAACGGGTTCCACGGGGGATTACCGTTTTCGTACGATCAAGCCCGTCAGATATTCGGGCGCCCGGGCCGCCCATATTCATTTTGCGATTAACAGGAACGGACGCCGGGTCCTGACCACGCAGATGTACGTCAAGGGCAACCCGGACAATGAGCGGGATTCCATATTCCGGAGGTCCGGACGCGCTTCCAGCGATCTGCTGGCGGTGCCGTTCAAGCCGCTGCCCGGATCGGAAATTGGAGAATTAACGGCGAATTTCGATATTGTGATCGGCAAAACACCCGAAGACGGTGAGGGGGGACGTCGCGGCTGGCTATGGTAAGGGTTCACCGGGGGGTCCGGCCGCCGGTCACGTTCGCCGAGTTCAGACCTTCCTGAGATACCTTCCGGGATTGCCCACCCAGACCTCGCCCGCGGGCACGTCGTGGCGGATGAGGGTCCCGGCGCCCACCATGCTTCCCTCGCCGATCGTTGCGCCGATTATCGTGGCGTTCGTTCCCAGGAAACAGTTTCGTCCCACCCGTACGCTTCCCGAAAAACTCACCCCAACCGCAAGGCAGGAGTAATCCTCGATCACGTCGTCGTGGGACAGTCCCACGTTCTGCAGGATGATCACGTGGTCGCCGATGGTAACGAATGCGCCCACCGTTGTTCCCGCCAGAACAACCGATCCCCGTCCCACGGCGCTTTGCGGGGAAACGAACGCGTGGGGATGGACGATTGTGGCGAATCGCTCCCGAGGCAGGCCCAGTCCGGCCACCGTGCCCGGCCAGGTTTGATAACTCCCCGGTCCGAACGCAAATCCGGTGATCTGAACGTCTTCCGGCAGGTCACGTACCGTGTCGAAGTCCCCCATGTGCTTCAGGCCGCCTTTGTTGACGGGTTTGCCGTTGCGCGTCACGTACCCCAGCACCTCGTAGGTCGGCTCCAGGGCATTGATTTCCGTTACGGCGTCCAGAATGTCCGAATTGTTGGAACCGATGCCCAGAAAGACCAGTTTTTGCATACCGCCACCTCCTCGTGTTTTGTCCCGGCGACACGGCTTCCGTCAGCTGTAAGCAGCCGCTATGTCGCAACTGTCGACGCCGGCGCCCAATGCCACCTGCGCGAAATCCTGACGGTATCGGGTCACGATCCCGAACGGCGCCGGTCGCCCGTCCACCCGAACTTCCTCCAGCGCCCGTTCGCCGAATTCCGCCGGAATCAACCAGCGCAGATTTCCGTCGGCAGGCGCGCCCGAGGCAGTGAATCTTAGCGTCTGATCGTGCCAGGAGAGCCGTTCCACGCGCCATTGATCCCTCATCAGCCAGAAATTGCACCACTGATCGTAGGACCAGACCGGTACATTCCGTTCCGCGGCTTTTTCAAGCAGAACAAGCCCGTGCGCCCTCGAATATCTCACCCAGTTTCCCGGGTGAAGGATCACACCGTAGGGCACGTGGAACCGCGTGGCGCTGTCGTCGAGGATGCGTTCTGCCAGCGCGCCGTACATCTCCGGCGAATAGTGAAAGGACTTTGGTGCGTCTTCCTGGAACCAGACGTCGTCGGACAGATGGGTATGCTGCTGCAGTACGTCAATCAGGCGCCCGTCAGGATGACAGAAACGCATTGGCATCGCCGCCCCTCTCAGGTGGTACGGGCTGCTGCAGCGGTCCCGCATGTAGGCCGAGCACAAGAAGTTCGCATCCATCCGGATGCCCAGGCGGGCTTGCACCTCCACCAGTTCCATGTAACCCGCCCAGGAGAGGCAGTGGTTGCGTACGCTCGTGGGCCTGAACCCGTACATCTCCTCGAACAGCAGAATCTGCCGCTCGAATTCGGCCACTCGCTCCGCTATCGGCCGTCCGTCCAGGGCCCGGAGGTTCGGGTGCGGCCCCACGTCGTGATCTTGCCGATACCGCTGCACGTCCGCGGCCGTCGAGTCCGTCCCGATGGGAATGATGTAGAGATTCATGCGCGCACCGGCAGCCGTTACCTCCCGGAATTCCTGTTCCGTAGCGGAAATCTCCGCTCCGTCCTCGTCGCCCGAATAGAGCACGATCGCGGCTGCATCGCCCGGCAGGTGCCAGAGCAGGGGGACGGGCGCCGGAACGAACCGGCAGGCCAGTTCTACCAGCCACCGGGCCAGCAGATCGGCAAATGGAACCAGGCCGCTGTCCGCCGGCCCGAGATCGATTCCAATGGAATCTGCCCTTGCGTTGCCGCCCACGGCCCGCTCGACCTGGCGCGGATCCCCCTGCCGCAGGGTGAACACGCAAGCGGGCAGGTCGAAAGCGAATGCCAGGATCCTTCCCTTTCCAGATGGCGTTTCGATAATCCCGACGGACTCTCCTACGAATGTGTCCGGTTGGTAGAGATAGGCAATACCAACTCCCGCCCCAGATTTCTCAGTGTAATGACCCGCCTCCCCGACAACCGGAAAGTCCTCGCCCGAAACCCCCCCCGCCGGATATCGTGCCGGACGCAGGCGAAGCGGCGCGGCCCTGGCGCCCTCGCAGACGAGCCCCGCGGCGTCGGCCAGTTTGTCTCGGGGAAGGAACGTCACGACGGTGCCGCCGCGCCGCGCATATCCGATCAGATCCTCGTGTGTCCGGTCATCCCTTTCTGCTGCCGGGCAGACCAGTACAGGAGTCGACGCGGGAGCCAGGTCGTCCAGCTGTTCCTGAGCGATCCGGTCGAAGGCGGGAAGCCCCCAGGTCGTAAAGACCTCGGCGACGTAATCCGAGAGATCTGGCGGATGAGTCAGAATGCCTATTTTCATGTGTGATGACCTCCACGTTTAACCTTGATTCGTAAGTCTTCGGGGACGTTAATTCGAATATGTGCTTGTAAATAAAGGCGATTATACGGCGGATTACCAGGATACACCAGGTC
>JAAXHE010000341.1 GCA_012271065.1 Candidatus Latescibacterota bacterium
CGAGGCGCCGTCCTGCGTGGCCGCGCGGACTGGAAGCCGGTGCAGGCATACTCGACAGTATGTCAAGCCGGCTGCAAGGAGCACGGCCGTGCAGGGCGAGTGCATCGGCGTCCGCAGCAGGAAGTTGGTGACGGATGCGGGCTAGATCCAACCGGTGTTCGAATCCTCCCAGAGCTGGATACGAATATCGTCGTCGTCGTAGAAAAGGAACGACCGTGCGTTCTCGCCGAAATCCCAGACCGCATCCGTCGTCGGCTGGAAGCCGGCCGCCTTCACCCTTTCGAACCAGCCGTCGATATCGTCGACCCGGAAGGCAAGTTCGCGCATGCCGGTCACGAAATAGGAATTGTATTCTTCCGGAGTCTTGCGAACGACAGGGTTAAGCGCTTCCTGTATCTCGAGCATTGCGCCATCAGGCGAGGTGAGCAGCGCGCAGTCGATGACCGCATCGCGGCGTCCCAGCATCTCCTCCATCTCGTCGAGCTTGCTCTCGTCAAACCCCGTCGGTCCCGCATCTCCGGGTGAACAGAACCGGATCTGAACGGTGAAGTCGAACAGCCCGGTCCACATCTTGAGTGATTTCTCCAGATCACTGACGCATAAGCAGATATGGTGAAAACGCATGGTTCCTCCTCTTCTCAGCTGCCTGATTCAGCGCGCTCCCCGAATTTCACGATGGTCGGCGGGTAGCGGTGCACGTGGCAATTTTCCAAACATCACCGTGGAATTCGTAAATTATGCACACATTTGAAAGATCGGTAAACGATTTTTTACGCAACCAGGAATCGGTTGAAAAACGTTTCTTCGTATGCATAAAATACTCGAATCTTTGGGACGTCGTCGCGACGGTGCATTGCGACGATGAGTCGAGTAGTGCGCTGTCATTACGGGGGAGAGTAAAGTGATTTCGAATGAGCCAACCATCGGGGCGGTAGCCGGGTTTGCCTGGGCGTTTTCCGCTGCAATCGGCTCGCCGGCGCTGGCCGAAAGTGCAGGGTGGAACCGGACAGATCGGGGGTGGTCGAGGAAATAATCGTTACCGCCCGGAAGCGTGAGGAGGCTCTTGTCGATGTGCCGTCTTCCCTGACGGTGATCGGTGCGGAGCAACTGAGCGCCTACGACACAGAGCGACTGTATGAATTGGCGAATTCAGTGCCCAATATGTACGTCGACCAGACGAACTCCGGAAAACGCATTTCGATCAGAGGTCTGGGAAACACTGCGGTGAGCACCTTCATCGACTCGGAATCGCTCGGCATGCTCAATGCGACGGTTGCGCTCAAAGGCAGGGATGACCGGTGGGAACTCCGGCTGATCGGCCGCAAGCTGGCAGACGAAGACGTGCTCATCCATCATCAATCGTCCGCTTTCCCCGCTTCCTGGATCGGCGCCATCGTGCCGCCGCGTCGGTTCCAGGGGCAGCTCACGGTGAACTTCTGGGGCGTGGGTCCCTATTCGTGGTGCATTGGCCCGGCACGATGAAAGTAACCAGACAAATGCTCCACGAAGACCTGCAACCTCCCGGGGTCTACTGGCCGGCCCACATTCTCAGGTATTTCAACCGGAACAAGTGGTCGATGAAGATCACGACCGCCCTGTTGAGCCGGATGATCAAGAGTGAGGCGCCTGAATCGATCAGCGTCGAGGAGCGTTATCTCCCAACCGGCGATGGAGAAGCGCAAATCCGCGTCAAGATCTACCGGCCCGCATCCCAGTCGGGTGAACTACCGGCGATGCTCTATACGCATGGCGGTGGCTATGTGACCGGCAGTCCCGATGTGTTCGACGGGTTGTTGGCCAAATTCATTGAGCGCAGGCCCTGCGTCATTGTGGCGCCGGCCTATCGCAACGCATTGGTCAAGCCCTATCCCGCGGCCCTGGACGATTGTTACGACACCCTGCTGTGGATGAGAGACAACGCCGGCGAACTCGGCATCGATGCCAGCCGTTTCATGATCGCCGGGCACAGTGCGGGTGGCGGGCTGTCGGCGGCGGTCACGCTGAAGGCGAGGGACACAAAAGACGTGATAATCGCGTTCCAGATGCCGCTCTATCCCATGATCGACGACCGGCAGCCCACGGACCCGGCGCGTTACATCGATACTCCGGGTTGGGACACCAAGGCCAACGCCTTTGGCTGGCGCAGTTATCTGAAAGATCTCCATCAACGCAACGCAGAGATCCCCGCCTACGCTGCGCCAGCCAGGAACACCGATTACAGCGGCTTTCCCCCGACCATAACCTTTGTGGGCGAATACGAACCTTTTTACTGGGAGACCGTCGAATACGTCGATCGCCTGAAAGCGGCGGGGATTGACGTTGCGTTCAAGGTGTACGAACGGTGCATTCACGGTCCTGAACTGCTCGCCTCCCCAGACTCGCCGCTGGGCAGGGACGGCATCGCGTTTACCTACGACAACTACGCAGGTTTTTACGACAAGTACGTTGCGCAGTGAATCAGGTCAAGACGCCTGACCCCCATCCGCAGTCAACTTCCTGCTCCGACAACCGATGCACTTGCAGTGACTCCTGCAGGGGAGCGCGAGGGGCATCGTTTCTTGCACGTCAACGTCGCGACCCGCCACATTGGAAACTCACACGGAGGTTGGTGGTAACGGCGCCCTACCCCGGCCAGGCCTTTCCCCACCCGTCGCGGAAGGTCACATCCTCCACCGGATATCGCCTGACGGGCCCGAACCTGTCGGTTGGATAGCCGATCGGCATCATCACGAACGTTTTCACTTCTTCGGGAATACCGAGCAGTTTCTTGACCTCATCCTCATGCAGCACATGCAGCGTCGTGGGACAGGTTCCCAGTTCGAAAGCGCGGCATGCCAGCATGATGTTCTGCACCGCAAGCAGGATGCTGGCGGGCTCGGAGCGCTCCCCGAATTTCACGACGTTCGGCGGAGGCTGATAGCCGGGCGGCGGTTCCGGCGCGGCCAGGGGAACCGCGCAAAGCAGCAGCAGAAGAGGCGGATCCTGAATGTGGTCGATGAGATACCGCACCGACTTCGCAATCAGGCGCTGAGCGCGTTCGTCGCCGCCGCCACCCGGGCTCCCCTCCTCACCGTAGTTGCGCAGGCCAATGAGATCGGCGCCCTTGCGATAGATCCCGGCAAGCGCCGCCCTCTTCTCCGGGTCGGTGACGGCGAGAAATCGCCAGTTCTGCTGGTTCGACCCGGAAGGAGCCATCGTGCCGGCCTCGATCAGTTGCCGGATGATGCCGTCCGGAATGGGATCGGGCTTCAGGCGTCTGAGGCTGCGGGAAGTACTCAGGGCTTCGAACAGATCGATGGCGGGGGGTTGGTTCATGTCACGCTCCTCTCTACGCGGTCTTCACGGGCAGCGGGCGAATGTACGATGCATCCTCCCGCGAACGCCGGGATCTCGGGTCCGTCATCGCTTCGAGTGCCCCGAGAGACGCCGAGGTGCCGGTGGCCTCGCCCTCGGGCAAGGACGACGACCATTCGATGAAGCAGAGCCGCCTCGAGATCCGCCAGTCACCGTTCCTGCGCTCGAGATCGTCGAGATAGCGGCCCCCGAGCACATCCGTCGGACCTTCCTCCTGCGCACCGAAGTACACGAAATAGGTTTCGGTGCTGGCGGTGTCGCCGTCGAGCTCGCAGTAGTGATTGGTGAGACAGTGATGGGTCTTGCGGTTTTCCGCCCGGTGCATCGACATTCCGCTGTCGGCGATGTCTTCCCGGGTTCCGGCGATAACGCAGTGATCGTCTATCGCATCCGGGTGAAAGGCATCGATCACGAGATCCCGGTCGAGCCGGTCCATCCCCCGGGTGTATTTCAGGAGCGCATCCCAAATCGCCTGCCGGTCGAGGAGTTGGCGGACGGCATTCTCGTCTATTGGATTCATGGAGTTTCTCCTGATTCAATGAATTCGTGATTCGTCAGGCCAATCTATCATTAGTCAAGCGCAAAATGCAGCACAATGCCATATCCGCTGAAATATTTGGTATACAGTTTTGCAACCTTCGATCAGACGCCAGGAGCCGCGGCCGAACGGGTGCCTGGCGGGTGAAAGCGTGCGAACGCTTCTTCAACTTGCGTACGGGTCACGCCGTAGTCCTCGAGCCGATACTCATGCCTGCCGTGCCGATCCTTCCTGTTTTCCGTTTGCCAGCTCGCCATGGCCGCCCTTCCCGAGTCGCTCAGGTTTCGCCCCGCGAGCGCATACACAGCTTCCATCACTGAGAACGGATCGTTCCTGATTTCCTCGTAGTCGACATCGATGAGTCTGTCAGCCGCGGTGAGCGTCCCTCGATCCGCCCGGTGCTTGTCCCACTCGATTCCCCAGATCCGCAACTGATCTCGTCCGATCCGCAAGGGGTCCGCACGATCGCCGTGCATCAGGGAGGCGACTTCGATCAGGTGGCAGAGGGACCCGAAGGCCGTCACCACATCACGGTGCGTCTGCACGAGCGTGGCATTGGGAAACATGGAAAAGACCGTATTGATGTATCCCAGATGCGTCGGGGCCTTGAGGATCCAGGGCCCCTGTTTGCCGCCCTGCTGCCACTGCAGATATTTCAGGACGTTGCGCAGGTACCGATACGGGTTCTCCGCCGGGCGTGCCTGAACGTAGGAAGAATAGTCCGGCTCGCTCAGCGTCACCGCGTTGACGAAATGCTCGTAGCTGGCGCCGACAAGATAGGAATCCTCGTCCGCCTGGTCGTAATAGGCCGCGTGGACTTTCAATAGCTCGGGGTGGGCCGTCGCCGTGTACTCGCAGGCGGCTTTTCCGACGGCGATGCGTGGGTCCGATTCGCCGGATACCGCTGCGGGGAACGGCGCGAAATTGAGTATCTTCCAGAACAGCAGAGACTGGTTGGCGGGGTCAGCCGACATCATCCGCTGCAGCTTGGTGGTGCCCGTGCGGGGCAAGCCGAAAATGACGATGGGATCGCTGACGTCCTCGTCCAGGATCTCCGGGTGGCGATTCAGATCCCTGGTCAGCCGCAAGCGGTTTACGAGGTCATTAACGATCCCGGCGGTGTACGTTGCGAGTCCCGTTTCCGAGAAGGAAATGTAGCGGCCGGCGGCAGCGAGGCGTCGCCTGAGGGGCTCGACGAAACTCAGGTCTCCGAAGTCATCAAGATCGGCGGA
>JAAXHE010000034.1 GCA_012271065.1 Candidatus Latescibacterota bacterium
AGTGCGTGAAAGAACCGTCAGGACGAGCCGTGAGCCGGGCGGAGGAAAAAGGAGCGCGCAACATGGCCTTTAGAGGTTTTTCACTATCCACTGCCTTTCTCACCTCCTTTACCCCTCGGGTCAAGAAATACCAAACAAGAAATAAGGTTTTCCCGAAACATAACCTTAACGCAAGCTGCCTTGGAGCAACGGCCGTACCACTCGCTTGGGTTTTTGGGTCACGAAACACGAATCACGGCCTTTCTGTTTTTCACTAAAAACTATCAACTAATAACTAACCACTTTTTACGTTCTTCGTCTATCGGGTGGTGAAAAAAACAGTCTACCGTGACCGCCACTCGGCATTATGCAAATACACCCGCTCGTCGCTGGAAGGTTCCCACTCCAGGTTCGCGTTGACACCATAGATGAAATCCCCGACGAAGCCGGGAATGTATCCGACGTTCTCGTGAACGAACCTCTGGATTTCTTTCATGGCGGCTCTCTGCTGGTCGGGATCGACCGTGTCGGAGAAGTCGTCCAGCATATTGGTCAGTTGCGGGTGGTTGAAGTAGAAACCTCGAAAGTTGGGATGGAAATGCGCGTTGTAACAGAAGTCGGCGGCAAACATCTGGTTGCCGCAGGAAAAGAATCCGAGCGTCACGTCCTTGTTCAACCACTTGTCGTTGTAGCTGGCCTCCTCCGCCATCCACAATCCCATCCTGATTCCGACTGCCTCCAGGTTGGCGACGATCACTTCCGAAGCGATGTTGTCGATCGGCATCCAGCCGACGGGCGTCTTGAAGGGATCATCCACCGTTAAGCCGTTCGGGAAGCCGGCTTCGGCCAGTAACTGCCGCGCTTTTTCCGGGTCGTAGTCGTAGGGTTCGAGGTCCGGATCGTAATGCTCGATGATCTTGGGACTGAGTGCCGCCTGCCGGTATCCCAGCCCCCCGTACAGCTTGTCGATGATCTCTTGCCAATGGATGGCATGCGCCATGGCCTGGCGGACGCGAACGTCGTCAAAGGGTTCACGGAATGTATTGATGGTGATGAAGTTCGTTCGGTGCGAGGGCACGCTGCGCACGTCGATCCGCGGATGTTTCTCGAGATCGTCAATCATGTCCGGCGAAACTTCATCGATGATGTCGGCCTCGCCCGATTGCAGCATCAGCATCTTGGTCGCCCGGTCCGAAACGAACCGGAAGGTCACATGCTCGATCTTGGGCGGCTCTCCCCAGTAATCGGTATTTGCCCGGAGAGTGATGAAATCGTCCAATTCCCACTCGACAAAGTGGTAGGGGCCGGTGCCGATCGGGTTCAGGTTATAGGCCTCGGCGCCGACCGCCTCGAACGTTTCCTGGTCCACGGGCATGAAGACGTTCATGGCCGGCAGAATGCCGTAGGCTTTCCCGATGACGTCAAACGTATGGTCGTCAATGACTTCCGCGCGTCTCACGGCATGATAGAAGCCGTTGACGGGGCTTGCCAGCTCGGGGTCTTTGATGCGGCCCAACGTGAATGCCACGTCGTGCGCGGTCAGCGGGGAGCCGTTGTGGAACTCGACCCCCCGGCGGAGATGAAAGCGCATCCTGTTTCTATCGATCCGTTCCCACGACAGGGCCAGCATCGGCTCCCATTGTTGTGTGCCCGGGTTGTAGCGGACGATCGGATCGTAGACATGCGTGTGAGGGCTGAAGCGCAGCCCCTGCAAGGTCGGGTCCATGTACAGGACATAGCTGGCCCCGCCCGAGGCGGCCACCGTGACAGAGTTTTTCCGTCCGCCGGCCTCCCGGGATCCCGCACCGGAGCCGCTATCCTTCCCGCAAGCGGTCAGCATCAACAGTGCGCCCAGGCAAATCCCGCCAATCGCTCGGATCGCTTGTTGCGGCATCACGGCCTTTCGTGGCTGCTAACAGGACAACGGCCCAGGGCAACGCGCCTTCCACGTGACTTCCACAGCGGGCTTCCGGCTCATCACTCTCCTACTCCCGGCTGGCTTCGGTAACATTTCCGCCTTTATCCCAGGCATATTTGAACATGGTCGGCAGCGTCATTTGAAGTTCCCCCTTGAAAGGAACATTGACGTCCACCGGGCCGATCTGTCTGGGTTTGGCCCGGGCGGGAATCTCCGTCACTCCGGTTCGTTTCATGTAGGCGCGCATGGCCTCCTGGACGAGTCTTCTTTCCTCTTCCAACTGGATCGCGGAATCGGACGGCTCGTTCACGGGTGCCTGGTCCGGGGACGCGCCGCATGCCATCAGCACTACGCTCAACGCGAGCACCACGAAGACCCCTGGCAGAGTCGTCAGGCGTTGAGAAATGCAGGTCAGAACCCGGCCCTCTTGTCACACACATTGAGAAGTGGTTGCCCCGCAACGTAGCGGCGCAGGTTCTCCTTGAAGATTTGCTGGCGGCGCTCCCAGATCTGCGATGAATCCGCGGACACGTGGGGTGAGATCAGCACGTTGGACATGTCCCAC
>JAAXHE010000053.1 GCA_012271065.1 Candidatus Latescibacterota bacterium
CCTGGAGGCGAACTGGAGAGGTTACGATGTACCCGGCATCATCGGCTCCCACCCGGATGCGCTTCAGCAGATCCATCGGGACTTTTACAATTCGGGTTCGGAGGTGCTCCAGGCGCTGACGTGGTTTACCTCGGGCGCTCAGCTGGAGGAGAAATACGGATGGGGAGGCCGCGTGGACGAAATCAACCGGACCGGGATTCGCGCGGCGAAAGAGGCGTCCGATTGGGAGGCGCCGGTCGGCGGCTGTCTCGTCACCACGATGAAGGGCTCCCGGTTGGGAGACAAGGGTTACAATCCGGAGGATCCTTCGTCGCGCGCCCGCGCGCAGGCCGAATGGGAAGAGCAGATCGTGATTCTGGTGGACGCGGGCGCCGACTTTCTGATTCCGGAGACGTTTTCCCGTCTGGATGAGATGCGGCTGTGCGTGGAAAGCTGCAAGAAGACCGGCCTGCCGACGATGGCGCTTGTGGGCATCGGAAGCAAAAAGCAGACACGGGACGGCGCCAATGCGGCGGAATGCGCCCGCACTCTCGTGGACGACGGCGCGGATATCGTGGGGACCGTCTGCATCGGGGACCCGGACCAGATGCTGCCGACGGCGCTCGAGATGCGGGAAGCGGTGGACGTGCCGATCGCCTGCCAGCCCAAGGGATTCAGGCAAGTGGCGGATACCGGAGGCGTCAGCTATGCCGTCCGCCGTCACCGCAACGGCGTCACGCCTGACGAGATGGCGGCGTTCGCGCTGAAGGCGATGGCGGAAGGGATAAACTTCGTGGGGTGCTGCTGCGGTGCGGGACCATCCCACATCCGTGCGATGGCCGAGGCGCTGGGGAAGCCGGTGCGAACCGGGTAAATCTCGGGAGGACCTCATGAGCCGGATGCGTCCTGCGGGCGATGGCGGAGGCCATCGGGAAACCGACGTCGATGCCGGATCAGCCGGGTCCGTATCAACTACTGTAAAAGCGGGTAGACGTAAGCCGGGAGAGGGGAGAGAACTACACTTCAACCGGCCACCCGACCACAAGGTGAGAGGGGAGACGGAAGAGATTGCCTGCCATGTGAGGTTTCATCTCGCGCCGGAGGCAAGAAGGAGGAAGTTTTCGGGCATGGATATCTTCTACCGTCTACCCTCTACCGTCTCCCCGCATTAAAGGGGCCTTTGGGGATGGCGCAATTCAACGACTGTAGAGAGGAGAATTGAGATATGGCGGGGAATCTAATGGAAATGCTCAAAGAGGGAATCGTCCTCGGTGACGGCGGGATGTACCTGGAGGCGAACTGGAGAGGTTACG
>JAAXHE010000264.1 GCA_012271065.1 Candidatus Latescibacterota bacterium
ACGATGTCCGCGGACCGGCGGATCGCCGGCACACCGGGCGCCGCCGGCACGGGCACCGCCACGGTCACCGTCGCCGACAGCGACGGCAACACCGCCGACACCGACACCGACTCCAAATCCTTCGATTGGACGGTCGCGACCGATTCGACGCCGGTTCTGCCAACCATCGGGGCGCAGGCGTGGGTCGAGGGCCAGTCGATCGGGGACCCGGGCGCCACGGCCACGGGCGGCAATCCCCCGCTGACCTACAGCGCCACCGGCCTGCCCGACGGGGTGACGATCGCCCCGGACACCGGGCGCATCGCCGGGACCCCGGGCGCGACCGGCTCGGGCACCGCCACGGTCACCGTGACCGACGCCGACGGCGACACCGACACGTCGGATTTCGTCTGGACCGTGGCGCCGGCCGTCCCGGACACGCCCAGTCCCTTTTCCGTCCCGACCATCAGCCTGACCGGCTATTACGAAGTCAGTTGGGGAGCGTCGGCCGGGGCCGCCAGCTACGTGCTCGAGGAGGGCGTGGACGTCGACGGGGTCCGGACCTGGTCGCCGGTCGCGCTGACCTCCGACGCCGCCACCTCCACGGCGTTCAACAAGGAATCCCCGGGCACGTACCATTACCGGGTCAAGGCCTGCAATGACTCGGGCTGCAGCGCCTGGACGGCGACGGGCAGCGTGATCGTGCGCGTGCCGGACAAGAAGCCGAGTTTCGGCACGGCCTCCATCCCGGCCCAGTCCTGGGTCGCGGGCAAGCCCATCCCGGAATTCCCCGCGCCCGCCGCCACCGGCGGAGATGGCGAGTTGATCTACGGCGCCGATGGACTGCCCGGCGGCGTCATGCTGATGGAGGACGGCTGGACCTTCTCCGGAACCCCGGATGTGGCCGGCTCCGGCACCGCCACCCTCGCCGTCAAGGACGAGGACGACGACGTGGCCACGCTGAGCTTCGACTGGACCGTGGCGGCCGACACCGCGCCGGACTTCGGCACCGCGACGGTCGCGGAAAAGACCTGGACGGCCGGCCAGGCCATCATCGCCTTCACCCTGCCCGCGGCCACCGGCGGCAACGGCACCGTCAGCCACGGCGCGGCGAGTCTGCCCGACGGCGTCATCGTCTCCCCGTCGCTGGAAGTCTCCGGCACCCCCCTGGCAACCGGCTCCGGCACCGCCACCCTCACCGCCCTCGACAGCGACGGGGACACCGCCACCTTGAGCTTCGCCTGGACCGTGGCGTCACCGAACCCCACCGGCACCGGCACGGTCCTGTCGGTGAGCCCCAACCCCACCACGAGCGGCGACTTCACCGTGAAGGGATTCTATTCCGGCACGCGCGACTACGCGTACTTTACCCTCGCCGAGTCCGGGCCCGGGGGACAGGCCCGCGAATACCATCTGGGCAGCGGCACGTTCTCCCAATCCGTCACCAACCGGGTCAATGGCGTGTACACCTACCGGCTGACCGGGTGCTATTTCCAGCAATATAAGGACTATCCGGAAGTGTACGAGGTGTGCGAGCCGGTGGGCGACGCGCTGGCCGTGACCGTGGACGGACCCGAGCCGGACCCGGTGGCCACGCAACTGGCCGACACGTACGAGGCGCGCGTCGGAGACCTCGACGGCGACGGCTCGACGGATGCGCTGTACATCAAACGCACCTCCACCGCGGTCGGGGGCGGGTTGTTCAAGGACGTCATACTCAAGAGTTCCTCGGGCGGTGGCTTCGAACTGGTGGCGCCAACCTCGGTTCAGACTTCCACGCCAGCTTCGTGGCCGCTCGCCACCGGCGTGGACTTGGTGTTGAACGACATCAACCTGGACGGGTTCGTTGATATACTGGTGCGGGGGTTGGATTCGGCCGTCGGCGGCGGGGCCCTCGATCAAATCGTGTACGCGCCGGGCCGTTTGGGCGGTTTGCCGACGCTCCTCAACGCGGTGGACGATGACTTGAAGAACTTTCTTTCCGAAGTCGGCAGTTGGACCCAGAACCCGAAGTATTTCGAAGGATTCAAACAAACCCGTAGCTACAGCGTGTATGTCAGTCTCTCGACCTGCTTCCGCGACCTCGGCAAACGGTATTGCCGTTGGCGCCCGGTCGTGAGCTATTCGGGCACCTATGAGCACTACACCAACCTCAGCGACGAGGCACGGGAGTTCGCCCAGCAATTCTCGCTGGTGGACGGGCGCATCAATCCCACAATGGCGCCTGGCACTTCGACTACGAGGAATATCGATCAGATTCTTTCCTCAGTGCTCGGCGTAGAAGTGATGAACGGGCATTTGGATGCGTCATGCGCAGATAGATCGGCTTTATCATTTGTTGACTTTAAATTGTGGTGCGCGAAAGCAATTGAAATGGGACAAAATATCCTTGGCTTGCTGGATTGGACAAAACGTGAAGTTGAGGACATTCCAGAACCCGGTCGTCTACTCAAGGGTAAAGAAATTGAAGTTCTTGAGAATTACGGTCCACCAGAAAGCGGAAATTACCAAATAGACAAATTGCGGATTAGTCCGATTCCAGATACTTGGGACATAGGCAGCGGTGTGAACGGTATCGTAAGAAAATCGGAACCGAATATACTATATATTTCTCCCAGCATTTATGTGGAAGATGGAATAACAGATAAGGAAGACTTGTCGATAGTACTTCATGAAGCTATGCATTCTTGTGTATTCACATGCCTGAATTGGCGTGATAGTGATATCTTGCTGACTCCAGAGAAAGTAGTGTATGGAGAAAACATATTCTATAGAGAGAACAATGGCCCTATTCACGAAATCCCGTTTTCTCAATTGTACAGTCATGAACAAGTTTATATCGTTGAAGATCGCTATAGGCACCACAATGGACTAGATCCTATTCATCCGGAAAATATTCGACTGTTGGAGGGTGGCACTGCTGATACTCATGGAAACATGCTAAGGGAAATCAGTTGCATTGAGGGAATTTTCGGCATACCGGCAGTATCAAAACCGGAGGATTGCGACTGATTTGAGAGATGCCTTTCAAGTGGGAGAAACGTATTATGAGGTTATCAATACTACAAGTTTTGAGAATTTTCGCGGTCGTCGGATCGATCATTGCATACAGTTCTCCGACATTTGCCACACAAAGCATTTATACACGTGAGTTTTGCGAACAAAATGATGTATCGTGCCTAAATCAGGACTACGTAGAACTAAATTGCGCACTCATAGCGTACAAAAAGAAAAGAAATCTCTGGAGGCTATCATCAGAATGGTACATTTACTCTAGACGAGGAGGCCCCATGATCGTATTTGGGACTTTTTTTGAGCAGTGGCACGGAAGTCCACTTTCGGAAAAGCTTAGCGTTTATTTGAACAACAAGATCAAGCTAATGGATCATATGAATACGAACCAAATAACGGAGTGTGAATATGACGTTTTCGAACAGTGTTTCAACGAGCAAGGAGTTGCTTTGTCCACTTGTAGAGAAAAAACCATCGCTTATCGATCCATAATGGAACAATTGGAGACAGGAGAAATCACCGACGAGAATGCTATTTTTTCCCTGAAATCTTTGGATCTATTGCATGATTAGTCAGAGTTTTCTCTTGATCTCGATAGATTAAAATGGTTAATGGAAAGTAACTATTCGGGTCCCGACGCCCGCTTCGTTCTCTGTGCCGAATCTGAGTCCGATTGGCCATTACGGAAGTCTAGTGGGGGGCGTCCGCCGGGGCCGCCTGCTACGTGCTCGAGGGCGTTGACGTGGCCGGGACCCGGATTTGGTCGGCGGTGGCGCTGACCCCCGACACCGCCACCTCCATGGCGTTCAACAAGGAATCCCCGGGCACGTACCATTACCGGGTCAAGGCCTGCAACGGCTCGGGCTGCAGCGCCTGGACGGCGACGGGCGGCGTGATCGTGCGCGTGCCGGACAAGCAGCTCAGTTTCGGCACGGCCTCCATCCCGGCGCAGTCCTGGGTCGCCGGCAAGGCCATCGCCGAGTTCGCCGCACCTGTCGCCAGCGGCGGCGACGGCGAACTTATCTACGGCGCCGATGGACTGCCCGACGACGTCATGCTGATGGAGGATGGCTGGATCTTCTCCGGAACGCCGGCGGCGGCCGGCTCCGGCACCGCGACACTCGCGGTCAAGGACGAGGACGACGACGTGACCACGCTGAGCTTCGACTGGACCGTGGCGGCCGACACCGCGCCGGACTTCGGCGCCGCGACGGTCGCGGAAAAGACTTGGAAGGCCGGCCAGGCCATCACGGCCTTCACCCTGCCCGCGGCCACCGGCGGCAACGGCCCCGTCAGCCACGGCGC
>JAAXHE010000072.1:0-722 GCA_012271065.1 Candidatus Latescibacterota bacterium
GGCGAGGACCGACAGATCCGGTTCCGTTGCGACTACTTCCCGTTCGTCGAGCCGGGAGTGGACATGTCGATCTCCAACTTTGTTGATCCGGAAACCGGCCGACGACCCATCAACCGGGACGAGGACTGGATAGAGATCATGGGAGCGGGAATGGTCCACCCGCGGGTGCTGGAAGGCGTCGGTTACGATCCGCAGCGCTACACCGGGTTCGCCTTCGGCATGGGACCGGAGCGGATCGGGATGCTGAAGTACGGGATCGACGATATCCGCCATTTCTACCGAAACGACGTGAGGTTTTTGCGGCAATTCTAGAGCAGCGGATCGGAAACGCTGATCCGGCCCAGCACGATCATCGAGGAGTGCTCCGATGCAAATGGCAGCAATCTGTTCCGGGGCCGCTTTCAAGCGTCTCGACGAACGCAGTCAAGCCCGGGTGATTGCCGGGATCGCACGAATTGAACAGGAGAACTAAGGGAACACGAGAAACTTGGGAGGCGGCATTTGGGAGCGGCGCGTCCCCGGCCGCGGACCCGGTCCCAGGCTGAACTTCACGCAGACACGCGACGAATTGGTTATATCGATATCGTCTGGAACGTAAAGGGTCCGACGGTTCCAAATCTTGAATCTTTCGCACCCCCGGACAACAACATGCTAATTCCCTTCTCCTGGCTTTCGCAGTACGTTGACATTACGCTCGAGCCCGACGAGCTGGCGCACCGGCT
>JAAXHE010000072.1:780-1072 GCA_012271065.1 Candidatus Latescibacterota bacterium
CCCTCACGTTGTGCGAGGTTGACCCGGGAGACGGGCCGCCGGTGGAGGTGGTGTGCGGAGCGCCGAACGTTGCAGCGGGCCAGAAGATATGCTTCGCGCGCCCAGGCGTCATGCTGATGAACATGCATAACGGGCGGCGCGAAGAGCTCAAGCCGGCGACGATACGAGGGATCGTTTCCGAGGGAATGATCTGCTCGGAAGCCGAACTTGAGATCAGCGACGAGCACGAAGGGATCATTGTGCTGCCGGACGACGCGGTGGTCGGCACACCCCTGGATGAGGCGCTGGGAGA
>JAAXHE010000019.1 GCA_012271065.1 Candidatus Latescibacterota bacterium
CTTGGGAAAAATCGACGCACCTATCCGGGGGATAAGTACCGAGCGAAACTCAAGGCCCTTGCTACGATCGAAGGTGCCGACCCGTACTCCCTTTCGCAATGGTTCGTCCCCGCGCATGTCTTTCAACAGCACACAGGAGATCCGCCACTTTCGCTCCAGGAACTTCTTGATCTGCTTGCAATCGTCGTTGCCGCGCGTCAATACGCCGATGGTTTCAGGGCGGTAATCGCAATCGTCGACCAATTCCCGGATCTTTTCCGCGATAGCCGGGATTTCGCCCTTCTTGGCCACCTGCATGAACTGGGGCCGGATACCGTCCTCATGTTCAAACTGCACATGCAAGGCGGCGCCATCGTCGTTGTCCTCCCTGACAGGCAGGGTCTCGCCGCGAACGGCTTTCGCCGCTTCGACGATCTGCCTGGAGTTCCGGTAGTTGGTTTGTAGAATCTCCGAACGCCCGGAGACCTGTATTCCAGCCCAGGCCAACCGGAACCCGCCCGAATAGATTCGCTGCGCCGCATCGTCCATCATCAACAGGCCGTCCGGCGGAACCGGATTTCGCGGATCGCCCGCAACAAGCGCGCGCACGAGCTGCATGCCCACCAGGGTCATATCCTGGGCCTCATCGACAATCACGGCACGGTACTCGGGTGCGTTCCGCTGTCGTGCGGCGTCACGCGCCATGATCATGGTATCCGCAAAACAAGTGACTCCCGCCGCCCGCATTCTCTCGTCCCAGGCCTCGCGCAGTTGCCAGCACAACTCACGGTCAGACCGGTTGAACTTGCGCCGGCGACCAATCCGTTCGAACCGATCCGTGTCGAGGTACTCGTCCCTCGTTGCCGCCCTGCCCTTGATCACCTTGTCGATTTCGTCCTTCAGATAGTCAGCGCCGCATCTTTCGAGCCTGCTGCCACGGATGACGCCTTCGTAGGCCTGATCGAAAGCCTCGTCAGACTTTCTCCTGTGTATGTCCGGATTCACCAATCTGAATGCGACG
>JAAXHE010000111.1 GCA_012271065.1 Candidatus Latescibacterota bacterium
TTCTCATATGTCCTGAGCCTGCGCACAGGAACATGCGGGTGCTAAACTTAATAAGTTGCTTTATTATGCGGTTCTGTTGCATGATTCTATGGCTGGGCCGTTGTTACCGTGGAGTCAACTCGCGAAAATGGACGCAAGGTGGTTTCTGCCCCGCAACCCCAAAATCCCTACCATGCAAATATCCATTTACCAGATGCTGCGGCCAATGATCAAGAAGAGCAGAAGCAACATGCGCAAGAACTCGCGGACAACTCAGGGTGGCGCGAACCGACCCCCTAAGTTGGACTACAACGTGCAATTAGGATCGTATGTTTCGGTAGACAACACGGCTCTACCACACCGATCAGTTGCGCACTAGGCCTCAGCCCAAGATCATCCGCAGGAGGGCTTCTCCTGAAGCACTGGATGCGCTCCGGGTTCTGCCGCCGTTGCAGAGGCGGGTATTCGCCCAACGTGGGATCACTGATCCGAGCGAACTGGAACTGTCATTGCGGCAACTGCATCCGGTCAACGAATTTCCGGCCTGCATCCAAGCCGCAGAATTGCTGCATTCCGTAATGCGCGAGGATGGACGGATCCTGCTGGTGGGCGATTACGACGCGGATGGTGCAACAGGTGTGGCCGTCGCGATACGCAGTTTGCACGCTATGGGCTACGGACACGTGGATTACATTGTTCCGGACCGCTTCCGGCATGGCTACGGATTTTGCTTGGAACTGATGGAGGAAATAGAACGGCGAAACCCCGGCTTGATTGTGACGGTCGACAACGGGATGTCGAGTCAGGCCGCGGTCGCGGAGGCCCGCAAGCGCGGCATCCGGGTGCTGATTACCGACCACCACCTGCCAGGGGACCACCTGCCGGAAGCCGACTGCATTGTGAATCCGAACAGTCCTCCCGACAGTTTTGCGAGCACGGCCTTGGCCGGTGTCGGCGTGGTGTTCTATGTGATGCTGGCTTTGCGCCGATATCTGATGGAGGAAGGGTGGTTTGCCCGGCATGGCATCGAGATGCCGAAGATGGCTCAGTTTCTTGATCTGGTGGCGCTGGGCACGGTGGCCGATGTGGTGCCGCTTGACCGGAACAACCGGATTCTGGTGGAACACGGGCTGCGGTGTATTCGGAAAGGGCGGGGCGCTCCCGGCATCGTTTCGCTCCTTCGCTGCGGCAAGCGAGATCCCCGGCAGGCCAGCAGCGCGGATCTAGCCTTCGTCGCGGCGCCGCGCATCAATGCGGCCGGGAGAATGGAAGACATCGCGATCGGAATCCATTGCCTCCTTGCCGAAGGCCGTGTCGAGGCTCACGATCTTGCCCAGCAACTGGATCAGATCAATGCCCGACGGCGTGAGGAGGAAGGCTCGATGCATGCCGAAGCGTTGCGCGAGGTGGAACAACTGTCACTTGATACCGAAAAGGCAATGAGTTTGTGTCTCTATCGACCCAACTGGCACGAAGGCGTGGTAGGAATCATTGCGTCGCGCATCAAGGAGCGGCACGGTCTGCCGACGATTGTCTTTGCCCGAACTCAGGACAATCTCCTGAAAGGCTCCGGGCGTTCAGTTCAGGGCCTCAATCTCAGGGATGCATTGGTCGACGTGGAACAGGCGGAACCGGGGATTATGCGACGCTACGGGGGGCATGCGATGGCGGTAGGGTTGACCCTCCAGGAAGATCGGCTGGAGCGGTTTCAGGGGCTGTTCGAGGAGGCGGTCTCGAAAGCCTTGGGCGGCAACCGTCCGAGCCAGAGCCTCGAGACGGACGGAGAATTAGCCAGCGAAGAGCTGACGCTGGAGAATGCGGAATTCGCCGCACGCGGCCACCCCTGGGGCCGCGATTTCCTGCCGCCGCTGTTCGACGGTGAGTTTGAGGTGCAGGAAAGCAAGACATTCAAGAGTGCGCACACCCGGTTCCATCTCAATCCAGTCGGTCATCCGGAGCGCCGCATCAAGGCAATGGCATTTTCCCACGAGCGCTTCGACTGGAACCCGGAAAGTTCCCGGTTCAGGCTGGTGTACGAGTTGGGCGTGGACGAATATCAGGGACATCGGTCGTGCATGCTGAGGATCCAGCATATTGAGTCGCTCTGATCCGATGCGCGGCATTCTCGGCGGACTGTTCGATCCTATCCATTTTGGGCATTACCGACCTGCGCTTGAATTGATGCCTGTTCTGGGCCTGACGGAGGTGCGCCTGGTCCCGTGCGGCCATCCGGTGCACCGTGCCCCGCCGCAGGCTTCCGCACAGCATCGCTGGAACATGGTGCGGCTGGTGGCGGACGGCGTGAGACTGGTGGCGGATGACCGGGAACTGAAGAGTCCGGAACCGTCCTACACCTACGATACGCTGTGTTCCCTGAAGGACGAGGATCCGGCCCCCCTGTGCCTGCTGGTCGGAGCAGACGCACTGGAGGAACTGCCGTCCTGGCACCGGGCGGAGGAATTGATCCAGCTGTGTCATGTGGCTGCCATCGCACGGTCAGGAAGCGAAGCGGTAGCGTCGCTGCCGAACTCATGGGGCCCGCGTTGCACTCGGGATCCCGAAGCCTTGCGGCAATCACCCTATGGTAGGATTTACCTGCATCAAGGGACTTTCTACGATTTCTCGTCTACTCAGGTTCGCGACCTCATCCGTACCGGGACGTCGCCGCGCTATTGTGTCCCGGGTTCCGTGTGGGCCTACATCCGTCGCCATCGCTTATACCTTGACTGAGCAGGATGCTGCCGGAGGTTGATCCCCGCATGGAGGCCGATGTGCTCAAACAACTGGTGGTTGACGCATTGGAGGACATGAAGGCCGAAGAGACGGTGGTACTGGATGTTCGGGACAAGACGACGATCGCAATCTACATGGTCGTCGCAAGCGGGGGTTCGGACAGGCATGTGCGCAGCATTGCGGATCGGGTGGTGGAGAGAGTGCGCGATGCCCGCATGGGCCGGGTATCCGAAGAATGCAGTCGCGATTGGATCCTGTTGGACGCGGGAGACGTAGTGGTGCACGTCATGCTGCCGGAAACCCGTCAACTGTACGCCTTGGAAAAGCTTTGGTCGGTTCCTCCCGCCGATATGCGCGCCAGTGCCAATCGATGAGTCGCCTGATTCTGGCTTCGGCTTCGCCGAGGCGGGCCGAGCTGCTGCGCATAGCCGGAGTGGCCTTTGAATCTCATCCCGTCTTGATCGACGAGTCGCCCCGTCCGGGAGAAGACGGCATTGCGTTGGCGATGCGGTTGGCACAGGACAAGGCCGCCGCCTGCCTGCAAAAGAACCCGGGAGCCATAGTACTGGCGGCAGACACTGTGGTTTTGTGTCGGGGCAAACCTCGGGGCAAGCCCAGAAATCGCGAGGATTATGTGGCGATGATGAAAGAATTCAGCGGCACTTCCCACGATGTGGTCAGTGGCGTGTGCACAATGTCGGAAGATCGGCAGAAAGTTTTTCACTGCGTGACGACGGTCGTGTTCGGCGATTTGTCGCCGGCATGGATCGAGGCGTACTGGGCAAGTGGTGAGCCGAAAGACAAGGCAGGCGGCTATGCGCTCCAGGGCCAGGCGGGGAGCCAGGTGCGAGAGATCCGCGGCAGTTACACCAACGTGGTCGGGCTGCCCCTGAATGAAACCTGTTCCGTATTGTCAGAATTCGGCATTCTTCCAAACCTGGAGAAAATGCCGCCACGGTGATTTCGAGTCCGTTCCTTGTAAGAAATCGACGTTCCCTCTTACAATATCGCTCACTCATTGGCCGCCGTACTCGTGTGCGCCATAGAGTCGGCCGCACGTACCGAATCACCTGACTCCCTCTATCCTAGGCGATGAAAAAACTTGGCAGCTACTTGGGCTTGGCGCTGGTAGCGACTATCGGGGCGCTGGCATTAATCTCGACCACGTTGCGCGTCATCTTGTTGACGCTGGACGATGTTCATCCGCTCTTGAGCCGCTGGGTCTCCGAAGCCTTTGAGGTGCAAATGGAGATCGGGCAGGCCGTAAGCGAGTGGCGGGGAGTCTACCCTGCCATCATCCTGGATGACGTGACATTGAAATTCAAGGGTACGGAAACCGTCCATCGCTTCGGCCAGGTGACGTTCAACCTTGATTTGCTCAAAAGCCTGTCTTCTTTGTCTCTGGCCCCGGAGCGCATTTCCGTGACTGGCGGTGCCATTCGATTGAACCGTTTGGAAGACGGAGGGTGGGGACTGGAAGGCATGCTAGGGAGACAGCCCGGCCCAACTCTGGACCTGCCTGTTGACGGGATCCGCCTGCGGGGCGTGGCTACCGTGTTGCACGACCAGAAAACCGGCAACCAACTGGATCTGGGAGGGGTGGACATGGATATGGCCACCGGCCTGTGGGGAATTGAGGTGGTGGCGCGCAACCACCGAGCGGAGACGTCGGGCGAATTCAAATTTGAACTGCAGGCGGAGTTCGATCCCATTCGCTCCGGGAGTGGAATACTCCGGGTCGAGCACGTACGGTTGGCGCAATTGATGCCTTGGTTCCCGGACAATGCACGGCCATTGGCGGAGCGATTGCCGGCAGATCTGCACATGCGGGCCGAAGCGCAATTGGCCTGGGAGAGCCAGGTACCGCAGTTGGCGGGAGTGTGGATCGAACTGGAGCAGCCGCATTCGAAGGAGGCGGGTTGGGGAAAAATGGCAGCCGCGCTCAAATGGCGAGCCTTGGAAGGAGGCTATGCGATTGCGTTGGAGCAGTTAAAACTAGACCAGCGTGCGGTCGCGGATGGGGTGTACATCGAACACAGCGAGGAATTCACCCGCGGCTATCTGACCTCGCTGGACATCGCGCTCGCGAGACGGGCTGCAGAGGTGGCCGGGTTTCGAATAGAGGACTTACTTCCCGACAGCATCACATCCGGGACGCTTTCCCAGTTAAGCGGAGAGATTGATTGGCGAAGCCCGCTACGCTACCGTATCCGTGCGGGGATAGAGGGGCTCAAGATTTCAATGCCGAAAGAGGATTTTCTTCTGACCGGTCTTGGCGGAACGGTGAATGGATCCGAACAAGGCATTCGCTTCAACCTGGATTCGGAAAATCTGACGGTTTCCTATGCGCCGTGGCGCCTGGATGCGTTTCGCCCCGGCTCGACGAAATTCCAGTTGGACTGGTGGCCGTCCGAAGATTGCTGCGCGTTCAGGTTGGCGAATCTCCAGATGTCGAATCCCGCGCTGCGGCTCCATGGCGACATCTCGATGGGCACTGGCGAGCCACGTCGTCTTCATGTGGACATGGGCATTGAGCATGCGGACTTGGCAACCGTGTCGCAGTGGATTCCTCCCGGTTTGCTGTTGGAAGCAGACGATCGATGGGTACGGTCGGCATTCAAGGCGGGGCGCCTGAGCGGCGCACGTTTGCGTTTGAGCGGACTGCTGTCGGCCGGAATGTTTGTGGCGGCCGACTCGGAGTTGACACTGGACGGCACGCTGCACGAAGTCGACCTGGATTATGAACCGGGGCTGCCGATGTTTGAAGACATCAGCGGGGAGATATTTCTCGATAAGGAGTTGTTGCACGTCATTGTTCGAGAGGCAAAAATTAAAGAATCGACCATACGCCATGGCGCGCTGCGCATAGATGATTTGAGTCTGATGGATATGCATTCGAGCAGCGTGGTGGATGGGCCGGTGAACGATGTGCCGGAATTTCTCGAGACGGTCGAATGGATGGCTCCGACATTCAACCAAACTCTCAAATTTGATGGGCGTTCAACACTTGATCTCCAGTTGAACATCCCGCTCGACAATCGCCTGGATCATGAAACCACGGTGAAGGGCATCCTGAAGCTTCACGATAACCGACTGGATATTTTGGCCAACGATTCTTATCTGGATGCAATCAAAGGAGAGATGCGGTATCAGAATGAGACACTGACGGGTTCGCTGGATGCTGAATTCATGGAGCGTTCTGCCCGCATCGGGCTGACGACGGCCAAATCAGGAGACCTCCAGATCAACATTCAGACCTCCGCATCATTGAGGGATTACATGCCGCAGGAGATCCGTCCGATATTCTCCTGGCTCAAAGGGCACTCTGCCTGGAACCTCGTGCTGTTGCTCCCGGGGGTGGCGGAAAGATCCCAGCGAAAACACTTGACCATATCCGGCAGCAGCGACTTTCGGGGAGTCGAGGTTGATTTGCCAGAGCCCCTGAACAAGCCGGGAAAAAGCGAGGAGCCGTTGGAAGTGAAGGCGGATATTGAATTCAATGGAGAAATGGATCTCGCGGTCAAATACGTGGACCGGGCGCGTGCACGCATCAGGGTAGCTCCCGAAGGTGTGGCAAGCGGCACGATTAATCTGGGTTCGGAAATGCCGTCTGCTCCTTCGGATTCCAAATTTGTGCTGACGGGGAGCCTGCCGCAGGCCAACCTTAAGGATTGGTTCGACTGGAAAGGGCGGCAGGTGTCGCATGGAGACCTCTGGCCGGAAATCTCGGCCCTGAAGCTGGGCCGCCTGGAGGTGTTCGGCCTGGAGATAGACGACGTGGAGTTGTCGGCGCGATTCACTAAAGAGAATGACCAATTTACGCTTGACTCGCCAGTCGCCCTCGGGGTAGTCGATTTTCCCAAAGGGAAGGGGATGCCAGCGAGAGGGACTTTCGAGCGGCTTCATCTTTCTGCGGAACAATTGGAGACCATGGCGGATACGGAGGGGGCGGACTTCGATCCCCAGGATCTGCCGCCCCTGGATTTCAAGTTCAGGTTGTTGCAGCTCGGGGCTTACGAATTGCACGATGCGACACTCCAGACGTCTCCGGGTGATCGGCGGGCCAACATCGACAAATTGCACGCGAAATCCCATAAGTTCAACATGGATCTAAGCGGACACTGGTCGCTGAAGGAAGGCAAGCATCTCACCCTGTTGCGGGGTACGGCGCATACGGACGATTTGCATGAGACCCTGAACCACTGGTCAGTCAAGAACCCCTTGCGCAAGGGAGTGATCGATATGGACATGGCCCTGCAGTGGCCTGGCCCCCCCCATGAATACGAGTTCAAAAACCTTCAGGGCTACATCGACATAAATGGGAAGGATGGACGCATTCGCAACGTGGCACCGGAATTCGCCCGCATTCTGGCCTTGCTGAATCTTGAAATGATTTTCAAGCGCTTGTCGCTCGATTTCGACGATGTGGTGCGTGGCGGATTCACCTATCAGACTGCGGAAGGGAAATTCGACTTCTTGCAGGGCAACCTGAATACCAGCGAATTCCGCATCATCGGGCCGTCGGCGCAGTTCCTCATTGTTGGCCACATTGGGGTGGAGAAAGAAGACTACGACTTGACTGTTGTTGCGACGCCAGAAACCAGCGTGTTGATTCCAGCGGTCGGGGCCGTTGGCGGGCCAGTCGGAATCGCCGGAGCGTACGTCGGGACCAAGGTGCTGGAGTGGTTGGGGCTCGGGATTGACGATGCGACGGCGGTGACTTACCGGGTAACCGGATCTTGGTCAAATCCGGTCATCGAAGAGGTTACGGGTTCCGAGTCAGAACCCGAGTAGCGTAGTAGCCTATTCTCCTGCCGCAGGCGAAACCGGCGCAGCAGTTTCGGGCCGGGACTTTGTCTCGGACTTGGGCGTCTCCCGAGCAGATGTGTTGCCGTTGGACCGGGGGGCGGCAGACTCGGCACCGGCATCGCGCCTGCGGTTGCGTCCTCCCCTTCGTCCTCGCCGACGCCGGCGTGACCGATTGTCGCTCTGCTCGGATCCGCCGCTACCGCCCCGCTGCTCCTTTTGCGCCTGGTAACCTGCCCCCCGGTGACGGGAGCGGGAGCGTCGCCGCCGATGTTCTGATCCGGATCTCTCAGGTCTCCCTGGCGAATCGGACTCGCCGCTGGTTTCGACGGGAAGTGGCTGGCTTGGTCCAGAGAACAGATTAAAGAACCGCCGAAGCCCCTGCGTCAGGCTCTTGCCGTTCGGGGAGCCGGTGATATGTTCCGCCACGTTGATGGCCGGTTGTTCCCGGCTTCTGCGACGAGAAGCGGCGGGCTTGTCCGCACGGGATTTCTTCGCTGCCTCCGGTTCCGGGGTGATCGGTGCCTGATAATCGAAGCGACGCGAGATTTCCGGATCGCCTTCCCGGTACCGGTGCACGCGGTAGTGCGGCACTTCCAGTCCCGGTACCGGCAGCAGACGGACGTGGGGGCCATGTCGCTGGGTAATCTTCTCGATGCTGTCCCGTTTTTCATTGAGAAGGTAAGCGGTGACCTCGATTGGAAGTTCCGTTATCACCATCCCCGTGTTCTGCTTCATTGCCTCTTCTTCGATCAGGCGGAGGATGGCGAGAGACAGGGACTGAATGGTCCGGATCGTGCCGTGCCCGTCGCAACGGGGACAAGTCATCTGGGTGAATTCTCCAAGCGCGGGGCGGAGTCTCTGCCTGGACAGTTCCAAAAGCCCGAAGCGGGAAATACGTCCAATCTGCACACGTGCCCGGTCCAGCCGGGTGCGTTCCCGGAATTCGTTTTCAACCTTCTTCTGATTCGTGGTGCTGGCCATGTCGATGAAATCGATCACGATGAGGCCGCCGAGGTCGCGCAGTCGCAACTGGCGGGCGATTTCCCTGGCCGCTTCCAGGTTTGTGTTCAAGGCGGTCGTCTCAATGTCGCCGCTTTTGGTGGCGCGCGCCGAATTGATGTCGATGGAAACCAACGCCTCGGTATGGTCGATCGCGATCGTGCCGCCGGAGGGCAGGTCAATCGTCCGGTCGTGTGCGGATTCAATTTGGCTTTCAATCTGGTAGTGGCTGAACAGGGGAATGGTCTCTTGGTACAGTTTGACGTTTTTACGGTATTGCGGAGCCATCCGCTCGACAAACTTGCACGCCTGTTCGTAGATTTCCTCGTCGTCGATCAGGACTTCACCGATGTCGTCGCGAAGATTGTCCCGCAGGGCACGGACGACCGCATCGTTGTCGCTGTAGATGAGAAAAGGGGCGGACTTCTTCGCTGCTTCCTGAATGGCTTTCCAAAGCCGGACCTGATTATCGAGGTCCCATTGCAGTTCCTTGACGCTGTGGCCGATTCCTGCGGTTCGAATGATAACCCCGGCCCCTTCGACCGGAGTCAATTGGGAGATAAGTTTTTGCAGTTCGTCCCGGTCTTCGCCTTCGATCTGCCGCGAAATTCCGCTGGCACGCGAATTGTTCGGTGTCAGCACCAGATAGCGGCCGGGTAGGCTAGGGTAGGTCGTCAGTGCGGCGCCCTTGTTGCCACGCTCGTCTTGGGAAACCTGGACGATCATTTCCCGACCGGTGCTTACAGCCTCACGGATGGAGGACGCATTCCGGTTCTGGAAATAGCTTGGGGCGATTTCCCGAAAGGGAAGAAATCCATGGCGCGGTGCGCCGTAATCCACGAAAGCGGCTTCGAGACTAGGCTCGACGCGGACGATCTTGGCTTTATAGATGTTGGATTTCTTTTGTTTGTTCCCTGTCAGCTCAATGTCGAGATCGTATAGCTCTTGGCCATCGACCATGGCCACGCGCAGTTCTTCCTGCTGCGTAGCATTCACAAGAATTCGTTTCATGATGATCCTTCAACGGTTGCTGAACACCCGCCATGCATTCGGTTGCATCAGGCCGTACGGCGTGCACGCCAAGACGTGGATCGTAGATTTGTAGATTCATATCCATGATTCGCGTAGTGCGTCTATGCAGGGCAGGTGGCAAAAAGCTTTTCGGCTGGATCCGATGCGCGGTGAGAGTAAACAGTCGACCACGAAAACTCTTTGCTGTGACTCGTTTTCTGGGCTCGGACCCCTCGGCGTATCCACGCTCCGGCCCTTGCCTTCGCCTCTAATTATACATCAGGCGATTTTCGACACACTGCGCAGGTTCCAGCACATGTCAACCTACGCAGAATCAGTGATAAAATGCGCACACAGCAACGGCCAGTGTAATATTGCGCACCAGGAACCGTGCAATGCCGAGAAGAAAGCGACCGACATGCCTCTTCGGCATCTTCAGCCGTGCCGGAGGCTTGACTGAGCCGAGCAACCATGCCCCCCCCCCCCGACCGAGTGATCGCTACCGCGGTCCTCATCGAGAGTTACGCCACGCCCTAATCCCGGCATTTGTCGCTCTCGCGATGATGGGGGGCGTCATGTCGCCGGCGGGGTCTGCCGATGTGCCGGATGCGCCGAGAATCTGGGTAGAGTTTTCTTCTGGTGATAGGACGGAGGTCAAGTGGACGAAGCCCAATGATGGCGGCAGTGCGATCACCGGGTACCAGGCTTGGCTAACAAGCGATCTCAGCAATTGGGGAACCGGTATTGACCGTACAGCGAGCGAGACTAACATGACAAGTTATTTAACTTCAGGGACGAAATACTACTTCCGGGTTCGCGCCAAGAATGCGAACGGTTTTGGCAAATATTCCCGCGTAGTGAGCGGGACGGTAGGGGCGAGCGACACGACGCCGTCCTTCGGCAGTGTGTCGGTGCCCGACCAGACCTGGCAGACTGATACGTCCATTACCACCGTCACCGTGGGCGCGGCCAGCGGAGGCGAAGGGACCCTGATCTACTATGCCGAGGGTCTCCCGACGGGGCTCACCATGTCGGCGGGGCGGGTGATTTCGGGGACGCCGACCGAAGCCGGCTCCGGCACCGCCAAAGTGTATGCGGAGGATGACGACGGCGACCGGGCAACCCTCAGCTTCGGCTGGACGGTGGCCGCCCCCGACACGGCGCCGTCCTTCGGCGGTGCGACGGTATCCGACCAGGCCTACACCGTCGGCACGGACATCACGGACCTGGTGCTGCCGGAGGCGACGGGCGGCAACGGCACGCTGAGTTACAGCCTGACCCCGGACATCGCCACCACCGGCCTGAGTTACACCGAGAGTACGCGGACCGTGAGCGGCGCTCCCGGCACGTCCCAGGTGTCGACGAGCTACACCTGGACGGTCACCGACGACGACGGCAACACGGCGGCGACGGACACGGACACGCTGACGTTCAGCATCTCCATTGCGCCGGCGAAGGCACCAACGCCGACGGCGGCGGCGGGAAACACGGAGGTGACATTGAACTGGGCTGCGGCCGGGGACAGCGGCATTAGCGGCTGGCAGGTTCGCTACAGTTCTGATGGCGGCGCGAACTGGACCTCTTGGAGCGCGATTTCCGGAAGCGACGCCAGCACGACCGAGCATACGGTGACGGGGCTCAGCAACGGCACTACCTACGACTTCCAGGTCCGCGCCTATACCGGCACGCTGGGGACGGATGAGATATTCGGCGTGGAATCGGACAGCGTCAGTGCCACGCCGAACAGTGCGCCGGTAATCGGTGGCCCTGACCCGCAGACATTTACGGTGGACGAAAGCACGGCTACCATCACCGTCAACGATTTCGACGCCACCGACTCAGACGGCGACGCGATCACATGGTCGGTAGAAGCTGCTGATTTCGGTCCCACCCCCTTTGAGATTGACGCCGACGGGATTCTGACTGCGCCCGACGGGCTTAGCCACGAGGTGGAGGCCACCTACAACATCCGGGTGGAGGCCAGCGACGGGCAGGACTCCGACACGGTGGCGGTGACCGTCAACGTCACCGATGTAGACGAGCCGCCGGAGGCGCCGGCTGCGCCGGCGGTGGCGACCGCCTCGAAGACCGGTCTGACGGTGAGCTGGAGCGCGCCGGCCAACACCGATCGCCCGCCGATTTCGTTCTACGAACTTCAGTACCGCGCCACCGGCGCCAGCGACTGGGTGCCGGCGGGCGGAACGCTCCCCGCGACGACGGAGTTCCCGCTGGGTGGGTTGACGTTGGACACGGAGTACGAGGTGCAGGTGCGGGCGAGGAACGCCGAGGGTGCGGGCGCCTGGTCGGCGAGCGGCACGGGCCGGACGGCCGCCGCGGATCCGGCGAACTCCCCACCGGTCATTGACGGCGCCGACACGCGCACGTTTACGGTGGAGGAGAACACGGCGGAAGGGACCCCCCTGGGGACGTCCCCCGGGATGCCCCACCCCGGGGAGCCCTTCACTGCCACGGATGCGGATGACGACCCGATCCTGTGGAGTCTGGAAGGGACGGATGCGGATCTGTTCGCGATCTTCGATAACGTCCCGCTTGTGACCGCCTACCTGTTCACGGGCAGCGTGCTCGACTACGAGGAGGGTGCGACCCGCAGCTTTACGGTGAAGGCCAGCGACGGGCAGGACTCCGACACGGTGACGGTGACCGTCACCGTCACCGATGTAGAGGAGCCCCCGGGGACGGCGGGTGCGCCCACGGTGACGGCGGTGTCGCCGGTCTCCCTGGAGGCGACCTGGGCCGAGCCGGAGAACACGGGGCCGGACATCGAGACCTACGTGGTTCGCGGCCGTCTGAAAGGGACGGTCCCGTGGACGTTGCATTGGGTGGTCCCGGCCGACGCGCAGGGCGGCCGGAGCCTGGAGATGACCGGCCTGAGCGCGGATACGGAATACGAGGTTCAGGTCCAGGCCACCAGCGAGGAGGGAGTGGGCCAGTGGTCGGCGAGCGGCACGGGCCGGACGTCGGCCTTAGGCGCGGGGAACACCGCGCCGGTGATTGGCGGCGCCGCCACGCGCACGTTTTCGGTGGCGGAGGACGTGGCGGGCGGGACCGCCATCGGGCCGGCCTTCACGGCCACGGACGACGGCAGTTATGCCCTGGCGTGGAGCCTGGAGGGGACCACCGCGTTCAGCTTCCGGATCGGCTCGGATGGCCAGTTGGCGACCGCCCGCCCGCTGGACTTCGAGACGGCGGAGAGTCATGCGCTCACGGTTCGGGTCAGCGACGGGGCGCTGTCGGACACGGTGGCGGTGACGGTGAATGTCACGAACGTGGCCGAGCCGCCGTCGGCGCCGGCCGC
>JAAXHE010000201.1 GCA_012271065.1 Candidatus Latescibacterota bacterium
GGTATGCCGAAGTAAATTTCCACGATGAAGGTCCCGCCGGCCAGACCCGCAATGGTGAACCCGAAGCTGGTAACCACCGGGATCATTGCGTTGCGCAGGATGTGACGCCAGCGAACGATCGCCTCGGACAATCCCTTGGCTCGCGCAGTGCGGATGTAGTCCTGCCCGAGGACGTCCAGCACGCTGGCCCTGACCAGGCGGACCACAATCGCGATGCCCGGCACGCCCATTACGGTTGCCGGCAACACGATTTTCGGAGAAAAGAACCCGTCCCAACCGCTGGTGGGCAGGACGTCCAGGTATAAAGCGAAAACGAGGAGCAGGACTGGGGCCGTGATGAACACGGGCAGCGATTGGAACGCCAGCGCAATCGCCACAACCACGTTGTCGACGCCCGTGCCCTGGCGAAGAGCGGCGAAGAGCCCCACCGGTATGCCGACCCCCAGCGTGATGATGATCGCCGCCAGGTTCAGCTGCAGGGAAACGGGAATGCGCTTCGCCAGGAGTTCGCCGACGGATTTGCCGCGGAACTGAAAACTCTCGCCGAAGTCCAGGCGGGTCACCACGCCCTCGATGTACCGGACGTACTGAACAACCAGCGGGTCATCCAGTCCAAGTTGCGCCCTCAGTCGCTCGCGCACCTCGTCGTTCTGGTGCTGGCCCAGCCAGACCTGGACGGGATCTCCGGGTCCGACGCGCAGCAGGGCGAACGTCACGAACGTAACGATGATCAACAGGAAAGGCAGCCATATCAGCCGTCTTGCCGCGTATGTGCCCATCTGTGACCGCCCGTTCCTGGAGGCATTAATTGCAGGGGCGAATGACTATCCGCCCCTGCGCTGCGATCCGCGAGGATCCTACTGGTTGAAGTACACGTATCGGTACTTGGGGATGCTCATCTGTAACAGGAAGTAGTCCGAAACTTCCGGCTTGATCAGAGCGTAGCCTTCCCCGCTGAACCACGTCCAGACCCAAGGCGCGTCGTCCAGAATCATCTGCTCGACCTGGTTGTACAGTTCGAACCGTCGGGCTCGGTCGCGTTCCGTCCTGGCTTCTTCCAGCAGCCGGTCGACTTCCGGGTTGCCGTAGTTGGTATGATTGCTCTGGCTTTCGGAATGCAGAAGCACGTCGAGGAAGTTCTGCGGGTCCGGGTAGTCGGCGATCCAGCCCAGGGAGAACATCTGGTATTTCTTGTCGTTCACGTCCTGCAGGAACGTCGCCCACTCGGTCTGCTGTATTTCAACCTCGATCCCCAGCTCCTGACGCCATTGTTCCAGGATCACCTCGAGGTAGGTCGGGATAGCTGCGCCGAAACTGCCGGAAAT
>JAAXHE010000008.1 GCA_012271065.1 Candidatus Latescibacterota bacterium
GGAAAGTACCGATAATCGTGGGCATATTCCTTGCTGCGCTGGGACACGGTAACGCCTCGGTCTTCCACCCAGCCGCGGGTTTCCTGAACCACGGTCCCGCCGTCGTCCACCACGCGCCGCTGCCGCTCCACCTCGTATTCCAGGGCCAGGAAGACGGAGCGGAAGCTGTTCATGTTCTTGACTTCGGTACGCGTGCCGAAGGTATCGCTGCCGGCGGGCCTGATGCTGACGTTCGCGTCGCAGCGAAAATTGCCGTCCTGCATGTTTCCAGTGGAAACGCCAAGATATTGGACCATGGAGTGCAGCGAGGTGAGGTACTGACGCGCTTCTTCCGGAGAGCGCAGATCAGGTTTGCTGACAATCTCCATCAGCGGCACGCCCGAACGGTTCACGTCCACCAGGGAATAACCTTCCGCATCGTCCGGGAAGTGTTGCATCTTCGCGACGTCCTCTTCGAGATGCACACGCTCCACGCCAATGTCCCGCCGGCCGTATGCAAGGTTCGGGTCGCCGTCGATTTCCAGATACCCGTTCAGCGCCAGCGGCAGATCATACTGGGAGATCTGGTAGCCCTTCATCAGGTCCGGGTAGGGGTAGTTCTTCCGGTCGAACTTGGTGAACTCGGGTATCCGGCAGTGGAGGGCCAGCCCGGTCATCACGGTGTATTCCACCGCCCGGCGATTGATGACGGGCAGCGCGCCAGGGAGGCCCAGGCAAACCGGGCAAGTCCGCGTGTTGGGTTCGGCGGCCTGGTAATCGGCGGGACACCCGCAGAACATCTTGCTGCGGGTGTCCAACTGGACGTGGACTTCAAGGCCGATGACGGTTTCGTACTCCACTGCTCTATTATCTCCGCCGATTAACGGTATCCGCCCCTCGTTCCCGGCCCGGCGCTTATTCGGGAGTGGTCTCGAAGCGGCCGATAAACTCGCGCTCCCTGGACTCAACATCACGCGGCAGACGCGCCAACGCCAACCGTTCGGGTAACACTATACCGCCTGATAACACAAGCTTGATAGCGTCTTCGACGCTGAGGTCGGTTTCGAAGAGGTCATCTTCGTTGACGAAGGCCATGTTGCCCGAAGTTGGGTTGGGAACCGTGGGGATGTAAAC
>JAAXHE010000317.1 GCA_012271065.1 Candidatus Latescibacterota bacterium
GACTCCCAACCGCCCTCGGCCCCATAAACGTCGGAGAGTCTCAGGGCGAAAAAGCGAAGCGCTTCGGCCTCGTTCTCGTTGACGTAGTTCAGGAACCCGCGCTCGAAGCTCCAGCGGGTCACGCCGGTGGTCAATGCAAGCACCACCAGGGCGGCGAGCAGGAATCCCAGGAATATTTTCTGTCCGATGCCAATACGCATGATATTGTCCGTCTCACTCCATGGAGCCGAGTCGCCGGAACCCTGGAACCGCAGCCGATTCGACAGGCCCTTGCAGCAACATAGCATAGATAAAATCGAAATTCGGTCATCGGCGCGTAAAGAGGATGATCTCCATAATCCCTGCACATTTCTTGGTTATGTTCTGTATGTGGAGGCATGTATGCCTGTTGCATCTTTGCAACGGGCGCGGCAGATTTGGCGGTAACAGGGGATATGCAATGAACCGATTCAACCAGATGTTCATGATGGGGATTTTCGCGAGTCTGGCCGTGGGCGAACCCATCCACGCCCAGACGGAGCAGGACTTCGCGCTCGAGGAAATCATCGTCACGGCAAGAAAGCGTGAAGAGAGCCTCCAGGAAGTCCCGGTATCCATCACGGTATTGAGTGATAACCTGATCGAAGACACGGGCATTTTGACTCAGGATGAGCTGTTTCAATTGGTACCCGGCATCCACTATGACGAGGGCCCTGACCGAAACGCGGCATTTCCAAGCGTCCGCGGGGTCCAGTCCAACGAAATTGCAACCAACCGAACCAAGGTAACGCAGTTTGTCGACGGCATGCCGATCCTGGGATCTCAGGGTTCCACCACCTTCGGCAACCTGCAGCAGGTTGAGGTCTATCGCGGTCCTCAAAGCGCGGCCTTCGGCCGTTCGACGTTCGGCGGCGCGATCAACTACGTCACCCGCGATCCGGGCGACGAATTCGAAGGCAACGTCAACGCCGACGTGAACGGCTACGGACGTCGGCTTGCGCGTGGAGGGGTTTCCGGTCCCATCAGCGATACCGTGGGCTTCATGCTGCACGCCGAAATCGAAGACAGCACGGCCCCGGACGACTACCTCGCGAGCGACGGGACCCAGTACGGCGAGCGTACAACGGACTCCATTTCCGGCAAGCTGGTCTTCAATCCCGCGGACAATCTGGAAATTGAGCTGGCATACAGCAAGGTCGTTACCTTCGATACGCCAGGCGTGTCCTACTACGTCAGCCAGGAAACCCGTGACGCTTGCTTTGCCCAGGACGGGTTCGTTTATTCCGGCATGGGTACCGCCCTCTACGTCGACGGCGCATATGACTGCCCCGATTGGACTCAGGCGGCTCCGCTATTCGCGCAAAACGATCGAAGGGTGGTCCTGGAGCAAGCCTTCGATAACCCGGCGTATGCCCGGCAGTTCCCCCAGTATCAGGGCCTGACGCAACAGGAACAGGACGACCTGCTCTTCCTGGCGCGCTCCCAGTCGGTATTTGGCGATTACTTTTCGGCGCACGATGAGCGCGACCGGGTCTCCATTCAAACCGATTACCTGATGGACAATGGCCATGCGCTTCAATTCACGGCCTTCACCGGCGAGGAGAACTACATCCGGGGCGCCGACGGCAGCCGCGATCCCGACACGCCGATAAACATTGTCAGGCCTATGGCCATGGGCATGGCCCCCCCTCCCGCTTTTCCGTGGGAAGTGGTTGGCAGGGGGCCAGCGGCCACCATAGGTGTCATCATGTCGGATCCAACCGATATCAGCGAGACCTACGCAGAGGTTCGTTGGGTTTCGCCGGCGGAAAACCGTCTTCGTTATGTTGTTGGCGCTTCCCACTACAGCTACGATTTTTTGACCACGATTTACTTTGGCGGCTATGACGCCATTGTTCGCGGTCCGGAAGCGATTCAACGTTACTTCGATCTGACTGGCGTTGACCTGTTGTTTGACCCGCAACTGCTGGGTGAATCGGCATCGAACACCGGCGTTTTCTTCAACGCCACCTATGACGCAACGGATCGATTGGCCCTCACTGTGGAGGGCCGGTATCAGAATGATGAAGTGTCGGGTACGGATACCACTTCAGGAAATTCAGGCTCGGTTTTGACCAAGGCGTTTGTTCCCCGATTGTCCTTTAACTACAACGTCAACGATTCCACCTCGATTTACGGTCAATTCGCCAGGGGAAACAACCCTGCGGGCGTAAATGTGGGATTCTTCAACCCGGCTATCGCGGCAACCCTGGATCGGGCAACTCAATTGTGGGAGGACACGAATGGCGCGCAAGGCGTACCGTACTCTGTAGAGACCGTCATCAACTTCGACGAAGAGAAACTGACCAATCTGGAATTTGGCATCAAGGGCTCCGCGCTGGATGGACGCCTTCAGTACGCTTCGGCAATCTACGTCATGGAGTGGGAAGGCAATGTCCAGCCAATCAACCTGTATTGGGGGGATCCGATGCTTGTCGGGAGACAACGGGATCCTCTGGAAACCAACCGCACCTTCCTGAACAACGGCGACCAGGAGATGATGGGTTTGGAGTTTGAAGGCAACTTCCTCTTCACGAACAACCTCAGTGTCCGTGGAACCCTTGGCCTGCTCGATTCCCAATACACGAACTTCTGCGATGTCAATTTGTCCGGTGCCCCGCCGGGAGGAATAGGTGACTACGCTGCGAGAATGGGCCGTCCGGTGACCTATGAAGCCGATGGAAGGTATGCGGGGTGCTACCGCGTGGATGGGCTGGAGCAACGTCAACAACCCAGCGTAACCTATTCGTTAAGCCCAAGTTACCGAGGCATTATGGGTGAATCCGGATTGAGCTGGAATGCACGCGCCGATGTGCGTCATGAATCGAAGCAGTGGTTGGATTCCGCGAATATTGCTGTATTCCCAGCGGTGACGACCGTGAATCTTTCCGCGGGACTGAGTGGCGAGAATTGGCGTGCAACTCTTTATATCAGCAATCTGACTGACAACGACACGCCTCGCAGGATTACGTCAGGTGAAGACATTACAATTGACCCGACGAGTCCGGGAAGTCTGGCGATCGTTGCCGCTGGCGGAGAAGCTCTGGAGAACTGGCGCGTGACTCCGCGTCAGCCGCGTACTGTCGGCCTCAGACTGAATTACAACTTCTGAGGCTACGGCGTATGAAGAAATACACAGCCGCAGCCGCGTTGTCGACCGCGGCGCTGGCGGCCGGAGTGGCCGATGCGCACCATTCCGCCAACGCCGCCTTCACCACGAATGTCATCGAAGTCGAAGGGTCGGTCACCGAGTTCAACTTCACCAATCCCCACATTGATGTCTATTTCGATGTGACCGGTGAAGACGGCGAAGTCACCCAGTGGAGGGCCAGCGGCTCGGCCGCCAACCTGATGCGACGGCGCGGCTGGACCGCGCAAACCATCCAGCCGGGCCAATACATGCGGATCAGCGGCAGGGAAGCCCGCAATGGCGTGCCCATGGTGTTGCTGGGCAACATTTCCGAGGTGGATCCGGCCGACGGTTCCCTGATTCGGGTCGTGGAAGGCGAGAGCGATTATGTGGAACCGGTTGGCGCCGCCCCCTTGGCGCCGACCCTGGATGACGGCCGTCCGAACTTCACCGGCGCCTGGACCATGGGCCCCGGCGGTGGGATGGCCGCAGGCGGAATGGGCATGGGCGGCGGCCCGGGTGACCGCACTCCGCCGCCGTACAACGAGACGGGCACGGCCGCGGCGGCGGCTTTCGATCCGGTCAGCGATCCGGTCGTGGCCTGCGAACCGCCGGGCCTGGTGCGTCAGGCGGCGTTCACGCCCCATCCCGTGCGGATGACGCAACTCGAAGACCGGATCGTCCTGGAGTACGAAGAGTACGGCGGCCGCCGCGAGATTCTGCTGGACGCGCCGCTGCCCGGCGATGTCGAGCATACCCACCTGGGTTACTCAACGGCGCGTTACGAAGGCGATACGCTGGTGATCGAGTCCGGCGGATTGCTGGAGAACTACACCAGTCCTCTCGGCAATCCCGTGAGCGATCGGACCACGACGGTGGAGACCTACAGGCGAATGGACGATCCCGACATCGGTGCGGCGCTGGCGTTGGAAACGGTCATCGCCGACCCGGTCTATCTGGCGGGTCCCTGGACGCTTCGCTGGCTCAAGTACTACACGCCGGAATACGAATTCATTGCTGTGGATTGCCGCGTGCCGCCGGTGTATCAGCCGCCCGAGTGATCCGCGGCGATCCATCCGCAGCGATCCCTCGATATTCCGGGCGGTCACGGTCGATTCGCAGCGCTCCCGCGCGTTTTGGGCCGATACGGCGTATTCCCGGCCCCGCGCGATTCCGACCGACCCCCGACAATCCCGGCCCCGCGCGATCGCGACCGATCCGGTAGCGATTTGATAGCGCCCTTCGCGAGCCGGAGTTCGGGGACCTGCCCTACTCCGTCACGCCGCTGACCCGGACAGGTGTCCAGGCCATGCCGTCCGGATCGCCGAAATCGGATACAAGTACCTCGTGATCGTTCAGGTCGTCGAGGCTGAATATCAGAATGTCGCCCGCGCCACGGTCGCCAACGAAGGCCATGCCGTCATGTATCAGCACGCCGAAGGCGTTCGCGCGGGGTTCATCGGTCAGCGGAACCTCGTTCAGCAGCGACCTCGATTCCACATCCCACAGCCGCAGGTACTGCGGAACCGGCCCACCGCCCCCTCCGCCGTTGGGTGAAATGGCGTAACCGTCCGGCCCCATTTCGATGCGTCCGGTGAAGCGTCTGGAATCCAGCGTCTCGACGATCTCCATTGATTCCGCATCGATGACGGAGATGGTTTCCACCTGTCGGTTTGCGACCCATATCTCGCCGCCGTCGGCGGAAACGTCCAGTCCCTCGGCGCCCGGCCCGGTCTCGATCACGACCGGAGCACGGTCCTCGTTCAGGAACATGACGGAAAGAGTGCCGTCGCCGAGGCGGCTGCTGACGTAGGCCCGCGACCCATCGGGGCTGAGGCGCACCATATGGCCTTCGCGACCGCCGGTGGCGTACGTCCTGACCACTGTCCGAGCCTCCAGGTCCACCAACGCCAACTGGTCGGTATCCTGCATCGTCGCCACGGCATGGCGCCCATCCGGGAGGAAAAGCGCGGTATGGGGCCGTGAGCCGGGACCGAGATCGATCCTCGCCACGGCGCTGGCCGTGGCCACGTCCATCAGGATGATGTGTTGTCCGGGCTGATCGTTAGGCCCGTATTCGGAAGTGAGCGCCATTCGACCGTCGGGCGATACGTCCACCTCGTGGGGGATGATCAGTCCGACCGGGACCCTGCCAACCTCGGTGCGGGTCGCGAGATCGATGAAGGCAATACTGCCGGAGGACCGGTCGGTTACAAGCAAGGTGCCATCCAGCGGTGTGACGCCGTCGGAACATCCCAACGTCCACATGGCGGCCGAAACAATGCATACCGATCGCCCGACGCAGCGCACTCCGGCCATCTTCCTCTCCTTTCGTTTATGCGTCGCTCAATCAGAACACGAGAAGATTTCCCGGCGCAAGCGTGTTGCAAATCGAAACGAACTTCCACCCTGACGGGTATCGTTGCTCCTGCTTGAAGCTCGCCAAATGATCGCAATATAATCGTCATGTGACGACTACCAGAGAGGGAAACGCCCATGAACCTTCAGGCCTACACCGATCCCGCAAATTTGCCGGCGAGTCAAACCTCGCGGATCGCCAGGCTCCTGGCGATTGACGGTCCCGACACCCTGAGCGAGGTGCAACTTGCGCGGCGTGTCTCCGACGGCCTGCGCCCCAGGGCGGCCGCAGCCCTTTCCGACGTGCTTGGCAGAAACCGCGTGGTCGGTCCCATTATCCCCGAAGCAACGCTAAGGCGGACTCGCAAGGCCGGGAAACCGCTGTCCAGAGAACTCAGCGAACGGCTCTATGAAGTCGGGCGGGTAGTCGATGCGGTCAGCGTCGTTTACCACGGAGACCGGCAGCGGATCGACGCGTTTCTCAACCGGCCACACCCCATGCTGGAAATGGAGACGCCCTTCGATCTGGCTCGGTCCAGTTCGGCGGGCGCACAGGCGGTTCTGAATCTCGTACGCCGGATCGAGGCCAGCATGGTTCTCTGATGAGGTCGGGAACGCTGAAGGTGTCGATTCGGGCGTATCGGATCGGCGATCCAACTGGACGGAATCCGGTATGGAGCACGGAAGGCGCCAAACATACCTCCGGCAGGTGGCATGAGGCTGGAGCCGAAATCATCTACGCTTCCGAAAACTATTCCACCGCCCTGCTGGAAAAACTCGTTCACTGTAACGGCGTCCTGCCGCCAAACCAGTATTTCGTGGAGATCACCATTCCCGAGGGAACCAGCTACGAGGTCGCCACGCCGGATACACTCCCCGACTGGTCCATCCCGGGCAGCGCGACCGCCCGCCGCTTCGGCCATGGATGGTATCGGAAGAACAGAAGTGCGATTCTGATCGTTCCATCCGTGGTGGCACGAATGGAACGCAATATCGTCATCAACAGCCAGCATTCGGACTTCCGGCGAATGTCGGCAGGGATGGAGACACCGGTATGGTGGGATCAACGCCTGTTTCCGACGCTCGGAACGCCTTAGTGGCGTTCACCATGCTGCTGGCCACGCCGGGAGTGGCCCAGGTCGGGTCCGAGCCCGGCGACTGGCCCAGTTACAATCGCGATCTTGCCGGAACCCGGTACTCCCCGCTGACCCAGATCCATACCGGAAACGTCAACGATCTGCGCGAAGTCTGGTCCTACCCGCTCGGGCGCAATGTCACCACAGGCGATCTGGGCGGCGGTTCGCAATTCGTTCCGCTGGTGATCGAAGGCGCCATGTACCTGGCGGGCGCCGACCGTGTGGTGGCGCTCGAGGCCGACACCGGTGAGGAACTCTGGCGATACGAGATGCGTGTACCGCCATCGCGACGCGGACTCGCCTGGCGGCCCGGCGACGATACGCTCCCGCCGATGCTGTTCATCACGGTGGGAGCGCAACTTCTGGCCATCTTTCCGGAAGCGCTGGACACCACTTCGCGCACCATGCCGGTGGCTTATCTCGGGGCGCCGGTGATTTTCGAGGACCTCTTGCTGGTCGGCTCCAATACAAACCCCGGCAGCGTCCGCGCCTTCGATGTGCGGACAGGGTCGCAGGCCTGGGTTTTCCATTCGACTCCGGGGCCCGGCGAATTCGGACACGACTCCTGGGAAAACGACGCCTGGCGGGATCAGCCCAACCTGTTCCACTGGGCGTTTTCCCTCACCGTGGACGAAGAGCGGGAACTGGTGTTCGCCGCCTTCGAGAGCGCCGGCCCGTCGGACTATTACGGCGGCGACCGCCCCGGGGACAACCTGTTCAGCGATTCCATCGTCGCGCTGGACGTGCGCACCGGAGAACGCCGCTGGCACTACCAGACCATTCACCACGACATCTGGGACTTCGATCTGCCCGCGGCGCCCGGCCTGCTGGACGTCGAGATCGACGGAGAGACAGTGCCGATCCTGGCCCTGGCAGGAAAAACCGGTTACATGTACATCCTCAACCGGGAAACCGGCGAGCCCGTGTTCGGGATCGAAGAGCGCCCGGTGCCCCGGAGCAACGTGCCGGGCGAGCGCAGCTCGCCAACCCAGCCCATCCCCGTCAAACCGCCTCCCATCGCCAAGGTCGCGTTTTCACTTGATGACATCGTCAGCGCCGAAGACACCACCGAAGAGCATGCGCAATTTTGCCGGCGCGTCGTCGAGCAGAGCGGCGGATTCCGCAACGACGGACCCTTTACGCCCTATGGATTCAGGCCGCCCGGAAACGAAGGACCATCGACCATCGTATTCCCCGGTTCCATCGGCGGCGCCAATTGGGGCGGCACCGCGGCGGATCCGACGCTGGGCTACATTTTCGTGAACACCATGAACGAGGGCAGCTTCGGCTGGATCGAGGAAGACCCCGTCTACCCTGGCAACTACTGGCGCAACAGCATCCACGGTCCGTTGTCCCGGTTCTGGTGGCACGAGACGCCACCGGAATCCCGCGGCAGCGCAACGAGCGGCGGCGAGTCCGCCTGGCCGTGCAACAAGCCGCCCTGGGCCAACCTGGTCGCGGTCGATGCCGCCACGGGGGATATCGCCTGGAGTGTTCCGCTCGGAATCACCGAAGAATTGCCGGCAGACAAGCAGCAGACCGGACGGCTGGGCATGGGCGGGCCCATGGTTACCGCAGGCGGGTTGGTGTTCATCGGCGCCACCAACGACCGGCGCTTCCGCGCCTTCGACTCGCGGACCGGGGAGGAACTCTGGGTGACCCGGCTGGAGATGAGCGCCTTCGCCAATCCGATCACCTACCAGGGGCGCGACGGCAGGCAGTACGTGGCCATTGTCGCCGCCGCCGCCTCCGCCCTGGACGATCCCAGCCCGGACGAGGCGCAGAAACTGGTGGTGTTCGCCCTGCCCTGACGTCTTCAACAGGACGATAAACGATGCCATGCCCATGGTTCACAGTTGGGAACGGTCGATACGGGCAAGCTTCATCAAATGGCGTTGCAGTCCAGTTTACAGAGGTGTCCGAACCGATCAGTGGAGCGTATTCTTCAGGATCAGTACGGACTCGCCCGACTCGACCAGTTCGTCGTATAGCTCCGGGTTGCCGAACAGGCCAATTTCAAGATAGCTGCCGCCCAGCACTACGTCCACATCGTCATCTCCATCGACATCGCCGATGTCCATGGTCATCCAGCGGCCTTCGTTCAATTCGTCACTGGTCGAGGGCAGAAACTCCAGCCCTCCCTGATTTTCAAGGTAGGCGAAGGATTCCCGGAGTGGATCCGTGAAGTCGGGGTAGAACGACACGGCGGCGATGTCCAGGTCGCCGTCGGCGTCGAAATCCGCAGCCCTGGCGATGAAGGCTCCGTACATGGGGTAGAACCAGGCTTCCTCGAAGTGCAGGTCGCCCCGATTGAGGTAGATGCGCAGGCCGTGGTAGTTCTTGGACGTGTTGTAGGGATCCGAATCCACGTTGTCGCCGTTGACCGCCAGCGCATCCATCAGGCCGTCGCCGTTGAAGTCGTGCAATTCCAGGAAGGTGTGTCCGTAGGCGGAGTGAGTCTCGAAAACCGTCCGCATCTCGAACTCTCCGCCGCCCTCGTTGATCAGCAGGTGCAGCCCTTCCCGGGCATCGGAGACCAGCACCATGATGTCCAGCAGGCCGTCATCGTTGAAATCGTGGGTTCTCGCCTT
>JAAXHE010000194.1 GCA_012271065.1 Candidatus Latescibacterota bacterium
GCAAGCTGGCACCACTAGTCCGCGTAACCGAAAACGTTCGTTGACTTGAATGGCTTCCGCTGCTGGCCAGACTAATGTCACTCCCTTCGTTCTTGTCCACATCCAAGCCCTCTGTGCGCGATGCCAATGTGGTGTTTCCCCGGCGAAGGCGCACGGTGCCAGTGTTTGCGCCTGTCCTCCACATGATCCCGGAACACCACGCCAAGTAACGGTAGCCGCTTCCGCCGGGGACGGTGATGCTGCCGCCGGAATTGCCGAGCACGGTGGCGTAAACAGAAGCGGTCGCCGAAAGGGCGATATGATGCGTCTGGACGTTTGCCGTGCCGAGCTGGGCCGGATCGCCCTTGTCACCCTTTTCACCCTTGTCGCCTTTATCCCCCTTGTCTCCCTTGGCGCCGTCGTGGCCGTCGTGGCCGTCGTGGCCGTCCCGGCCATCGAACCCTCTCGGGCCTCGAAACCCCCGCACGCCCCACGCCCTTACGGCGGCTTCCTGGAGCCAGGGCACGTTACCAACGTCGTCGCCGATAGCCAGGAGCGCCGCGCCCAGGGGCCTGATGTAACGGCGGAACCGAATAATGAAGGGCCGAGACTCCGACAGGTCACCCGGCGCCCCGTCATAGTAGGTGTATGCGCCGCGCGTCACGCCGGTCGCCAATCCCGGAATATCGAAATTCCAGTCCGGGTCGGGCAAATCAGCGGAGTTCGTAATGGCCGCGCCGTTCGTTGAGCTGGTGAACACGTACTCCGGCGTCAAACCCTCGCGCCCCCACAGGCGCACGGGGGACTGCTGCACCCACGGTACATTGCCGATGTTCTCATTCACCGCTGGAGAGCCGGTGACCGGGCGCGTGAATTGAATGACGAAAGGCCTGGCCTCGGACAGGTCCGGGGGCGTGCCGTCGTAATAGGTTTGGTTTCCGCGTGTCACGCCGTTCGCGGTCGCGAGTCCCGGAAGGTCGAAGTTCCAATTCGAATCTGGAAGATTGGCGGAACCCGTGATTATGGCGCCGTCCGCCGAACTGGCAAATATGTCCTCTGTCCCCTGTCCGTCTTGGCCGGCAAAGTCCGCCGCCAAGCTCCATGTGCCGCTTAGCTTGCGCCAGACCTGGTGACTATTCGTATCGAGATACAAGTCGTCATCCCGGCCCAAAGCCGCCGCCGGCGCACCCGTCCCGAAAAGCCATCGTTGCCCCGATATGATTTCGCCCAAATCGTACGGGCCGATGCGAACGATGTCGGACAGTATGCCACCGGTCGATTGGGCGCGCAGTCCGAACCAGAAGCTGCCGATTCCCGGTTCGACGGCCAGATAGGCCAACGACGTCAACAACCCCCCGTGCAGGGGCGTCATGTCGTCCCAGTCCATATTCGCGGCATTGCCGTACCGGATCAAGAAACCGGCATTATCGGGCGTCGTCGGAATGTTCCACGTGTATTGGCGCTGCCCGCCCTCAACAATTGAGAGCGAGAAATTGGTCGGCGCTTCGGTCTGACGGGTTCCGACGACGTGGTTCAGGTGTTCAACCCACGCGCCGACCTTGCCGCCGGAAATTGCCCAACGAAGGCGAAGATCGTACGCCAATCCCTTCTCAACGTTTCCAATCAGCACGCTTGTCGGCGACAAATTCTTGACGTCGGCAGGCATGAAAAGCTCTTCGGTGTCGTGGGGCCGTATCTCGACCTCGATCACGGCCCGCGTTTCATAGATGGGCCTCACCTCCACGAGAATGCCGACCCGGTAGGTGTCGCCGATAAGCTCCCTTGCCGTGTCGTCCGAGGCGACGGTCAGGATCACCATTGTCAGGATGCCAAACTGTCCCGACAGACGAGAGTCGAATGGGGGTATCGGGCCTGTATCGGCGTCGTACACGCCCTCTTGGAAAGGCACCATGAGCACCCGCGCCGTCACGTCCGCGCCCGGCGACATCGAGGCCACCTATTCGGGGTTCCTGTTGCGCGACATCCGAATCAAGGGCGGGTACATCACGGGCAGTATCACGCTTGACGATTTCCGGCGGGAGGCATTTCCCCGGCACGGGTTCACACCGACATTGTTTCCGGGCCTGTTCTAAATGAACGCTATTTCACTGGGTGACGGCAAGACGGACATTCAGCGTGTCGAGCACTTTGAACAGTGTGTCTATGCGCGGGTTGCCATCATCGGAAAGTGACCGGTACAGAGCTTGCCTCCCCAATCCGGTAGCGTTGGAAATAGAGGACATGCCCTTTGCGCGGGCCACATTACCAAGCGCTTTGGCGAAGTACTTTGGATCGTTTTCTTCCAGAGCGATGTTCAGGTACTCGACCAACGCATCATCGCTGTTGAGAAAGTCAACCATGTCGAATTTCTTGAGCTTCATCGTGTGTCTTCCTTAGAGTTTGCCCGCCATCTGCTGAGCGCGTTGTATGTCCTTTTGCTGGGTCGACTTGTCGCCGCCGCACAGCAGGATGACCACGGCCTTGTTCCGGATCGTGTAGTAGACGCGGTAGCCCTGGCCCACGTTGATCCGCAGTTCGCTAACACCTTTGCCGACGCTCCGATGATCGCCGAAGTTGCCGTCTTCGATTCGCTCAATTCGAGAGCCAATGACGATTTGCGCCCGCAGATCATGCAACCGCCTGAGCCACTTTTCGAACATTTCCGTGTAGACGATTTCCATAGCCGTATTGTCCCTCAAAGGGGACAGGTTGTCAAATCCTTTTTCTGTGCTTTTCGTGCGGAGGCCACCTCATGACCGGCCAATCCCGTGCAACAATGGACTGGCCCGAGTTCCTCGCGAAGGCAATCAGCGCGTTCGTGGAGCACGGACGCGACTATTCGGGCTGGGATTGCTGGGGACTCGTGGTATGCGGGTACCGGGACGTACTGGAGATAGAGTTGCCAGGGTACGAAGATTGGTACGGCAGAACCAATGACGCGGAGGCGCTGTTGAAGGCATTCCGGCACGGGCGCGAGTTTCGGGGACGCGAGTGTGGGCGGGAAACAGGCGCCATAGCGGTGATACTGCGCCGGCGTGATCCCATCCACGTCGGTGTCGTTATTGGAGAGGACATTCTGCATTGCGAGCCGGGCATCGGAACGGTTCTTGAGCCGATTGCGGGACTCAAGGTGGAATCCTATTGGAGGCCGAAGTGCCCGACGGAAACCTGATCATCAAACCGCCGCCCGTCCGTGTCGCGGCTATGCCGCATCCGTTCCGCCTGGACACGGTGAATGCGGAACTGCCCGAAGGCCTGACCCTGGCCGAAATTCTCGAATCCGTGCAACCGGACGAAGTGCTGCGCCGGAAGGCCTGTATCTTCATCGACGATTGGATGGTGCCGCGCGGGCACTGGCACGTAACGCGTCCGAACGCGGGGCGGCTCGTGACGATACGTGCCGTGCCCGAGGGCGGAGGGGTCAGCCCGCTGCGAATCGTCGCCGCTATCGCGATCATAGCGGCGGCGGCTGCCTTTGGCCCCGCCCTAGGAACCGCCCTGGTTGGCGCCGAGGGGTTGACCATCGCTGGGGCCACGGTTTCCGCCACGGCTATCGGGCAAGCCGTTATTGCCACTGCCGGAGGTCTGCTTCTCACCCTGATCGCGCCTGTCAAACCGCCCAAGGCCATCCAGAACGAGGCAGACAGCCCTAGTTATTTCTCGGACGCAACGTAACTGCCCAGGTGCCTCAAC
>JAAXHE010000267.1 GCA_012271065.1 Candidatus Latescibacterota bacterium
GACGACGATGCCCTGATGGCGGAAGTTGCCGGCCTGGTCAACTCCATTCTCGGGCCGCAACCGTACCGGCGTCTCACCCACGCGGAGTTGCTGGCCATGCGACCGGATGGCGCGAGCGATCCGGACCTGCGGTTTGTCGAAGCGGTGGAGAATCTCGATGAAGGCCGTGTATTCATCACCGACTATCCGGCGGACCAGGCGGCGCTGGCGCGGTTGAAGGAGGGAGATCCCACTGCCTGGGAGGGGCCAGCCCCCCACGGATCCCGGTTGCCGAATTCCAGCGAGGCGAAAGCCGGTTGCGCACCCAGGTCGCCTGTTTCCAGCGAAGAACAGGCTCCCCGCGCTCCTCGTCTACCTGATTCCAGCGACGAGCAGGCCCCTCGCGCTCCCCGGCTGAGGGCTCCTGTCGCCGCCCGGTTCGAGCTTGTGGTCAACGGACTGGAATTGGCCAACGGTTACCATGAACTGACGGACGCTGACGAATTGCTCCAGCGCATGCGCCGCGACAACCGGCGCCGGCGGGAACGGGGCAAGCCGGAAATGGAACCGGACCATCGCCTGCTGGCGGCGATGCAGCATGGCCTGCCGGACTGCGCCGGCGTAGCGCTCGGGCTGGACCGGCTGGTGATGCTTGCGGTCGGCGCATCGAGCATCGCGGAGGTGGCGCCGTTCGCCCGGTATTGAGATGCGTTCAGTCAGCGCAAAATTCGGCCAACGGAAAACTGGCGAAGCAGGCAGCGGGCTTTCATTCAGCGCGATCATTGCGCTACGCTGGACGCTGGGCAACAACTTGCTCGACGCGGCCTATTCTTGCATTCAAAGCAGGTTGACTTTCACCAGACCGACGAACGTTTCATGAAAATACTTGGCATAGATTTCACCAGCGCGCCAAATGGTAGAAAGCCCATTACGGTTGCATACGGTGAACTTTCAAACGCCGTGTTACACATTGAGTCGGTGCGGGGCCTGACGAGATTCAAACAATTCGAGGACGAGCTTGACGCGCCTGGCCCCTGGATCGCGGGGATAGACTTTCCGTTCGGGCAACCCGTCAGGCTGATTCATGCACTCCATTGGCCGGCATCCTGGTCCGCTTATGTCGGCAAGATCGGGTCAATGAAGCAAGATGAGTACGAATCGACGATCAAACGATATTGCGCCCGTCGACCGTATGGCGACAAAGAACACAAGCGCATTACCGACGAGTACGCGGGCTCCATTAGTCCCATGAAGTTGGGCCGCCCTCCTGTAGGCAAGATGTTTTTCCAAGGGGCTCCTCGAATCCTTCGTTCCGGCGCGTGCATCCTCCCGTGCGCCCCCAATGATGACGATCGAGTGATTGTCGAAGCCTACCCCGCGTTGGTAGCGGAAAATCTGGTTGGAAACAGGCACTACAAGGGCGATGGCAATGCCGGAGATACGCCAACGCGCCGGGCGACAAGAGCCGCAATCGTATCTGCGCTATCGACGGAACAATGTCGCGCGTCGTACTGGCACAATGTCAAAATCACTCAAGAGGAACGCAAACGTCTGATTGAGGATGCTGGAGCGGACTTTCTCGATGCGGTGCTTTGCGCCGTTCAAGCGGCCTGGTCTTCATCGCAATCCGACTATGGCGTTTCAGACTCCTGTGATCCTGATGAGGGGTGGATCGTGGATCCGTCCCAATTGGATAAAGTAGCATTTCCGGCACACCTGTAAGGGAAGACGACCGGGATGAAAGGACACGAAGACAATCTACTCGATCGGATCACGACCGATCCTTCGATTTGTCACGGTCAGCCCTGTATACGGGGATTGCGCTATCCGGTAGACATGATTCTCGAACTGCTAAGTTCGGGAATGACCACTCAGGAAATCCTCGACGACTACGACGACCTGGAACGTGACGACGTAATGGCCGTTCTCGCCTTCGCCGCGCGCCTGAGCCGGGTGAAAAGAATGCAAGCATCCGCTTCATGAAGTTCCTGGTCGACGCGCAGTTGCCGCTTCGGCTCGCGCGTTGGCTTAGGGAGGAAGGACACGACGTATTGCACACGAAAGACCTGCCGGGAGGAAATCGTACAGCAGACCGGGACATAAACGAGATTTCGCTGCGCGAGCAACGCACCGTCGTTACAAAGGACGGCGATTTCGTCGTTACACACATGATCCATCGTCTGCCCTACCGGCTTCTGCTGATCTCGACAGGTAACATTGGGAATGCGGAGTTGCTTGAACTGTTTGGAGACAAACTCGAATTGATCGTCAGTTCGCTCAGAACCTCAACCTTCGTCGAGCTTGGTCAACGCTCCTTGATCGTTCGTCGATGATCCGGCCGGCGTCATCGCCAGAATTGTGGCGGTATTCGTCGAACCCACGCAATGCGGCCACCGGGGAATCCGAATCGCATGTTCCGCGTTCCGAATGCATCGGGCCGTACAGGTTGGCATCGACGTCAGCCGGCGCCGCGACCGCGGGCAGGCCTGCGATGTCGTGTCCGCCCGCTTGACGGGAGCAGCGGCTGCCATGGATTGGGACACGCCGCTTGCCATGGACGGTCACTCACAGCGTATCGTAACTTGAGCGCCCTCGGGAAAGGGATCAGCGCCAAGGAGGCCGGCTTCCGTATGCCCGCCGAGTGGGAGCCGCACCGGCGATGCTGGATGCAGTGGCCGCACCGGCCCGATTTCATCTGGCCGGACATCGGCAGTACACAGGCAGCCTACGCGAAAGTCGCCAAGGCGATCCGCCGCTTCGAACCGGTGACCATGATGGTTGCCGAGGCGGGGCTGGCCGGCGCCAGGGCGCTCTGCGGAGAGGAAATCGACTACTTCGTGGTGCCGCTGGACGATTCGTGGGCCCGGGACAGCGGCCCTACTTTCGTAAAGTCCGGCGACGAGCTGGCTGCGTCGCTGTTCCTGTTCAACGCCTGGGGACGGAAGTACGAGCGCTACCGGAACGATGCGGCCGTGGGGCGCCGGGTCTCGGAGTCGCTGGGCATACGGACGTTTTCCGCCAACGCGTTCCTGGAAGGCGGCGCCATCGCAGTGGACGGCGAGGGCACCATCATCACTACCGAACAGTGCATGTTGAACACCAATCGCAATCCCGGCATGACCAGGGCCGAAGCCGAAACCATCCTCTGCGATGCCCTGGGCGGGGAGAAGGTCATCTGGGTTCCCGGCGACCCGGAAGACACGGAAACCGACGGGCATGTCGATGCCTTGGCCTGTTTCGTCAGGCCCGGCCTGGTGCTTTGCGCGGTCGGCGCGGAGGAACTCCCGGAGCGCCGAAAAATCCTGAACGAAAACTGGAAGGCGCTGGAGAAGGCGACGGACGCCCGGGGCAGAACCCTCGAACTGATCCCGCTCGGCGAAGCCATCGACGCAACCGCGACTTCCGACATCTATTGCAATTCCTACATCAACTTCTACATCGCCAACGGCGGCATCGTATTTCCGAGCTTCGCGGCGGAGACGGATCAGGGGGCGCAGGAAATCGTCAGCAAGCTGTTTCCGGACCGGACCCTGGTGACTGTGGACGTTACCCACATTGCCCCCGGGGGAGGCGGCATCCACTGCATCACGCAACAGCAGCCTGCGTGAAATCCATCGCCAGGCCCACTGCGTCATTCCCGCGGATTTCCGCTTGACAGGTTCACCCCTGTCCACCTCCGGCAAGCTGGTAGTAACGTCGGTGCAGGCCCCGGAATACACCCTCGGCGAACTTCTGAACGAATGCCCATCTTCAAGGATGGCGCTGTCCGAGGAAGACCGGCAGTGGCTGGACTCGGAGCCCGTGGGCAGGGAAACCCGATTGTGGCCCGGGATTGCGGGCCATTCGGCGAAGTCGGGGAGATTTCTCGATCAGCGTTTCAATTCAAAGATCAGGCGCTGCACGCTGAAGCGAAATCCGGGCAATACGTCCTCCCCGTCGAGCACTGCGGGATTCCGGTGCAGTTCCGGTTCGTCTTCACCCACCCGGTAAACGCGAACGGTTCGCTCGCGGGGGTCGATCAACCAGCCGAGCCTCACACCCGCGGCCATGTAGACCCGCATCTTTCCCATCAACCTGGCGAGCCGGTCGCTGCGTGATCTTATTTCCGTAACGAAATCCGGCACGTAGTTGCGGGCACGGTCGGGGCCTCCCCCGGAAACGCTCACAACGGATTCCGGCGCCCACGCCGCATCGGGAACGCGAACGGCGCCGCTCGGCAACCGGTATGCCCCGATCGGACCGGTTGCGATGCCGGGGCTGCCCCGACTCCTGTTCCAGGACTCCAACTCGAAATACAACCCGCCTTCATATTCGTCCCCGGGAGGTGAGGGTGGAGGCATGATCTCCAGTTCGCCCCGTTCGTTCAGTTCGAGTTCCCACGGACAGTCCGGATTTGCGTTGCAGATCTTCCAGTACCAACGCTCCAATGCCTCTGAATCGTTCCGCGCGACCTCCTCCGGGGCGGCCAGCACGATCGGCATCAATTCCTCCCAGGTCCGGGAGACGGGTGCTTCGGCCATGATCGACAGGATTTCCATCCTCGGCATGGTTATATCGGGCGGAAGATTCTAAGCCTGGACTGATGTGGTGTCACAGCATGTCCCGGCGCCCAGATAAATTCTGTAAGTCCATTGCCACCATTCGTGTAGTCGATCGACCCGATTGACCGGTTGGCGCCTTGCGGCCGGCGCTCTGATGAGAGGCGGTCGGGCCGTCCGCCCGCTGATGATACGACTCTGAATGTGTATTATATGATCGATTAAATTTACAAGTTTAACATCGACTTGAAAATCCACGATGAAGTGTTGGCGGCGGCCCGCCGCTTGTGCGCCGCGCGCCGTAACTGGACTTTCACGCCTGTAGAGATCGTCCATGCGCTGCCGCACCTGAACGAACGGTCCGTGAGGACGCATGTCGTCAGCCGCTGCTGCGTCAACGCGCCGAGCCATCACGCCCATCGATGGCCGTATTTCAGGCGCTTGCGGCGCGGCCTGTATGCGGTCGAGAAGGAATACCGCCAGCCGGCATCTGCGGAAACGGAAACAGGCGACGGCGAGTACAGAGTTGCCGAAGCGGACGCAACCTGCGCGGCGGCGCCCGTATCGGCCCGATCGACCATACACGCAGTCGTTGTCGAGGAGGAAGGACGCTACACCGCCGAGTGCCTGGAGCTCGCTGTAGTCACTCAGGGCAACTCCCTGGATGAGACGCTCAACAACCTTCGCGACGGCGTCGATCTCTACATGAGCGACGAAGATCCCTCGATGCTGGGACTGACACCGAGACCGAGGCTCATCCTGAATTTCGAGACA
>JAAXHE010000073.1 GCA_012271065.1 Candidatus Latescibacterota bacterium
GACGGTTCTATCATCGAAACGCCTATTACCGCGAACTTCCGCGAAGGACTGGATGTGTTACAGTACTTCATTTCCACCCACGGCGCGCGCAAAGGTCTGGCCGATACCGCACTGAAGACCGCGAATTCCGGTTATCTTACCCGGCGCCTGGTGGACGTTGCCCAGGACCTGGTTGTTGCCGAAGACGATTGCGGCACGTCTGCCGGCATCAAATTGACATCGCTTATTGAAGGCGGTGACGTGGTGGAACCCTTGCGTGAAAGAGTATTGGGCCGGGTCCTGGCGCAGGCCATCGTAAAACCCGGGTCCGGCGAGACCCTCATCCCCGCCGATACGTTACTGGATGAAGATCTGGTAGCCCTCATGGAGGAAAACGGTGTTGACGAGGTTGTGGTACGTTCTGCTATCACCTGTGAGACCCGTTACGGAATTTGTGCTAGATGTTATGGCAGGGATTTGGCGCGCGGCCATATCGTCAACATCGGTGAAGCCGTCGGCGTGGTGGCGGCGCAATCGATCGGCGAACCGGGCACACAGTTGACCATGAGGACTTTCCATATAGGCGGCGCCGCGTCCAGGGCGGCTGCGATCAGCAGCATAGACGTGAAATACGGCGGTAAGGTGCGCCTGGATAACGTCAAGTTGCTGGAGCAGGAGAGCGGCAACAGGGTCGTCGTATCGCGCTCCGGAGACGTGTCCCTGCTGGATGAGGTGGGTAGAGAACGCGAACGTTATAAACTCCCTTATGGCGCCGTGTTGACGGTGCACAGGGGTGATGTGGTTGAGCCCGGTACGAAAATCGCCGATTGGGACCCGCATACGCACCCGGTCATATCTGAAGTCTCAGGTCATGTTCAGTTCGCCGATATTGTCGAAGGCAAGACCGTCCTGCGCCACGTTGATGAAATAACCGGATTGACCAACATGATGATCATGGACCCGAAAGAACGCAGCAGCGACGCAAAGGAAATGCGCCCGGCCGTCATCCTGGTGGATGCGGAGGGGATCCAGTTGACCCTGCCGGAAACGACTGTTCCCGCGCATTATCCGTTGCCGCCAAGGGCGTTGATTACCGTTCGGGAA
>JAAXHE010000284.1 GCA_012271065.1 Candidatus Latescibacterota bacterium
CTTGTATGGAACAAGGATCCTTCCCTGCTCGGTGGTGTTATCGATTGGCGAACAGAAAATCATGCCTAGCGCGCCAACGCTCTGGAATTGGAAACAAACTGGAGGAATATCGATGACAAAAATCTCTTCAGCCCGAGTTGCCATCGGCGCCGTTCTCTTCGTCCTGGTCAGCTGCGGCGAACCCTACGTTCCCGCCGGGCCCAATACCGTTTCGTCGGGCCAGGCCACGGTCGTGGAATTGCAGACCACCTTCGAAGGCATGGCGACCAGCTTTGACCAGCGCGGCAACGATCGGTACAGCGTCGGCTACTTCGTGGAAGACGGCAGCCTCGTTGCCGAAAACTCGCTGCTGCCCGATGGGGACCGCGAAATATCAACGCTCGACCTGGACATTGTTGCCAGGGGCGAAGGATTCAGCGCCGTCATAGCGAAGGGTGAGGGAACCGAGTTGGAACTCACCGGTTCCATAATCGCGCAGGATTTTGGGGAAGGGCGAGGCGCGTCCGATTTCTCCGGGCTCGGCGCCATGGTGATTGCTTCGGATCATGCCGATGTCACCCTCGACGCGATGAACATCGTCACCTACGGGATTCTGCGGGCGGCCTTTATTTCCGACGAATACGCCAGTGTCATGGTGAGGGATTCGATGGTCAGGGCCATGGGCGCCAACTCGTTGACGGATCTCTTCGAAGGCTACGCCAACGGCGCGAACATGAGGTTGATGCTGTCGCCGCCCTGGGTGTTGGGCATCCAGGGCGCCGTCCGGGTGGGCAATATGCTGGGCGAAAGCTCTACCTTGTCCGTGGTGAACTCCAGCGTCACTTCGGGGGGCTGGGCAGTCCTTTCCACCGACGCCGGCCGGAATGCCCGGATGAATGTCGTCGACTCGACCCTGAGAGTCCTTCCCGAAGACGAAGGGGGAATGACATCGGGACCGTTCGCATACGGCGCCGATTACGGAACGGGCTATGGCACCTACCTGATCGGAAACTCCGTGCAGAACTTCTACGGCGTTAACTTCGAGGGAATGACCTACGCCTCGATATTCACCGGTGGCGAAGCCTATTATCGATCGTCAAACGGCGAGATCGGCCTCCTGGATGCCTCGGGTGGCGAAATTGAAACCGTAGTCGGCGGGGGCCAGCCAACCGTCATCGATACGGTATTCGGTTTCATGACCGACGGTGGCGCCGCGATCCATGTGCTTGACGGCACACAGGTCAATTCCCGGGAGGCATCGTTCCTGTACAAGGCAGGAAACGTGGAGATCCTGGTGGATGACGCCCAGTTGAATCCGGGCTCCGGCGTGATTCTGCAGATGATCGATAACGATGACCGCACCGTCGGCGGCTCGATGGAGGCATTCAACACCGAATTCAATGAAGATGCGGGCTGGCCTTCGGAAAACGGCAACGTAACGCCTGACGGTATCGGCGTTGTAGGCGGCCCGCCGGGTGGCCCTCCGCCGGGCGGTCCCGATGGCATGGGCGACGGACCCGGCGGCCCCCCTGGCCCCCCTGGCGGCCCGGGAGGAGCCATGGGTCCGATAGCGGAACCCGGTGTGGCGATGTCGCTCACCAACGGCGATTATCGTGGCGATGTCTTTAACGGCACCGGTTATTACATGCAGGGCGCCGTGCCGCTGGAAGTCACCATTGGCGAGGGCGCAAGCCTTACCGGCGCCATCACGCTGACGGAGACCCGTCATGTAGACGAGAACGGCGAGCAGAATACCTACTTCACGATCAATGAGTACTATTACCTTGGACATGTCGAGAACCGCAACTATCGCAATGGCTTCAGCGAAGTCGATGTCATTCTCGAGGACGGCGGTGTATGGACGGTTACGGGTGAGAGTTACCTGAGCTCACTTGCCGTCAATTCAGGTAGTGTCGTCGGCGCCGGTGGCAGAGATGTCATTCTGACCGTTGATGGAGTTCCAACGGTCGTGGAGACCGGCGGCAGATACGAGGGTGATGTGGTTGTATCGCTCACGAATTAGAATTGTGACCCTGACTCAAAGGAGAGGCTCATGACCAGACGACTTCGATTCTTCACCACCGCGATGCTCGCACTGACTTTCCTATGCGTTTCGGGGTCCGCAAACGCGCAGGCGAAAGTCGAGCGCAACGTCGTCTACGGCATGTATTCGGGCCTCGCCATGCTGATGGATGTCTACT
>JAAXHE010000239.1 GCA_012271065.1 Candidatus Latescibacterota bacterium
CCTCGTCAGTGTGCATTTTCAGCACGAGGAACCGCTGTGCAACAGGGATGCATTCAAGGCGCGTGATTTTCATCGGGATTGCCCTCTAACAGTCCGTTGACAAAGTCGCTCTGCAGGCGAGGCCGAAGACAAGGCGCGCGACCGAGTCCCATCCATCGATTCGGCGAGGGAGCGCAACGCAGTATTTCGCCCGCAAGGGCCGGCCGTAGCCCGGATGGGCTTTTTCAACGGGCTGTTAGGCCCAGCCGTGGACGTGGTGGCCCCCGCCGGGAAACCAGATCAGATCGACGATAAAAGAGACCAGAACGCCCGTGGCCCGCCCGACGATGATTCCGAAGAAGAGGGGCCGGAAATAGCGGTACAGCTGTACGCCGCCAACGCGCATGACGATGGCCTTGAACAGCCAGACGATGAGGATGGCGGTGATTTCGTGCAGCAGGCTGGTCGTGGTCACGATGAATCCCACGGGGTGCAGCGGCCACCACGGCAGCCGGTAACGCAGGAGCGTCAACACCGCCATCAGGATGCCGCCGAACCCGAACAGCACGAGACGTTCCCAGGAGGCCGGTTCCGGCGATTTGATATTCGCGACAACGGCGTCGTAGAGGCGTGGCGCGTATCTCGTGAAGGGGTACTCCGTGAAGTTGAATGCGCCGTACTTGTATCCCAGAAAGAGGACCATCCAGATGTTCACGGCCAGCGCGGTAAGCAGGCCCCCGAGCACCGCCCAGAACAGGATGCGGCGGTTGCCTTTCACGCGGTCGATGGCCTTTGCGCCCTGGGAGAGCGCCGGCATGAAATACATCCACCGCAGGGCGTGCGACGTGGCCGAGGCGGTAAGGACCCTCGCCGATATGGTCTCCGTGCCCAGGATCTGATAGCCCATATCCAGGGGGCTGGTGGGCAGGCCCAGGTACAGGGTGCCGGACTCGCAGACGAATCTGGCAAGCGCGATGTAGATGATGATCGATGCCGGAACGGTGATGGCCATCAGCGCCAGTTCGGTCCCCGCCTGGTGCAGCCATGCCACAATGTAGAGGTTGCCCGCGATGAACCCGATGACGACCGTGCGGTACGAGAGCATCTCCCTGGAATCGTCCACGCCCGGTTCGTTGAAAAAGGCTTTGCGGAACACGTCTCTGAGGTGGTGTCTCGCCGCCCAGAATCCCCATGCCACGAAGACGAACAGTGCGCCCAGGCACTGCCACTGGACGAGCGGATCGCCCCACCCGCCGCCGGACTGGTGCATGCGGCCGAACTGAAAGCCGGTCTTGCGGATCAGCGCGATCTCGGACATCAGCAGGAAGTGGAAGAACCATATCGAGAAGAGGATTTCCAGCTTCACGAAATAGCCGAAGCCGATCGTGTACGTATTGATGTGGGTGAGCAGCGGCGGAAAAATCCGGGCGAAGTAGAACAGGCCCTTGTTGGGACTCATGCTGATGCGCGGCCACGTAGGTTGGAAGTACGAAATCATGTTCCAGCCGATAATGCCGAAGGCGATCCCGAAGCCGATCCAGAACAGACGGCCCTTGAAGTAGTCCGGCCACTTGTTCCCGCCCGAAGCATCGTGGACGTCGTCGATGGTTTCCAGAATGGGCGCCAGCAGCGGGTAGTCCAGACGTTCGTATTCGACCCATTGTCTTCGCAGTATCACCGTGATGCAGGCGCAAACCGCGAACCCCGCGAGAATGAGCGTGAGCCACCAGAACAGCGGGAGGTACCACACGTTCCAGGGTATCGCCGCGCCGCCCGGCAGGCCTTCGTAAAGCAGCGTCGTCTGATTGCCGTCATTGGTTGGAAACAGATAGTCCGGGAGGTGAGGCTGGACGTAGTCGATCCAGCCGTTTTCGGGCGTGCTTCGGTAGTACGGCACCGCCATCAGGCCGAGCCAGATGCCGGTGAGCCCCCTGGCGGGGATCATTGCCGCGACCAGGCCCATCGCAATGATCGTGAGCATTTCCGAGGGGTCCAGACCGGACGAACCGGGCCTCCTGCGAAGGATCAGGTTGATCGTGAGGACGACGACGAAGACGGCGAAAAATGAAACGGGCAGGTGGGTGATATTGACCGCCGACGTATCCGCCGCGGTGCGGGAATAGGCGACCCAGCCGCTGCTGAGGGCCGATACGAGCACGCCGATCCCCGCCGCGCGGAGCGTAATCCCCCGGTCCAGTCGTTCTGCTTGCGATTCTATGGAAGGTTCTTGCGGTTTTGGGAGTGCCATCTGGCGGGATTGTCGTTAGATTAAACGGGTGTCCGAAGGACGACGGGTTTGTCTGTGGGGTGCATAAAATATATGGAATATGGAATTTAGTCAAGGAACGCGCCAATGAAGTGGTGAATGCCCGCCGGGGACGTCCCGCCCGGCCTGCCAGTGCGTCACGGTGTGCGCACGAGCAAGGAGATCGAAATATGGCCCCATGCTCAACCGTAGGGGCAGGTTTCAAACCTGCCCCTACAAAGACATTACTCGCCCGGCTTGCATCAGGTAAACAAAAGATAGACAAAAATGCCCTTTTTTGCTGCGTTTCCCATGGATCTGCGACCGAAAGGTTTACATTCATTCCTGTACCAGGTATATTATTCCTGAATTACGAATTCTCTCAATCGATCCGAAACACCCGTCCCAGGAATGCCGCCTCGAGCGACGGAGCCAATTTAACAGATTTCAATTTTTCTATACATACATTATGTAATGTGTCACCGGCACCGGATTTACGACGCCCCGGCGACGCCAACTGGAGGTTCGGAATGAAGCGACTCTTTTCGTTTCCCTTGATTCTCGCTGTGTTATTTTCGGCCTGCGGCGGGAATGACGGTGGCGGCAACATAAGCGGTCCCACCGAGGGTACCGGAGGCGGAGATTCTGGAACGACTCCGGGCAGCCGCAGCGAGCACGCGCGCCAACCTCGTGCGGGCGGCAACTTCCTGGACGTGGCTTCCTTTCCTGTTGACGCCATTGTGTCGGGCTGCCCGGGCGGCGCCGATTGCATTCCCGCGTTGACCGATCCCGAATTCGTCAGCCTCGGCGCCCCGGGCGCCGAGTATCTGCGGGACGACGATATTGTGATGGGAATCGTGATAAACGGTGAGCCCAGGGCCTATCCCCACAACATCGGCTGGTGGCACGAGATCATTAACGATATGTCGGGCGACGAAAGCGTGATCGTGACGCTCTGCCCCCTGACCGGCACCGGGATGGTCTTCAATGGCGTTGCGGCGGACGGCGGACGCATTCACGTTGGCGTGTCGGGCCTGTTGTTCAACAACAACTTGATTATGTACGACCGGCGGGACCGACAGTCGCTTTACCCGCAGATGACCTACAAGGCGGTACTCGGACTCCGACAGGGCGAGGAACTGGAACTTCTGCCAATGACTGAATGCACCTGGGAATACTGGAAGCGGATACATCCGGATACCCGTGTGATCGACGGCAACGGAACCCGGTACAACATCAGCCACTACACTCAGTATCCCTACGTTAACCCGTCCCAGGGAGGGGATTACCGGACGGCAAACGCGTATATTCTGTTTCCGAATATGAACACGTCCACGTCCGCCCTGTTCGGGGCCAAGGATCTGGCGATGGGCGTCCGTTTCGGTGAGATGGTCAAGGCCTATCTCTTCCAGGCCATGCATGCCGAGGACGTCATCAACGACGTTATCGTCGAAGGCCCCAATCAGCATCACATTCTGGTGGTCCACTACCGGGATGCCCAGTTGGCCATTCCGTTTTCACGAGAGATCAGCGTGAACGGCCAGGAAACCACGCTGACGTTCGAGAAGGTGAATTCGACACTGAGCGCCTATCCGTTCATGGTGAAAGACAAAGAGACCGGAACAACGTGGAACCTGAAGGGAGAGGGCGTGGACGGGACGCACGAGGGCAGGCAGCTGACTCAACTGCCTTCGCACAACGGATTCTGGTTCGCCTGGGGCACGTTCTGGCAGAACATCGGCATTCACTGATTATCTGAAATCAATCGTCTGCCATTATAACATACGATGCAGGAAAGAAGCCCGCGGAGACCCTCCGGGGCTTTTTGTCAACGCGAGCTGCTGCCAGGTATAGCGGCAGGAGTAATCCTTGCTGTCTGGCGTCTTGCGAGTCATGGACGATGTGCAAATGAACTCAATCACATATCCGGATCATGAATTCTCATGTCGTTGGCATTCCCTGACTCGCTCGTCGGCATATCCACAATAGTGACGGATGTTGTCGCATATAGGGACACGAAGCAATTCACCCTTGTCTGCCGAACTATACGTACTCAAGCTCGCGTTCAGGAGTCGTCGTTACGTTTGTGCCGTGACCATCGACGACCCAATTCTGAATATAAGCACTTGACTTCGGTCTTGTTGCATCCTCGTCATCAATCGAGTCCAGGACTTCAAAGAAATAATCAAGGGGAATCTGATCGCGAGTAATGTCACTGACCGCGTATCTCCTATTATTCTCGTTCGGCACGGGAATTCGTGAACCGAAATCCAGCATTGCCCTGATGTAGTCGTCAAACGCTGCGTCGAGATTCAGCATAGCCTCCCAATATGTCGCGCCATCCGTCTTGCAACCCGGAAGTTCTTCGATCCAGGCAATCCAGTAGGGAGAGCCGTCGTCATGAATTCCCTCTGCCCGACGTGAGTACGGCAATGCTCTATAGTAATCAAGTTTACGTTTCATTTCGTGACCACCTCCTTCTCACGTTGGCCAAGGGTCCGAACCAGCTTCACGACGTCGCGGGCAACCCACGCCCTGAGTTCACTATGTCGTGGAACAGCGATGACGAGATCAGAGTACAGGCTGTGTTGATACACCGTATGCTTACTCCCCTCTCTGAACTCGAATCCATATCCAATAAGAACCTTCTTGATATCCTGAGGCCTGAAACTTGACGGTGAGCTCTCCATCCTTGACAGTAGACGGTCCAATTTCCGTGCCATGCATCCCCATTGAGCTCACGAAAGTGAATCACTTAATCTAATTGCATACAGAGGTACGCTACCCAGGTGTCTCCCATCGACCTTAACGACGAATTCATACCAGCCCGCTTTCGGTAGAGATAGATTCTGTATGGTAATTGCAACCTCGTTTGCGGCAGGTACACCTTCAATTGGCAATTTCTCTTTCTGGAGGTCAAATTGAGTTGTGATTGGTTCTCGAACTGCATTATAGTCAGCATCGACGAAACCAAGCTCGATGTGATGCCTGCCGATCTCCGAGGCATCACCTTCGACTCGTATCGCCAATGACAGACTTGGGTGTATACAAGGGAACTTTTGGGCGAATACGGTGTGGAAGGTTCCAATTATGTTCTTTTTTCCCATAGACCCGGGAACGACCGCATCTGCTAGAAATCCATATCGTATGTACATGGATGATTCTCAAAGTTAAGGGAACCGCACACTTGTCTTTTTCTACGAGGTATCGTGATCACAGCAGCGTGCCGAATTCACGATTGGACACCGTAATCGCGATCGGGATTCCATAGTTGAAGATGAAGTCTGGGATGCGGGTGACGAGGATGTCAAGAGATGGATAAGCCTCCTCGGCACGATCAGAGTCTTGTCCGTGCAATGGATAAGATGAAGAATGCTGAGTGAACGGGATTGCAGGTCGCTTTGCGGCTAAAGCGAGTAAAGAATCCGACCAAATATCAAGCAAAATGTCTTATTGTCAAGGGAAAATATCATTATCTGGCAGCCGGGTGGCTACGGGATGTGAATTCAGACTTATTGATATTATTTCGTCCCTTTACATATAATCCTGATGAATTCATTCGATCTTTTTCTCGGCTTGTTCGTTTAATACAACCATAAGATCGATGTCTGTAATTGCGGTCTGCCGGAGGACCGAGAAAATGCACTACATACGATGGCGATGCGTAAGCCGAATACCCGCGGGTGTCTGGGCCGTCGCGACGTCGGTAATTTGCGTCTTTCTGGCCTGGTGCGCGCAACCGGCCCGGGCTGACGCGCTGCCGCCCGGGGAGGTCGACGCAGTCTACATCCGCAGCATGAAATCGGACCATCCCGATTCGATCAGGCTGGCGATCGGACGTCTGGAGGGCGCTTTGGATACGTATCCTAACCCGGCGATCCTTCGCGTGCGTCTCGGAATGCTGTATCTTAAAGCGAAGGATACGCAACGCGCGCGCGCCCGTTTCAGAGACGCGCTGGTCCAGGATTCCACGCTTGTGGCGGCGCGCTACGGTCTGGGGCGGGTTTATCTGGAGTTAATGAATAATCCCAAACGGGCCGTGAAGAACCTTGAACGCGCCATCCGCCTGGATTCCACCTACGCGGACGCCCATCAATTGATGGGACGGGCATATCTGAAAATGGGCAAGAATGAGGAGGTACCGGCATCAGCACGAGCGGCGCTCCGCCACGATCCGGACCATGCGACGTCGTATATGCTGCTGGCCGACTATTATCTGTCACGGGGCAACACGCCGGAAGCCATCCGGTATTTTCAGGAGTTTCTTTCGCGCAAACCCGACGACGAGGAGTCCGCATTCGACTTTGCGATGCACCTTCTGGAGATCGAGCGTTACGATGACGTGCTGCAACTGGCCGCCCTCATGGGCCGGGAGCGGGGGTTGCCTCTCGAGGCGCAGGTATTGGCCGCCTGGGGGGATCACGAGGAGGCCCTTGAGGTATTCAAGCGGTATATCTCACTTCTGCCGGCAAAGGCGCGGTCGGCCTATTACGACGTCTCCAACGTCGGCGGACCGGATGACGTGAAAGCCATTCAGAACACGCCGCCGGAAGAACGGGAGGCGTTTCTGAGAGGTTTCTGGCTCCAGCGCGATCCGTTCCAGACGAGCGGCGGCGCGATGCGGCGGGTGGAGCACTACCGTCGCGTCTGGCGGGCCATGACCCTGTATGGCGAAATCGCCCGGCCCTTCGACGCCCGAGGCCGGGTGTTCGTCAGGTACGGAGAACCCGACTGGAGGTCCAGCTGGAAGCAGATCAACGCGCAGGTTCCCATCAAGGTACAGCGCGTTCAGGAAAAGCTGGCGTTTCAACTCTACGGAAGGCGCGGCATGGACATGACGTTCATCGGCCCGGTGTATCCCATCCGATCGGACCGTTCGGCCGAAAAAGCGCTCTCCCAGACGGAGTGGCGGACCCACAGCAAGCCGTTGGGCGGGCCTGAGGAAATCGACGTGGGACTCACGTATTACAAGCCCGTCACCACGAGCATGGACTACTCGAAGGTGGGGTGGGAGGTCTGGATTTACGCCGATATCGAGAACGGCTTGGAGGTCGTGTTTACGGATGAGTTATACAGCGGTATCTACGATTTCGCTCCGGAGCCGACCCCCGACGGTTATGATCTGGGCGAACTCGCCATGCAACGTATGGGCCCTATGCGGCGCCTGATGACGCGGTTGCCCAACCTGGCGCCCGGCGCACGGGTCGCGCGGGTCTCGAAGGACCTGCCGGAGCGGTACGATTTATCCCATCTGGATCCCATGGAGTTTTACTACGAAGCGCTTACGTTCCGCGGCCGCAACGGAGAAGCGGACCTTCAGCTGAATCTGGGACTGCCACTGGACAACGTCCTGGTGGACGGCGATCGCGACACGACGGTGACTCTGGATCGGCGCATCGCGTTGATCGAAAACCGGACGGAGGAGGTGCGGAAGACGCGAGACCGGCTGGACCTGCGGATATCGCCGTCCCGAAGGGGGACGGGGCTGTTGGCCGTGGACCGGGTCGACCTGACCGCGCCGCCGGGCGTCTACAGACTGGCGTTGCAGATGTCCAGGCTGAATACGAACCGGCTTCAGGCTTATCACCAGGAGGTCGAGGTCCCCGACTACGATAGCGGGCAGTTGCTCCTGAGCGATTTGCAGGTGGCGTACCGCGTCGTCGAAGCGGGCCCGGGCGCCGACCCGAAATCGGTCCGGGGGCAATGGCAGATCGCCGCGGCGCCGTCCCGGGCCTTTCGATCGGGCGAACCGGTCTACGTCTATTTCGAGATATACAATCTGACGCGGGATTCCTTCGGAAACACCCGTTACGAGGTGGGGTACGAGGTGCGCCGCGGGCGGAAGAAACTGAAAACGCTTGCCCGGAAGGGATCGGGCGAAATGGTTTCGGTCAGTTACAGGCAGGTGGGCGCCTCGCCCGACGAGTCCGACTACGTCGAGCTGGACCTGCGTAAGGGCAGACCCGGGCGCTACCGGGTAAAAATGACGGTGAAGGATCTCGTGGGCGGTCGCCAGACGGTTCGCGAGGGTCGGTTTCAGATCCTGGAGAAGTGAGGTCGGACGTCAGGGGTCGGGTGCGGAGCAACGCCAAAAGGAACATGGCCAGCGCGGAAAAACGTCGGCAGGGGCAAAGCAACGAAGTGAAGGCGAACCTGGCCAAAGACGTCGATTAGAGGAACTCAGGCAGCCCCGCCAATACCTCTGTCAATCCAGGGCTGATTGAGACGGCCCTGGATTGATTTTCGTCTGGTAGAACTTGAAAAACACGTGCCGTATGAGCGTGGTCGGAGACGCTTTGCCTGCCTGTTGCAGCGGCAGCCCTGCTTTCATTCATTAATCAGGCGTTAAATCCGTCCACGAGTGGCTATCCTGGCCGTTTTGCGAGCCTCCGAAGTGTTGACGTCATTGACGCTAATTGGTATCGTTATTGCACATGACAAGGCGACAAGAGGGGTCATTCGAAGGAAGCAGGGGAGAACGTCATGGGGTCTAAAACGGATGCCTGCGTAGACTGGATGAAGCAACGCGTCTCCCGATTGGAGGGACTATCCGAACAGACGGATTGCGTATTGAACTTATGGAAAGTGTAATACCATAAGGCAAAGCTAACGGTTTCCAACCACAGCCCACACAGGGAGACGCGCCATGAACGAAATCGCCGAATTGTCCACCCGGCAAGCCCGGCTGGAGGGCATCATCGAGCAGATGGACCGCCGCTTTGAGTCTCTCGAGTCCGGCCAGCGCCAGGGCTTCGCCGCCGTCGAACGGCGCTTGACGACCATTGAGCGCCGGTTCGATTGGGTCATTGGGCTTATCCTCACAAGCTGGCTTTCGACTGTCGGTTTGATCCTCTGGAAACTGGGATAGCCATCGCCTGCCTGGCGAGTCGGCGCCTGCTTGCGCACGGGCGCAGGACCTGTGTCAAGCGTACCGCATCGATCTTCATTAAATGGCTATTCTGCCGTTCAGCGATCCTCCGATGTCTCAGGTTCCACCGTTTCTGGACGGCGTTGATGATCGTCTATACAATAGGGCTGGTATTTTTGACACGTAATATGGTATCGTATGACATACTACTACGGAGAGCGGCAAATAGGCGACATCTATGCCCGTTACAACTGAGCAGGAGGATGTAAACTATAGCAGTCCGTTGATAAAGTCGCTCTGCAGGCGAGGCCG
>JAAXHE010000032.1 GCA_012271065.1 Candidatus Latescibacterota bacterium
CGCCATCGCCGTCATGTTCCAAGGGAACGCCTCTTTGCATTGAGGTTATGTCACGAGGCTGGCGGCCATCAAGGCGGCGACCGAGACTGGTATCCGCCGACGCGAATCCCGCAGGATTCTCGTAGAATGAACCGGTTGCCTGTACGGATTGACCAGATGAAAAAAACGCTGAAGACAACAGGATTAATTCTCGTCCTGGTGCTCGTGATCGCACTGGCCGCACTGAGAATATTCGGATTCGAACCTCGTGACGGGCGTCCTGGATTGTGGGTTACCGGGGAACTCGTCACGGAGCCTGTAACCGACTGGGATTTCACCGATCGGTTCGGGGAAATATTCCTGCAGACCAATACCGCCTACGGAATTCCTCACTCGGTCACCGTCTGGTGTGCGGTACATGACGGCGACTTTTACCTGTTCTCCTCCTACCGCGGTGGTGGCACTTTCCCGGACAAGAGAGCCTGGAACCGGAACGTGTTGCGAGACCCCCGGGTGCGGCTGAAGATCGGGGATCAACTGTTCGACCGGACGCTCAGGCATATCGAAGACGAAAGCATCAGAACTCCGGTTTATCAGGCGTTCGTCGACAAATACCCGGATTGGCGCACCCCCGGCCAGGAAAACGTGCATATCTTTCTTGTCGAGCCCGCGGGTTGAACACGACACCAGCGAATCTTCCTGCCGTCGGCGTTTCGTCGATCTGCGTCTCCGGCAAGGGGACGGAAGCGTCGAACGACTGACATTGGGGGAACCTGCCAGGGCGGCGGCTCAACCGGAGGGCGAATACCAGATTGGTGAGGTATAGGCGCGTTCCTGCAACACGTCCGGCGCTTCGGGCGGCGGGGTGACGCCGTAATACACGGCATCGTAGGAATTCCAGCGCGGCGTGGGGATCTCGATTACCCGCGCGTAATAGAACGATGGCTGCGCGGGGTCGAACTCCGGGTCTTTCCAGAATCCAACCAGTTCCGCATCGCCGATGCTGTTGGTCCAGGTGGCCTTCGCTACATCCACGGTGTTTCCAACCGTCGGCAGCTTGCCGCCACTCGGTTCGCGGCGATGCGCATCACCCCACACCACGTCGAATACCTTCTCGTGAGTGGCGCCGGAGGCATCCAGCCAGCCCTTCACGATCTGAATGCGGTCCAGGTTGCCGCTGTACGGGTCCTTGAGCGCGGCGACCAGGAAGGTCGGGGCGTCTCCCTCTGTGCCGGGTTGCAGGGCGCCGCCCATGGGTACGCCCCTGGCGTAGCCGGTCCCGGCGAGGGATTGCAGGCTGGCATCGGCCTCGGAAAACTCCCACCCACCGAAGAATCGGACCGTCATGCGCGGCCCCGTGGTCGCGTACACCTCCTTTCGTCGCATCGCGTCCCAGACGGCTTCCCGGGTATTTTCCATGGCCCAGACCGCCGCATAACCCGCCGCGCCAAACTCCCA
>JAAXHE010000324.1 GCA_012271065.1 Candidatus Latescibacterota bacterium
GGGAAAAAGGGACACTGACTATGGCGACGGCAACCGAGGGACATCAACAGCACCCGCTGGCCATCTACCTCTGGGTCTGGGTGCTGCTGTTCGTGCTCAGCGCATTCTCCTACATGGTGGACTACGTGGGTTTGCAGGGTTACCTGCGCTGGTCGCTGATCATCATCTTCATGCTGGCCAAGGCGGGGTTCATCGTCGCGGTTTTCATGCACATGGCGTGGGAGCGCATCGCCCTGATCTACGCGATCCTCGGACCGCCTGTCCTGCTTCTGTTCGCGGTCGGCTTCTTCGCGCTGGAGGGCGACTACACGTTTCTGACGCGGCTGGACTTCTTCGGCGAGACGGACTTTGTCCCGAGCCATCATGCCCCCGACGGGGGCGCGGCACACTGACGGGCGGGCCGGGCACGTTGGCCATCGACGCCCCGGCCGGAACCGGTAGCCGCCTCGATCAATACGGGAGACCGCGATGTTCTGGACCATGATCGCCTTTATCGTCTTCCTGCTTCTGTGGGGGCTGACGTGGCGCAGTCAGCCGAAGCTGGCGTTCGGCATCGTCGTCGGACTGGTCGTCGGCGCGATCGCGGCTGGATGGATCGGACCCTACGAAAGCATCGGTGACGTGCCCATCTGGCTGCCGCCGCTGCCCTTCGCGGTGGTCGCCGTCGGACTGATGATCTACGGCGCCCTGGCGTGGTGGGGGCTCAGGGACGACGCCGACGAAGAGTAGCGGCAGGCTTCTCCGATCAGCGCCGCGAGGGTGCATGCGGACAGCCCTTTTGAGTTCAGTTGTTCGACAGGGCAGGCTCGCTCCGTGTAGTCTCTTCGGAGCGATGATCGAGAGTGGAGCTGGCCCGCTACCGACGGGTCAACTCTCCGGACCAGTCGCAATTAACCAAGGAGAACGCGTCATGCCGAGCTTACTGAAATATGCGGGGACGACAATTCCTTGGCTCCCCCTGGTTTTCTCGCCACTGGTTCACGCCCACCACGGCAGTCTGGCGAACAGCGCACTTTACGATTCCGACGAACTTATCGTACTCGAGGGCGAGATCACCGAGGTCTTGTGGCGAAATCCACACGCTCGGGCCCATCTGAGCGTCGTGGACGAAAACGGTGAGGAAACCGTGTGGGAAATTGAAACTCAGCCCGGCCCGGTGGAGTTCGGTCGCATGGGCATTTCCGAGGAAGATCTGATCGGGCACGCAAGAGTGGCGGGCTTCAGGTCCAAACGAAATCCGGATTCGCTCGGCGTGCTCAACCTCCTGCTACCCAGCGGCCGGGAGTACCATGCGAACAACAGGGAACCGCAATGGTCGGACACGGGCGTCAGGATCGTGCCGCAGGAACCGGATCCTGACAGAGCTGCGGCGGAGAGAGAAACGGCGAACGGCATATTCCGGATGTGGAGCAGACGTCTCGGACCTCGCCCGCAGGCCGAAAGTTACGCGCATCTGCTGACCGGGCGCGGACGCGAGCTCGCCGCCGAATTCGATCCGCCCAGAGACAACCCGGAACTCGCGTGCCGATCGGGCGTGGCGGCGACCATGTTCGATCCCAATCCAATGGAGGTGGTTGACGAGGGCGATCGCATCACCCTCATTCTGGAGGAATACGACATTCGCCGAACGATTCATCTCGGCGAAAATGCGGAGCCCGGGTCGCAGGAACATACGCCGCTTGGTTTCTCCGCCGGACGTTGGGAAGGCAACACGCTTGTTGTCACCACGACGCATCTGGACTGGCCCTACCTCGATCCATACGGCACGCCGCAGTCGCAGCAGGTCGAGTATCTGGAGCGTTTCGAGCTATCGGACGACCACACGGAATTGAGCTATTCGCTGACGGCTACGGACCCCATCATGTTCACGGCGCCCATCACCCTGGAGCATCAGCGCCGGTGGGCGCCGGGAATTGAGATTCCGCCGTTCAATTGCGCCGCCGGTTGGGAGGACCAGGAGTAATCGTCGCCGGACCGCCGCGCTGGCGCAATGGGAACCGATATCTTTCCATGCAATTCTGCGCCGCAGGCAACTTATATGCACATTTCCTGCATTATGTTTCGTATATTCGACGAATTCCTGCGCATTTGCTCAGTTATTTTGGTGTGTTTTCATGATTTCTCGCAGAATTCCCGCACGAGGATTGCCCGCGGCGCATAGTCCCGGCGCTGGAACCAACCGATCAGTACGTATCGGCGCCAAACGTATCCACACTAACCTTCTCAGGAACGAAAAGATAATGAAAACGGCCAACAAACCTTTCTGTCTGGTTTGCGCGTTGGTTTCTCCCGCGCTCCTGGCACATCACGGCGCAATCACAAACCCCGTTCTGTATCACTCCGACAATCTGATTGAAATGGAAGGCGAGATGAAGGAAGTCCTCTGGCGCAACCCGCATGTTCGAGGCAGGATGACAGTGGTGGACGATGCTGGCGAAGAGACCGTTTGGGAGGTTGAGCTTGGCCCTGGCCCCGGAGGCATGGACCAGAGAGGTCTGGTCGAGGAAGATTTCTTCGGAAGGGTCAGAATCGCCGGTTTTCTTTCCAGACGGGGGACCAATTCCATAGGCGCAATTCATGTGATGTTGCCGAGCGGCGTGGAATTTGTGCAAGGCAACCGTGAACTTCGCTGGTCGAATGAGACGGTCACCCGAACGGGTCCACCGGTCGATCCCGCGCTGGAGGCAGAGGAAAGACGCACCGCGCACAGCATTTTTCGCACTTGGATGAAGACGCCGGGCAGGGGGCCCGAACAGGACGCCCTGGCCGATTCCAGGGATTGGCTGAGCGGACGCGGGCGCGAAATCAACGCGCTCTACGACCCGGTGGCGGATAACGCCGAGGTATCGGAATGCAGGCAGGGGATGCCGGATTACATGTTCGACCCGGTGCCGATACGCATAGCCGACGAGGGCGACCGAATCACGTTCGAGTCATGGGAATACAATGGTCGACGAACCGTTTACATGGATACAGCGACGAGCCCGGAGCCGGAACCGTCGAGCGTCGGCTACTCGACCGGCCGCTGGGCGGGCGAGACTCTGGTCGTCACCACGACGCATCTGGACTTTCCCTATTGGTCGGAGTTCGGTCTTCCGCAGTCGGACCAGGCCATCATATTGGAGAGATTCACGCCATCCGAAGACGGAAACGATCTGGAGTATTCGTTAACAGTCTTCGACCCCGTCATGTTCACTCGGCCGTTCACGGTCGAAGACAATCGGTATTGGGCGCCCGGCAGAGATATACCGCCGTATGATTGTGTCGTCGATTGGGAAGACCAGGCGGACCAATGAGCGGCTGACCCGGAGCGGCTGAGGTTATCCGCGGCACCACGACGATGAGCGTCGCGGTGACGACACCGCCGGGCATGCCGACCAGCAGTCTCTTGTACCGGGCGGTCCCCCGTAGCTGCAGAACACCAACATTGATCTCACTCAATATGCAGCGAAAATAGTGCAATATTCACATTCTTGAAGATGCGAAAAAGCTGAGGCCGTTATGGACATCACCAAGGACATCCGTCCACTGACCGAGTTCAAACGCGATACTGCCCGTTTCATGGCCGATCTCAGGGACACCGGGAGACCTGCTGTCCTGACGGTCAACGGCAAACCGGCGCTGGTGGTGATGGAGGCTGAAGCATGGCAGCGAGAGCAGGAGCGGGTCGATTTCGCTCGAACCGTCGCCGACATCCGCAAGGGGTTGGATCAAGCTCGCTGCGGGGAGGGCATCGAAGCCGGCGAGTTCTTTGAAATGCTCGGCGCCGGGAAGACATGAAGCGCTACCGGGTCGTTATCACGCCCCTTGCTGAAGACAACATCCGAAAAGCACATGACTGGTTGAAGTCAGCGAATCCCGCTTACGCCGCAAAGTGGCTTGCCGGCATGCGCGACAAGATTTCCGGCCTGGAGACCTTGCCTGAATTCCATGCGGTCGCCCCTGAAAGCAAAGCGTTCAACCGCGAAATTCGGTAGCTGTTGTTCGGGCGCGGAACGCCGTGGCGTATATTCTTCACGGTCGAGGGCTCGACGGTCCATGTGCTGTATGTGCGACACGGCAGTCGCGACTACTGGCAACCGTGATGGCGCGGCGCCCAATGGAGGCGCTATCCCCCGTAAACCACCTCCGGCAGCCAGGTCGCCAGTTCAGGCCACAGGGCGAGCAACGCCAGGCCGACGAGCTGGATGATCACGAAGGGAATGACCCCCCGGTAGATGGCTGTCGTTTCCAGGCCTGCGGGCGCCACCCCGCGCAGGTAGAACAACGCGAAGCCGAACGGCGGCGTCAGGAACGAGGTTTGCAGGTTGATCGCGATCATGACGCCGAGCCAGACCGGGTCGACTCCCAGGGTCAGCAGTATAGGTCCCACGATGGGAACCACGACAAACGTGATCTCGATGAAATCGAGCACGAAACCCAGCAGGAACATCAGCAGCATGACGATGAGCATCGCGGTGACGACACCGCCCGGCATGCTGACCAGCAGTTCGTGCACCAGGCGGTCCCCCCCGTAACCGCGAAACACCAGCGAGAACACGGATGCGCCGATCAGGATGAGGAACACCATGCTGCTTACGCGGACCGTGCTCTTCATGACATCGACGAGGCGCGCCAGCGAAAACTGACCCTTGCCAAGGGCCAGCAGCAGAGCCCCCACGCCACCCACGCCCGCGGCCTCAGTGGGCGTGGCCAGTCCCCCCATGATGGAGCCGAGCACCGCAAGAATCAGGAATAGCGGCGGGAACAACGCGAATGCCAGTTCGCCGAAGCGGACCTTCTCGGCTTTCTCGCGCGCTGGCATGGCGGTCGGCCTGAACAGGGCCACCGACATGATGTAGATGATGTACAGCCCGACGAGTCCCAGACCCGGAATCAATGCGCCCAC
>JAAXHE010000196.1 GCA_012271065.1 Candidatus Latescibacterota bacterium
TCAGGGCTTCGGCAATACTGTTATCGGGAAGCTTTCCGATGTCTTCCGCGGAAATCGCCTCGACGATGAGATCTGAATCCCTCTTGAGTTCCATAGCGTTCTGAAGGCTTTGGCGGAAGCCGGTCACGACGACCTCTTCGATCGTCTGTTCGTCTGCGGCGGCCTCAGCGTCTTCGGTTTCCTGAGCCATGGCGTGCCCCCCCCCCGCCATTGAGCCCACTGCGGTTGCCACCGCCAGCGAAAGCGGCCTGAACCGGAGTGGGAAACTCTGCTGCCGGGACGCCTTTCGTACTCTCGCCCTCTTGCTCCGCGCCATGTCTTTCTCCGAATTAATGCCCTGGTAAGGTATCCCGCGAATTATAGGCTCATGCGCCATTCAAACCATCGTGCTGCATACGTATTCATCATGACATACGCACTCAAATGCATGTGGCCCGCAAACAACACTGCGGGGAGGCGCGGTAAGGAGAAGCACGGCGCGGCGGCGGCGCTCAACGGTGCGTATAGGAGACGGTTTCGCTGGGAACGTAGCCGAGCCGGTGGGCGACAGCTTCGATGCGCTCGCCCGGGGCAAGGCGCAGCGGGCCGGAGTAGACGCGCCAGCCGATTCCGGGCACATCGTCGCCGGGCAGCCGGTATCCGATCGAGGCGCCTTGGGTGGCGCTGGATATCCTGACCGCCCCATCCAGGGCCTCGACCATCGGAGCGGCGGTCACCGGCTGTTGCCGCCCGGGCCAGAACCGGTCGATCAGGTCATTCTCGTCGATGAAGCCCATGTCGCCGACCGCGTCCATCCATTCTTCGAGAGCGCTTCTGAATTCGGCCAGACGCGCTACGTGGGCCGGATCCGCCGCGAGGTTTTCGAGTTCGTGCGGGTCGTTCCAAGTGTCGAAGAGTTCCTCGTCCGGTTTCGATTCGCGGAACCACTGCGACTGGACCTCGTCAAGCTCGCCCGCGTCCCTCAGCCTCAGCAGCTCACGCATGGTGGCCATCTGCTCCCGGTAGTCGAGCGGCAGATAGTAGCCCTGTTCCGGGCGGAAATTTCTAAGGTACTTGAACCGGCTGTCGCGCGCCGCCCGGATCGTGTCGTAGTGGCCGTCGAAGCGGTCGGCCGCGGCGAAGATGTAGGGGCGTTCGTCCTCCTCCGCGAATTCGCCGTCGAACGCCCTGCCCTGCATGTAATCGGGCGCCTGGATACCCGCCTGCGACAACAGCGTCGGCGCGAAATCGACGAAGCTGATGAGCCGGTCGTCCACCTCGCCGGCGCGCTCCCGGCCAGGGTAGCGAACGATCATCGGCACGTGCAGGCCCGAGTCGTAAAGCAGCCGCTTCTGGCGCGGCAGCGGACCGCCGTGGTCGGTGTACCAGACGATGATGGTCTCGTCGAACAATCCGTCTTCCTCCAACTGGTTCAGCACGACCCCGACGTAGCGGTCCATCTCCACAATATTGGAATACATCCGGCGCATGTCCCTGATGACGGGCGGCGTGTCCGGCAGGTAGGGGGGCACGGGGACGTGCAGGTCCGCGGGAATGTACAACTCCTTTTCCACGCCCGGAGGGAAGGGTATCCACACCAGCTCCTGGTTTCTGTCCGGCGGAAACACATCCCGGCCGTAGCGGAGGTTCCAGGTCGTCGCGGGGCTCCAGATCTGGCCCTCGTGCGTCACTCCGAAGTTGAACACGGAAAAGAACGGCTTGCCCTCGGGCCGGTTGCGCCAGTGCGCGAACAGGCTGGTCTCGTCCCAGGCCATCAACGACGGGTGAAACTGGTAGTCCTCCTTGGAATTGTTGCTCGCGTAGTAGCCGTGCTCGCGCATGATCTCGCTGACCATCCGGACATGCGGCGGGGGCACTACTTCGTAGTCGATAATGCCCATTTCCCTGGCTTCAGGTTGCTGGTAAGTGGTGCGCATGTGGTGCGCGCCGATGCTGGTGGGATACATGCCCGTGGCCAGCGCGGCCCGGCTCGGGGAGCAGACACCGGAGACCGAGTACACATTGGTGAAGCGCACGCCCTCGGCCGCGAGCCGGTCGAGGTTGGGCGTCGAAACGGTGGAATCCCCGAACGAGGCGAGGTAGGGGCTCATGTCCTCGGCGACTAGCCAGAGGATATTGGGGCGGTGGGGAGTGTCAGAGGATTGCCCCCAAGCGGGACCCAAGACGGGTATGTTCAAGAAAATCGACAGGGTCGCGACGATCGGAACCGCCACGGGAACTGGCGCGACTGGCCGTCCTGCACGTGCGTTTTGGCGCCCACTCATATTGTGGCGACGTGTCCTCACTGTCGGGTGGCGCTGAAGTAATACCCGAAAACAAGCCCCCGCAATGGGGCCGACAATCAACCAAACCGCGTTGAGCAGTGGTTCCACGTCCTGAACATGGATGGTACCGGAAAGCACACCGCCAACCGCCAAAGTCGGAATGCCCACCGTTGCGTAGGCTGCGATCAACGCGAGGTGACCACGGGTTTTGGTGTCGGAACGCATCCCAGCGCTGAAGGGTCCCGCTTGGTTACGGACCCGCGTCAACATCGACATTGGTGATCAATGCACCGACTGCGGGACCGGAGTAGAAATGAAATTCTGAAAGGGAGCCTTCTTCTTCAAGGTGCCAACGCCCAAAGGGAGCTTTCGAATGCACTTGACCCGTAGCATTCCCTATGACGAAAAACCTTTCTCCCAACTCAATGAGTTCGAGGTTGGCAATCTCGCGATGTTGCCATGTCAAGCCCAGAAGACCGTGGCCGTCGCTTTCCGTCTCCCTCGCCAAATGTACCGACAACCGTGGCGAAGAGTCGCGTATCCTGATCTCGACGTCAAAGTCGGAATGGAGTTTTGCCAGTAGCTCCCGCCAATCCAGGGCGTCCTCGGTCTGGAGTTGCAGTTGGTGCGAGGCAGGAGACACTTGGGCGCCGGGTGGCTCCTGGGCTCCTGACCCTCCAGCAAAAGACAATGGCAGGACAAGGGCTGAAACCATCAAGTTACGCATAATCGGTTGCTCCGCATCTTGGGGTACCGCGCCGTCGACAGTGAATCTGAAATCGAATATAGCTCAGGCACCGGGGCCATTCCACACTCTTTTCTATGTCATATCACGAGTTTTGCGATCCGGTTGGGATATTCCGAGCGCACCGCGAGGCACAAATGGCATAGGGCGCCAGGACCAATTTGTCGGCACGACGACTCGGTAGGGATTTCCTTCCCTACTTTCGCCCCGGTCAGGGCCGCAGCTACCGACTGTCGCGGCTACTGATTGTTGTGGTAGCGATCATATTCTTCCTGGAATTCGGGCAGTATCCCTATGAGTTGGGAAGGGACTCTTTCGACGGAATCTTCGTGGGCGGCGGCGAGCGCCGTGATCCGCGCCACCACTTCAGGGTTTTCCTCCGCGACATTGAACGCTTCGGACGGGTCGACTTCAAGGTTGTAGAGCAGCGGCAGGTCGCTGTCCTGGATTTCGTCCGACCAGGGATTCGGATCGTTGACGAAGAGCTTCCAGGCGCCGCGCCGGTACGCCACGAAGTCTTCCTGCCGGTAGTAGATGACCCGCTCGCGCACGGCATGAAGATTCAGGAAAGTCTCCGTGATGTCGATACCGTCCAGATCCGGGTAGTTGTCCACCTCCCCTCCGGCCATGTTCAGGAAGGTGGGAAACAAATCCATCGTCGTCCCGAGCGCATCCGACGCGACATTGGCCGGCACCGTCCCGGGCATCCA
>JAAXHE010000098.1 GCA_012271065.1 Candidatus Latescibacterota bacterium
GTGTCGAACCCGGAACGCTCGGTGGCCGTCAGGTCCGCCCAGGTGCCGGCCGCCCGGCGCAACCCCCAGGGACCGAAACTCATGGACTGGACCGGGGCGCCCGTTTCCTCGAGCAGCTCGTCCACGCCGCCCAGGTGGTCGCGCAGCACGTAGCGCAGGGTCGCCGACTCCAGTACCAGGTTGTTCCCCGCGGCGTAGACCAGCGTCTCAATTGCAAACCCGTCGAGCGGGCGCCGCACCTCCACCTTGCCGTCCGGCCGCGTGATTCGCTCCACACTTCCGAGGTACAGGGTGGCGGTGGTCTCTTTCGACTCCGCCGTTCCCGCGCCCGGGTCCGCCGGCGTGGTCACCGTGTCAATTCGTTCAAACCGCGACCGGTCGGGTCCGTAGGCGAAGGCGGTCTCGTGGTTGCCCACGACGATGGAGTCCGGCTTGTCGTAAGCCGTGTAGGAAATGGTGCGCCCGTCCGACGAAGAAATGTTGTTGCCGTTGGCGTCGTAGGTGTAGGTCACCGCCGTCGCGCCGGTTCCCGGCGGAGTCACCGAGGCGACCGCCTGGGGCCGGCCGGTCGCGGCGCCGTCCGCTCCGTAGGCGTAGGCGCCTGCACCGGACCGGGAGCGGATATTGCCGAAGCCGTCGTAGGTGGTTTTGCGCGATGTACCGCTCCCCACCTGGCTGCTCCTGAGCCGGTTCAGGGCATCGTAGGCGAAGGTCTCCTTCACCGCCGCCGTGCCGGTACCGGTGGTCCGGCTGGACAGGTTGCCCACCGTGTCCCAGGCGTAAACCAGGTCCTGCAGCGTCTCCGTGGACTGGTCCGCCTTCGTCCGCTGTGCATCCAGTGACAGCACCCGTCCTGTCCGGCCGTCGAAGGACCGCCGGCGCGTCACCTTGCCGCCGAGCGTCTCGGCGGTGACGTTGCCCCGCGCATCCACGGCGGTGATCTCGCGCAGCACCCGGTTGGTCTGGAAGGCGCCGTTCGACACTGCGCCCTCCGCATCCCGCACCCGCCACAGGTGGCCCCGGGCGTTGTAGCGGTAGCGCACCCCGTTGTGGGTGTAGTCCGCCGTCGTCCGGCTGGCATCGAAGACCTGGAACACCCGGCCGTACTCGTCGTAGGTGATCTTCTCGTAGTGGGCGCCGTTGCCGCTGCCCGGCGTCGTCGCCGTCGTGCTCAAGCGGCCCAGGCTGTCGTAGGTAAGGGTTCGGCTGTAGCCGCTCTTCGAGTCGGACACCGTGGCAAGCTGGCCCAGGTCGTTCGATGCCGTATCCCAGGTCCAGGTCGCGTGGGCCTCGAGGCCCGGGGAACTGTCCGCCGCCACGGTTGTGCAGCTTCCCGACCCAGCGGCGAAGTCCCGGCGCGACGTCATGCGCCCCAGGCCATCGTAGCCGAGCGCGTTGTGGACGAACTTCGTGATCCCCGCATCCGGGTCGGTGATCTCTTACACCGCGGTGGACCCATGTGTCGCGGCGGCCGGACGCAACCCCCAGAACCCTATGGTCGAATGCGGATGGATACCTCGGCCTTCATGGATCCCGGCATTTGGTCAATGAGTATTTCGAATCGCTCCTAACCCGCATCGCCTGCAGAGTCTTCTTCATTCCCCCCGCCGCAATCGATCAACTTTACGATTCCCTCTACGACCCAAACTGAGGCATCGACTTCTTCAAAGTAGTATTGCTCTTGCACTTCGTCACTTAAGTCCAGCGCACCCAAATCCAGGATGTCCGCGTCCCCGTCCGGTTCGGAACCGATCCACTCCCGAACGGTCTCGTAATCCAAACCGATGAGTTTGCGCCCGCGCAACTCACATCGCCGGTTGCAACGGACATCCACTATCAGTCCGTCTTCGGCAAATACCACGATCTCTTCCACCAAATCTCCGGTCGATTCATTTTCGTCGCGATAGACGATTCTGTCCCAATCGTCTGGTGGGCCGATTGGACATTCGTAAGGCATCGAAATCAGCGTCCCGTCCGCGACATAGGGTTCGATAGGACTGCCCAATGTCAGTTGTCCAACTCTCTTGCATGGAATCCATTCGTATCGCACGGTCTACCTCCAATGATTCAGACGGCCCTGATTCCCGGAAAAGGATTCCCCTGAATCACCGCAATCGTTCGTGGTGGCAGCGATTCCATGCCAAACTGGGGTTTCCCGAAGATTCTCTTCGCAGGCGAGTCTTGAGCAAGAGAAATCCCCGACCGCCGAAGATCAAATTCACCGACCTTTACACACTGCGCGGCGACAACGTGGCCAGCACCCTTCTCAACCTGGGCAACGTTCCCGAGGGGCGCCGTGTCTAGGAGTGGTTCGGGCGCCTGAGGCCGGACGTTTCGGCGACGAGCAATGTGAATCGCTCGCATACCGCAAAGCTCGCCGAATCAACTTCTATCCCCGACCGCAGGTGATCGATTTTACAATTCCGTCCTCGACCCAAACATTGGCGTCGACTTCTTCGAAGTAGTATTGCTCTTCTACTTCGTCAATAAAATCCTGCTCACCCAAATACACAACATCCGGGTCTGCGTCCAGATAGGAACCGACTAATTTTCGAACGGTCTCGTAGTCCAACCCAATGAGATTGCGCCCGCGCAGCTCACATCGGCGGCTACAAGAGACACTAGCAATCAGCCCTTCCTTGACGTATACCGCGATTTCTTCCTCCCAATCCCTGGCCGATTCCTCTTCGTCGGCATAGACGAATCTGTCGTCATCTTCTGGATCTGGGGGGTCCTCAAAGGGCATCGAAATCAGCGTCCCGTCCTCGACATAGGGATTGATAGGAGTGTCGAGTATCAATCGCCCAACGCTCTTGCATGGAATCCATTCGTATCGCACGGTCTACCCCCGCCCTCGCCCCCGCCCCCGCATAGAATCTGTATCGCCCTTGCGCTTGTCGGCCGCAGTTGCCCTGACGTTTTTTATCTTTTTCTTGAGTCTATTCCTTTCCTTTCGTGTAGCGCCGATCATTTTCTGTTCCAATTCCTCGATTTGACGTTTCGCCTTCTCCTCGGCGCGCCCATCGTCTCCGTGCGGCTCATTCTTGCTGCTGTC
>JAAXHE010000083.1:0-757 GCA_012271065.1 Candidatus Latescibacterota bacterium
TGGGACATGCCGGGTTTGCAATGGGCAGTGCAAGTAGATGGCACTATTAATGATTCCAGCGACACCGACCGGGGCTGGACCGCGGAAATCGCCTTCCCTTGGCAGGGGTTGAAGCACTTGGCGGACGGGCGCTCGCTGCCGGCCCGGGAAGGGGATATATGGCGGATGGACTTTTCGCGCTTCGAGTGGATTGAGGAGGGCGGCACGCGGGTGTGTCCGGGGTGGGCTTGGACTAGCCACGGGACCTATGATTCGCACATCCCGGATCGCTTCAGTGTGATACAATTTTCCGAAAAGGTGGTGGGCGAGGAATGACGGACAAGACCGTGCGCTACATCTGCCATAGGACCGAAGACGCCATTGATGTGGATGGTCATCTGCGAGAGGAAGCTTGGTCTCGGGCACCGCGCTCTCCGCGCTTTAGGGATCACACCAGACAGCGATCGCTTTTCGACACTCGGGCGGCCATGTTGTGGGACGACCAGAATCTTTACGTGGGATTCTGGATGGAAGATCGCGATGTGTGCGGTGCGGAGGAAGAGGATCCGCTGTCAGTCCGGCAGGACAACAACGCGGGAGTGCTCCTCGTCGGTCGAGGAGCGTACTACGAACTGGCCGTCAATCCGCTGGGCGCGACCTCGGAGATGTTCCACATCTGGAAGAAGACCTATCAGCGCGGCGGCCGCTACGACGTGCCAGAGTTCGATCTGGCGGTGCATCGGCCCGAAGTCCTGGGCGGGGGATCGAATTCCGATTA
>JAAXHE010000083.1:1006-1230 GCA_012271065.1 Candidatus Latescibacterota bacterium
GCCGGCGATGTCTGGCGAGTTGGGCTAGTGCGGCGTCAGATCATTGACCAGCGCGCTAGTCGGCGGCAGGTCTCGTGGACTTGGCAGCCCCTTATCGAAAGCAACCTGCACGTGCCCGAGACGCATCTCGAGGTGGAATTTTCCCGCGTGCCGCCGGGCGAATCCGCCGCGAATTCGGCGTAAATTTTCATTCGGGCGGGGGCCAGGGGTGTCCCTTTTCTGTG
>JAAXHE010000272.1 GCA_012271065.1 Candidatus Latescibacterota bacterium
ACCCATCGTACTGAATGTGGGCGACATCGACGTCTCGATCGGCCAGGGCACGCGCCACCAACAAGGTGCGGTGACATTCCAGCGGTTCCTTTTCGGTGCACAGTAATGCCACGCGGTTTTCATCTGCCACCCTGGCGACCCTCCGCAGTGCGTCGCCGAAAGCATCGGTCGCAGCCACGCGGTCGTACTGGACGCGGCCGTCCGAGTCGTAGCAGGACCGGTCAACCGGACGGCCGCCCAATTCACCGCCGAGATAGGCGTAACCGATGCCGATGTCCTCGAGCATCCGATGTATTCCCTCATAATTGAACTGGGACGCGTATCGGCTGTACGGCGCGGAACGGACGTCGATGACCTCGTCCACGCCGTGGCGGACCAGCAGACCGATGAACACTTCCGGCGGGTGGTTGGAGTGTCCGAGAGTGAGTACCGTTGGATGTGTCAGGTTCAATCCGAGGTCCTCCGTCAGGGCCTGATGATGGCGGCGATGAGCTTGTACGCGTTCCCTTCGAATGCCCCACCGAGGCTGACGGTCAGGAACCGCTCGCCCACCGTGTATTCGCCGTACGGCAGCTTCATCGACCCTTTTTCGATGACCGGATCCGTGATCCGAAAGCAGTAGGTGTCGCCACAGTGACTGAATCGGCCGCGCAGTATCGGGTAATTTGCGCTGGGACGGGACGGTTCGGATACGATGACAGTGAGATCATCCACACCCACCAGCCGGAGGGAGGTTTCGTGTGCGCCGGCGATATTTGCCGGAACCTGATCGTTTTCACCGCTGCGGGAGTTGAAGCCGTTGGTCCACAGCGGTGCCGCAGGGTCGGCTAGCTTCGTCAAGTCTTCCCATGTTAAGCGTCCCGTCTTGCGCCACCGGCGGGAGGTGTTCAGCAGCCAATTCTCCTGCTGGTAACTCTTGGGCTGGGGTCCGAGAAAGGACACTTCGATTATGTCCAACGGTTGTGGTTCGTTGCCGTCGGCATAACATCTTTCCCGTTCCGAGACCGACTCGTTTTCGCGGCAGCTGACCGGACGGATCCAGTTGCCCGGGTGGGCACCCTCCGATATCTCTTTGCCGGCGACGCAACGACCTCCCATTTTACGGGAGTTCGCGAGGCAGACGATGCGTTTTGTTGTCGGCGTGGTCACAAACGGCTCCGCGTCAATTCAGTATTTGCAGCGCCACCCGCAGGTACGCGATCGCGGCTTGGGTGTTGAGGTGGTCCCTCGTGTCGCGGAGGCGGCCCTC
>JAAXHE010000132.1 GCA_012271065.1 Candidatus Latescibacterota bacterium
CAATGTTATTTTCGCATTGAGGCTAACAAAACGAACGATCCCTTCCTGCAGCAATACGGTTGGCTGATCCACAAGATCAACCAGGAACAGAGCGCCGGTCGCGACAAGACAGAGGAACACAAAAAGGACTCGAAGCAGCAAACGGATTAAACAACGGGGCGCATTGAATTATCCAGGTAGCCTTACGATTCGCTCGTTCCCGTCACCGAACAGCACCCGGACCGTCGACGCTCCATCCCCCGCCGATGCCTCGACTTCCGGCCGTACAGATGCGTCTCCCACATGGATCGCCCACAAAACCTCGATTTCCCGGCACGGATGAAACGGCCCGTAACTCCTGTATTCGACGCTGACCCGCTTGGGTCGAAACTGGTTGGACTCGGTATATGTGCTGGTACGCCTTACGTCACTCGTCCGCCAGCATTCCATGTGTTCCGGAATCACTCTGGACAGAGACAACGTCACGCCGTTTCGCGTGAACCGGGTCAGCCGCTCGTCACCTGACACGTCCGCCCGGTGATGAAACAGCCACTCGAACAGCCGGGGCTCCTCCGACGAGACCCGGTCGTAAACCAGGAGCACGTCGGGCTTCAAAAAAGCCAGCGTCCGCAGATACCGTTTCAACCTGCCACCGTATGCCGCGGTGGCGTCACCGACCGCCACGTCCACCTCCTCCCCCCCGTCGAAAGAGACGATCCTTCCGGGATATTCGGCGCCGTAGCGCTGGCCCTCGCCGTCCACCATCAGCGTATTGTGACCGATTGTTCCGTTACCATCGAAATTCCACCGCTTTCCACTACCGCTGTCGAAGAATCCCAGGTCGTGGCCGTAGGGCCAGATTCCCTCGTCGATCAACAGCCTTTCTCCGCGCGAGGAAACGACGAATGAGTTCGCGTCCAGCTGCGAATGGCCGACGGCGCTTGAACCGGACTTCAAGCCCACGAACGTAGCCTGGTCATCCCACCCGCTGCGCATCGTCACCACGCCGGTCGTCGGATAACTTCCCGATGTCTCTTCGGGGATCGCATCCGCCAGCGACGGGTCGTCCCAGATCAGGCGTTCCACGGTCGCGTGGTCGCTAGCGCGCGCGGTTCTGGACCAGTCTCCCCGGCGGCGCAGCCTGGCCAGCAGCAACAGATAGTCGAGACTGGGACCGAGGGCGATGCCGTTATCGTTGAAGTTGTAGACCTGCCCGTCGGGCTCGGTCACGTGTACGATGTAGTCACCGGTTTTCCGCAACGCCGGATGCTCGAACAGGTCAACCGCTCCGCCCGTCGCCCGGCGTAATCCGACGCCGAATTTCACACCGTGCCCCAACGTGCCAAGCCAGTATCCCGGGCCCTCCGCCCAGTCCCCTTCCGGCGGAACGAAATCGAGGATGTCCAGACACCCTTCGAGCGCCGCCTGCAGCACCGCGTCAAAATCGGAAATCGCCTCCGAGCACGCGATCGCCGCCGTTCCCATCTCGCCGCAGCACATGATCTTCCAGTTCCAGTGGTAGCCCGGGCTCGACCAGTGCGCATCCTGTTTTTCCCAGGTTTCGAGAAACCGCGTGACCGTGTACGCGTTGATCCGGTCTGAAATCGACGCTGCCGCATCGGCCGGCCAGAGCGAGGCGCAGAGATCCGTGGAAATACCGATCGCCGACGCCACGTTCAGCATGGCGTGATCGCATCGCATGGGCCGGTGCGGACGCGCCACCCACTCCTCCGGCGGAAACGAGAACATCACCTCCACGCCCTCGAGCGCCCGTGCCGCGAACGCCTCGTCCTCCAGGATGAAAGCCGCATTCGCCAGAGAGCGTAGCGGCGTCTGGCAGAAATACGGAAGCTCCGGATCGGCGCCGAACAGGTCCTCGTTGCCGGACGCCTCCCGCGCCGCCTCCGCAAGCTTGTCGACAAACCCCTGTATCCCCCGCGCCCGTTCCCGGATCCCATCCACCTCGTCAGCACCCAGCAGCACTCTCGGCCGCGTCTCGGGTGGGGCTACCGTCGTATTCGCCAGCTTCGCAAGCAGATCTTCAGAGAAGGGTTTCATTTGTGGACTCCAAGGTAAGTTGTCTCTGGGACTTAGTTTGGGTGGTGGTCTGCGGAACAGCACGCGTGTGTCTGTTCCTAGCAGCCCGTTGAAAAAGCCCATCCGGTCTACGGCCGGCCCTTGTGGTCGAAATACT
>JAAXHE010000097.1 GCA_012271065.1 Candidatus Latescibacterota bacterium
GAACCTCTGGGTATCAGTTTCCCCATTATCTCTCCGCAAAGCATGGTCTGTTCAGGCTTGCTGACTTCTAGTAGGAACGCGTTTTCCATTGGGATTATCTTACCGTGGAGAAATGCTTTTCTTCCGTGGACGACATGATGGAGTTTATTGAAGCGGGGATTTTACGCGATATTTCGGAGGCGGTAAAGCCCGCGGCGCCCGTTTCCTCGAGAAGAAGGTCGGCCGCGTGGCCGTGGAGAAAAACGCCGAGAAGGCAGGACTGAAGAGAATTGTATCCCTGCGCTGCAAGTCCCCCGATTATTCCCGTGAGCACGTCCCCGGTTCCGGCCGTGGCCATGGCCGAGTTTCCCGTCGGGTTTATGAACACCTCTCCGCCGGGGGTTGAGACGACGGTTCTTGCGCCTTTCAGGACGACATAGCAGCCGTATTTCTCGGAAAACCGGGCTGAGATCCCGACGCGGTCGCCCTGCACCTGTTTCGTTCCGAAACCGCATAGCCTTGCCATCTCCCCTGGGTGCGGAGTCACTACCGCGGGAACTTTTGTTTTCCTTAGAATTTCGGGGTTGTTTGAAATTATGTTAAGCGCGTCGGCGTCAAGCGTGACTGGCACTTCGCATTGCGTTATCACCTTTTCAAGAAACTTCCCTGCGCTTCGGGAGGTCGATATTCCGGGGCCGACGGCAAGTGCCGTCTTTTTTCCGTCAAGCTCTCTCAGCGCTTCTTCGTGCGCGTCTGAGTGGAAAGTCCCGTCCTTTGAGTCTTTAAGCGAAACGGACATCACCTCCGTTGTCTTTTCCTCAACGGCCGCGGATATGCTGTTTGGAACCCCCAGAGTGACGAGTCCGCTTCCCGCGCGAAGCGCCGCCTCGGCGCAGAGAATCGCGGCCCCGCTTTTTCCCGGAGAACCCGCGAGCACGAGAAGATGTCCGTAGGTCCCCTTGTGGGAATCCGCTGTCCTTTTTCTTATCAGTCCCGCGCATCTTCGAAACGTGAGAAGTTCAAAGGGGAGATTTTTCTCAAGCCGTTTGGGGATGGTTATATCCGCCACGCAGAGTTTTCCCGCGTAATCAACCCCGGGATAAACGCACGTTCCAAGCTTGGCCGGGGCGAAAGTGACGGTAACGTCCGCCCGCACGGTCGCTCCCATGGGCCGTCCCGTGTCTGCGTCGAGTCCGGAGGGTATGTCAACGGAAACGCACGGGGCGCTCTGGCGGTTTATGAATTTTATAAGCCTTTCGTAAAAGCCCCCCACGTTCCTGTCGAGTCCGGTGCCGAAAATGGCGTCGATTATAACGTCCGCGTCCTTTATCCTGGGGAGTTTTCCCTCAAGTTCCCTTACGTCGGCCCCGATCTCAAGAAGCGAGTCGAGGTTTGTTTTCGTGTCTCCCTTGTAATGCTGTTTCTTCTGGGCTATGTGGACGCTTATGTTCTTTCCCGAGGAAATAAGATGGCGGGCGATCACGAAGCCGTCCCCCGCGTTGTTTCCTGTGCCGCAGATAACCGCCATTTTCTCCGCCGAGGGATACTCTTTTATGATGGCGGACGCCACGGCTCTTCCGGCGTTTTCCATCAGTACGACGCCCGGCACTCCGAATTCCTCAATAGTCCTTCGGTCTAT
>JAAXHE010000350.1 GCA_012271065.1 Candidatus Latescibacterota bacterium
CCGTGCACAGCTTCCGCACCCTGCTCCGCGACCTGGCCACCATCACCAAGAACCGCGTAACGCCCCGTCTTCCCGGCGCCGAACCGTTCGATCTGCTGACCCGGCCCACCGAACTGCAGCGCAAAGCCTTCCGGCTGCTCAGCGTGCGGCTGCAATAGTGTTCCCAGTAACGAACCGATAGAAATCCGAGCTCTTAACGAAAATCAATCCGTTATATCGAATCAACTCCGGAAGTTCAGGTAAGGGAACGGACCGCTTGGCGCTGATACCGTAGAATCGGCGCCAGTTTACCTACTCGGATAATCCACATGAGACTCAATGCCGTACCCGTTACTCTCGCGGTTTTCGTCTTATCAAGCGCGTCTGCCCAAGAGTGGACGGGACATGATTGGGATGTGCGTGCCAGCTTAAACTCGGAAGAGTACGACACTCGCATTAGGTTTCTTGACGATGAAATCAGCAGGGCCAATCGTCTGGTGGAAGAACACGAGGAAGCGATGGCGGCAGCAAGGCGGGAACTTGCGGAGGAAAAGCTGCTGTCCTGGATCACCGCGCTGGCCCAGGCCGAAGAGAACCCCAAAGACGCCACCCTTCGCGCCGCGGCTGACCAGGCATACAAGGACTACATCACCGCGTTGGGTGGCGACGATGAGCAATGGCTGGAACTGAACAACTGGGCCTCACACGAGCGGGATAGCTTGCGCGCGCAGGAGTACGCGCTGACCGTGGAAATCCAAAAACGCAGGGAAACGAACGACTATCACGCCGCCAGGGACGGATGGGAAAATGCGGGCACATACGAGTCCATAAGGGAGTGCCTCCCAATGGACAATGACGGGAACCCCCAGTTCAACACCCGCTTGCAGGGCTGCGCCCCCGGCGACCCGCTAACGCCCCCACCGGCCGGCAGAATATGGAGGAAGGCCGACGGGTTTCTATACAGCGACCGCTTCACCTGGCTGCAACCTGCGCTGAAAGACATTAACGCGCATCACGCCTACGCGTGGGGATTAACGGGCGCAGGCGTAAGGATCGGAATTCACGATGATGGGGTGAATTACCGCCTTTCGGAGTTCGAGGGGCGCGTTTCCTTCGTGGGCGCAGAATTGCTTTATTGGTTGGACCACGACCACGACACCCGTTACGCAGAAGCCCAAGATTGCTACAGCGGCCCCGCATCCGACGACTGCCATGTGTTCGAGTATGACGGGCTGGACCCCTCCCTCAAAGCCAACGGCGTAACCCTTGAAACACTGAACGCCCGATCAATAATCCTGCAAAACGGCTGGGCGCCGCCGGTACCTGACACAGCAGCCCATTACGGCTTTTTTCCCGTTGAAGATGAAGACGGCGACCGATGGACACCATCGCACCAGACCTGGTATGTGAGGCACACCCATCCCTGCGCCGATTCGGACGGCGAGCAATCCGAGTGTTTTTACTTTTCGATTCTGCCGAGCGCCGGCACGCATGGAACATTGGTCGCATCCGTGGCAGCGGGGCGCGATTTCGGAGTCGCACCGGGAGCCACAATCATTCCCATCGCCAAGGATTTTTCTCTCGAAGGACAGCAGGCTGAAGAAAGCTGGTTGCAGTCCATATTCGCTGTGAGCTATACGGATTCCGCGCTTCGCGCCTCCGTAGATGCGGAGGCCGCGGCGTTGCAAAAGACGTTCTACGAAAACTTCGACATAATCAATCGAAGCTACGGAATCTCCACCGACAGCCGGGGCGGCAATCTCGCATTCATATCGAACCTTGAAGACGCCGCCAACCTCTTTCCCAAATTCTGGAAATCCCTGTTTCAGGCTGACCGCCATCCCGACGATCGCACAATCCTGGTGTATGCGGCAGGCAACGACGCAAGGAGTATTAACGCGTTGGAAAGTGCCCTCCCGTATTACATCCCATTGGCCCGCGGACACCATCTTTCCGCCATGGCCATAGGCCCCGATGGTTTGCACTTGTCTTCGACAGTTCATAGATACGGGATTCGTATTTCCGTAGATACAACAACAGGTTGCGGGCATCGGCGCCGACACCCGTGTCACTAGGCCTT
>JAAXHE010000133.1 GCA_012271065.1 Candidatus Latescibacterota bacterium
GTCTTCTCGATGATCGCAGCGCTGGCGCTGTTCCTCTACCTGCTGCTGGAACGAATGGCGCTACGCGGTACCGAAGACACGGTTTCCGCGATTCGCCGTCAAGGAACCTACGAGTAGAGTGACTGTGCCTCCCGATAATCTGCCATTTCTGTTCGCCGCTTTCGCCGTTGTGTGGGCGGTATTCTTCATCTATGCCGCATACATGTCCTGGCGGCGCCAATCGGTTCAAAGGGAGCTGCGGGAACTTGAGCAAGCCATCGAACTCGCCGATGAACTCGAACCGGACCAGGGAGACCGGAACGAGCAGGTATAATTAGGAATGGCCTGTAAACCTGTCGGGCTTTGAGCTTTCATGCAAACTGATCCATACACTGGCCCCGTCGCGGTTGCCGACCACGCGCCGGAGGCGGAATCGGAACGTTCCGCGTGGCGCAACCACCGCACGCGTCTTCTCATATTGGGCGGCGTTATTGCCCTGGCGGTGGCTTATATGGTGTATGCCGCTTTTCCCGGCAACACGCTGTATTTCGTCACCGTGAGCGAGTTTGTGGAGGACCCCAAGCTCCACGACGGCCAGACGCTGAGGGTAGCCGGCGCCCTGGCTCCGGGCTCATTCCGGCGGGAGGACGGTTCCACGCTCTCGCGTTTCAGCCTGGGCGACAAACAGGTCGACGTGCCGGGCATCGCGCCGGGCAGCCCGCAGATGGAGGCTAACTACGTAGGCGTCCTGCCGGACCTTTTTTTCAACCCGCACTCGGAAATCATTCTGGAAGGGCATTACGACGGCGACGCGGGGGTTTTCGCGTCCGACAATATCCTGGTCAAGTGTCCGTCCAAGTACCAGTCGATGCCGGCGGAGAATCCGGACGCCATACCGGGAGCCGCGAAGCCCTCCCAATCCTACTGATCAAGAGCTGCCCATCCGGTGGTCGTCGCCGTGATTGCACGGAACCGACCCTGAGGTCAAAAAATTTAAGCCGGGGCCCAAAGGACCCCGGCTTTGCTTGTCTGACTGGGTGTCGGGGGATGTCTAGAACGCGTAAGCGTTCATCAATTGCTCCACGGAACGCTCGCGCGCCTTGGCGCGTATGGATTCCATGTTGGCCTCAAGCGAGCCCCGGGTCTCATCCTTGTAAATGACCCCCACGGGTAGGCCACCCTGCTGCACCAGCTCGTAGGCCGCCTGTTTGCTGGACGGGTCGTGGTCTTCAGGAATGTCCCATAGGGCCGGTGCGATGCCTTCCCTGGCGTTCCCCTTGATCAGCTGGAAAGTGTCGTTGTAAGTCACGCATGGCGA
>JAAXHE010000035.1 GCA_012271065.1 Candidatus Latescibacterota bacterium
AGCGACTTTATCAACGGACTGTTATAGGAACCACAAATAAAAAACCCGCTTCCATTCATCCGGTTCCGTATATCCCGTCCGGATTGGAGTGTCCGCTCCGGATGGTTACAGATGAACGCAGCAGGCAACGCCGGAATCATTGATCCGGCAGGGGTGCCCCCGATTGCAGGCACGCCCTTACTGTTCGAGGTTTCTCTACGCGATCCGGTTTGTGAAAGACGCCAGATTACAGGTCTGTTCGGTCAGGGTCTTTCCCATCTTCCGACTGGCTTCTTCCTCCTTGAGCAGTTCGTGCGCAAGATTCACGGCGGCTACGACTGCGATTTTGGCAACCGAACGAAGTGAAATGTAGTTCGCGACATCACGCATTTTCCGGTCAACGTATCGTGCGACGGCCCGCGCATGGTCCGGGTCGCCTTCCGCGTGGACATTGTATTCGGTGCCGAAGATCTGGACGCGTATTGCCGGTTGTTCAGACATGAGTCCTCTTGACATCCGGAGGCGCTTTGAAACGATGCGGTCCCGCGTGGATGTCGGCGGTGCTGTTTTACGCTGTATTCACTGAATCCAGACGCGAGATCATGGTTTCGATTTTGCGTTGGATCTCCTCCTTGTTCTCAATGAGGGAAGCATTGTTGTCGTAAATGGACCGGAGACGTTCCCGATCGGCCTGCAATCCGTTGATAACCTGATCCTTGTCTGCCAGCCGCTGGCGGAGTTCCCCGTTTCGCTGCTCGAGTCCGGCGATTTCCTCTCGTAACTGCCGGATAGTGCCGACAGCGCGATCGATCTCGCCGATTAGCAGGTCCAGTTGATCGGAAACGAAGTTTTCCGACGCCAGGCGATCGTCTTCCCCTTCGTCGGCTTCCGGCTCTTCGTCTGCCCGATCCTCCGGTTCAAACCGCGGGTCTTCCGGGATATCAGATTCCTGCGGTTCGTCCGTCTCCTCGGCGGACTGGAAGGAACTGTCCTGCTGATTCTGCAGATCGAGTTGCCCCTCTTCCTGACCTTCCGATTCCGCCTGTCCTTCCGTCTCTTCGGCGGACTGGAAGGAACCGTCCTGCTGATCCTGCAGATCGAGTTGTCCCTCTTCCGGACCTTCCGGCTCCCCCTGTCCTTCCGGTTCATTGACAGATTCGAAGTGCGCGTCGTCGCTGGCTCTCGACTCAAGTTGCTCGTTTACCGGATCTTGCGCTTCCATGTTCTCACCCTTTCCTTGCTGACACAATTCGCCAGAAAGTTTGTGCAGTGAGGCGCCAATACAACGTCCGTTCAGCCCTACTACGCAATGTAACACGTCCATGG
>JAAXHE010000029.1 GCA_012271065.1 Candidatus Latescibacterota bacterium
TCCTTCTGCCAGCGCATGCCGCCGGGGACCCTCGACTTCCTCGAGGAGCCGATCCGGGACGAGTCCCCGGGGGCATACGAGTCCCTGCGCACGATGACCGACGTGCCCTTCGCCATCGGCGAGGAGTTCTCGAGCAAGTGGCAGTTCCTGCCCTACGTGGAGCGCGGCATACCGGCATACGCGCGGCTCGACATCTGCAACGTCGGCGGCTTTACCGAGGCGATGAAGGTGGTGGGCTGGTGCGAGGCGCACTACATCGACCTGATGCCGCACAACCCGCTGGGACCGGTCAGCACGGCCGCCAACATCCACCTGGCCGCGGCCACGCCGCTGTACGCCTGGCTGGAGGAACGCTCGCCGGAGCGCGGCTTCCATTTCGACCCGGAGCTGTTTCCGGTGCAGCCGATGCTGGAGGGCGTGTTTCACCGGGTGCCGGACACGCCCGGCCTCGGGGTGGAGTTCAACGAGGAAGCGCCCGCGGTGCAGAAGGCGTTCGAGTTCTGGGAGAACCCGCACCTGCGCCGGCGCGACGGCTCGCACACCAACTGGTGACGCCGGTGGCGCGGGCGGCCATGTCCCGCTACCGCGAGCGGGCCGTCGCGCCGGCACCGGTGAACCGCATGATGGCCGACGTGGCGGCCGAGGTTCGTCCTACCCCTTTATCCCGGTCATCGTGATCCCCTGTATGAAGAACCTCTGTCCGATCACGAACAGCACGAGAATCGGTATGATGCTCACCACACTCCCCGCCATCAGCAGGTCCCAGCGAAATATCTCCCCACCACCGAACTCCGCAAAATAACCCGTCAAACCTACGGTCAGCGTCATCTTCTCGCGACTCCCCAGGTAAATGACAGGCCTGATCAGCTCCTCCCACCGCCACATGAAGGTGAGCACCGCCAGCGTGGCCAGTGCAGGCTTCGCCAATGGCAGGAATATCCGCCCGAAAATCGTGAAGGGACCGGCCCCGTCCATCGCCGCGGCATCCTCCAGTTCCTGCGGGACCGTAAGGAAGAATTGACGAAGCAGAAACGTCCCGAACGGATTCCCGAAGAAGTCGGGCAGGTACAGCGGAATATGGGTATTTATCACTCCCAGCGCTCTCATTACGAAGAATATCGGGATCAGCGTGACCTCCCCGGGCAACATCAACGTAGACAGCAGCAGAGCGAATATGAGATTCCTCCCCGGAAACCTCAGCCTGGCGAACGCGAATGCCGCCAGCGCACTGCTCAAAACCACACCGGCCGTGGACAGCAGACTCACCTTGAAACTATTGAAGACGAAGCGGCCAAACGGCATGACGAAGAATATATCCGTGTAGTTGCTCCACCTCCGGACGCGGGGAAACCACTTGGGTGGGAAGCTGAATATCTCGGCAACACTCTTCAGGGACGCGGACAGCATCCACAGGAAAGGCAGCAGAAAGGCCAGTCCGACCAATATCAACAGCACGTAGAAGAACAGATTGACGGCCGCCCTTCCCGCCAACTGGTTGCGGCGGTTCGACGCAAGCGACGACATGAGATTATCGCGCATCATCCTTCGGCACCTAATAGTGCACCCAACTCTTTCTCAGTCGAAACTGAATCAGAGTGAAGAACATCACGATGACGAACAGCACGACACCGACCGCCGAGGCGTACCCCATGCGGAAGTCTTCGAAGGCGCTCACGAAGACGAAGTAGCCCAATGTCGTCGTCGACCATCGCGGCCCACCTTCCGTCATGACGTATATCTGCGAAAACACCTGAAGTGAATTGATCGTGCTCACCACGGCGACGAAGAACGTCGTGGGGGACACCAGCGGAAGCGTAACGTGCAGGAACCTCCTCCACGGGCCAGATCCATCGATCGTTGCCGAATCATATAAATCCCTGGGAATGTCTTGCAAGCCGGCAAGGAATATCATCATTCCGACGCCCAGACTCTTCCATACGCTCATGATCGCCACCGCGGCCATGGCCCACGCGGGGTCGGTCAACCAACCTGGGCCGGATACGCCTAACAGGGTCTTCAGGACGTAATTGATCAATCCGAACTCCTTCCCGTACATCATCGTCCACAGTAGAGAAATCGCCACTACTGAAGAGACCACGGGAAGAAAGTAGACGGTTCGGAATGCCACAATGCCTTTCAGATCTCGATTCACCAGCATTGCAAGGAGCAGCGAGAGTATCGTGTGAGCCGGTACATAGAGTATCGCGAAGTAGATGGTGTTCCACACCGCCCTGGGAAACAGCGGACTCGCGAACAACCTCTGGAAGTTATCGAGTCCGTTCCATCTGGGTGGAGAGAGGACATCATACTCCAAAAAGGAGAAGAAAACGGCCGCGACCATCGCGCCCAAGCTGAAGAAGATCAGGTAGAAAACGGTGGGGAGGACAAACAGATATGCTACACAGGCGTTCTTGATGTTCGTCCTGGCAATCGCCCTCGAGGTGGTAGTCGATTCTGCCACGTGGGTCTCCCGTGCTCTGTTCGCGTGCGCCGATGCTCGGATTCAGGTACGCATGTGCATCGCAAGGTAAATGAGCACCCCGGCGGGAATATTCCCACCGGGGTGCACGTTCTCTCGACGCCGCGAACGAAGAATGAGGTCTATCTCGAGAGCGCTTCGTTGATCGTGGCGGTGGCCTCCGCTGCCGCCTCGGCCACGGTCACGTGTCCGCCTCTATACGAGCTCATCATATCGTTTACGGCCCGTCTGATTTCCGGCAGCGTCCGTA
>JAAXHE010000023.1 GCA_012271065.1 Candidatus Latescibacterota bacterium
CCAATCGTCCGACTCCTACATGGCGGGCGAACGCTTACGTTCAGTCTAATTGGCGGACTGGACCATGAGATCTATTAGCGCCCGGATGCCGGTGTCGCCACCCTCTGCCCGCCGTACGCCCTGTGTGTAAACCACCAGAATCCGGACGTCCGAGCCGCTCTCCGTCGGTGTTTCGTCGGCTTGAACCCGCGGCGGGCCCCGCGATGAAGTAACCGGTTTGCGTGGGCCTCACCCGCCTGATCTCCACCTCGACCGAGGCGTCATCAAACAAGTTCAATTGCATTACTTTCCGCCCGCGGCGGGCTGCGGAAATCCGCTACGTGTCCACTTCAACCACGCGGCTGCGCAACGTGGCGGGCCTTGTTGCCGGAGCGATGGACGCAGCGAAGACCCCGCAGGCTTCCGAGAATACGCCGGCCGCAGGAGATTGCTTCAGGCTGGCTTGCCGACCGCGCATACCAGCGCCACGACAAGGCCGCCGCTTAGGCGCACAGCCAGCTTGTGCATGCGGATTACGGTTTGCTCAGGAGTTGAAACCATCGGCCAACTTTAGCGACAGCAGCAGTTCCGATACAGTATTTTGGCGGCAGCTACTTCGAACAGATAAAAGACTTAATATCGACTTGGGAGTGATCCTGGTGCTCCGAACAGAGCCCGCTCAAGATCTCGACATAATATAGATGCTTGCCAAGGCACTATACCAACAACAATGGGAGGTTTCTCCATGAAACCATCATCGGAATGCTATTGGTGGGCATCTTACTTGCAGCGCCTTTTCCGCTAATGAGCCAAGAAAGCGAGAGTGGCTTGTGTCGAAAAGCACACGGAAACCTCAGTGACAATAGCACCGTTATTACCGTGGGCCATTGGGATGGGACGTTGTTCTCCGAATCGTTCTCGGATACGGTTGGCGAACTTAAAGCTGCCGGGACTTGGGCTGACATTCAATCGCTTCCACAATGCCCAACCCCTGCTTCTCCGGGGCCGGGGGGTACGGGGAAGATACCTTTTTTCTACGGGTGGTGTGGTCTCCAGCCCTGCAGCCCGGATCCTTTTGATTTGCTCAATCGGGAGGAGAAGACTTAAGGAGAACCCAGAAATAATTTGACGTTAACGGCTCCTTTGCGTCGAACTACGAGGTTCCTCGTTGCCAGAAGCGGGTAAGTCTGGATAAGCCACTCAAGCAGGAACTGTCGGCGGCTCGCGAATTGTGGTGGATCGGTTACCGCTCACATAAGCGGTAACCGATCCGGTTTTTGTCGATCAGAAGAAGTGGCGGTAGCTCACGTACGGCACGCGCCCGTCCAGGCTGTACAGGTCATACACAGCCGGTCGAGGCGAGGCGAAGCTGTCGATCTCCGGATCCTCGTCTGTGGCATTCAGCACGCCCACCGTGATGCGGCCGTCCCACGGCGTAGTCCAGCGATAAACCAGGTCGAACTCCGTGTGCGAGGGCGCCGAGAATCCGGCCTCGGGGCGAATGTAGCCGGCGATGTGGCGCGCATACACCGAAACCGTATGGTCGGTGTAATTCCAGCGCAACAGGCCTTGGGCCTGATACTTGGGCCGCGCGCTATCGCCCACGCCCTCGCCCAGGCTGGAACTCCAGTCCGTGGCCGTGCGTGACCGGCTTTGGTACCGCAGCAACCGGGCTCCGAAAAGGCCGAACGTGAAATCACCCGCCGTAGCCGTTTCGAGATCGTACTGGAGTTGCACGGTCAAGCCGCTGATTTCCTGCCGGAAAGTGTTGCCCCAACCTGCTTCGGCTTCCAGAAGTATGCCGGTGGTCGGTTCGCGCTTCAGTACGTTGCCCGGCGAGCACTCGATAATCTCCGCCCGCGCTCCGGTGTCGATCGTGCTCACGATCTCTCCAGTCGCCTGGCATTGACCCAGCAGTTCCGATTCGATCAGACCCTGCAGGCTAGCCAAACCGATGCCGTCTTCGATTTCGCGGCTCCAGTAATCCACGCTGGCGGAAAACGGTTCCCAATCCACGACGAAACCGACGTTGTAGCTGTCAGACAACTCCGGCGCCAGCAGGGGATTGCCGCCAGTAAACGTCGGATATTGCTCTTCCACGCAATTCTCCGCTGACACACCGGTGCGCTGGCACTGAACCAAGTCAGTCCCGCCTTCCGCGCTGAAACTCCGGGCTCCATACAGGTTGTTCATATTGGCTGCCCGGAAGCCTTCGCCCCAGGAGGCGCGGAACAGCAGCCAGTCCGTGGGCTGGTAGCGCGCCGAGAGATAGAGGCTGGTTTCGTTCCCGGCGGAATCGTCGTAGCTGTCGTAGCGCGCCGCCGCGCTGACTTCCAGGTTGCTCCACACCGGAATATAGGCTTCCGCAAAGGCGGCTTTCACGACCCGTTCGCCTTCACCGCTGTTGCCGGCGCTGCCGATCAGATCGCCGCCGGCGCTCAGCGGATCGTAGATGTCGTAGAACAGCTCGTCGATGTATTCGAAGCCGACGGCCCAGCCTATCGGGCCACCCGGAGCGTTGAGGAAGTCGAAGCCCACGTGGCCGCTGTAAGTGCGTAAATCCGCGCGAATATCACGATTTGCATTTGAGGTAATGGCGTCGTACGCGGCGGCGTTAAGGGGGCTCAACGGATCAAAGGGGTTATATAAGCCTTGCGCCACGTATTCGGAAGCGGTAAACGCTTTCGCGTAGCAGCAACTGTCCTCGCGGCCGTCGTAGCGGGTGTGGCGCGCTTCGAACTCGTAGTCGAACATGCCAACCGTGCCGTATGCCAGGACCGCATTCTCGAACAGGGTGTTGGTGGCCTTGAAGTCCCGGTTGCCCAGCCCCACGAAGCGATGGCCGAGGAAATAGGCCGTGCTCGGGTCCCACGGAAGCCGCAGGTGGGAATATGGCATGTCGAAATCGAATCCCTCCTTCAGCCCCTCGATGGCCCTGACCGGAATGGCGAAGAAGCCGACCGCCGGCGCATACCGTCCGTGGGTGTTTATGGTGCTGAACATCGATTGCAGGCGCACGGCGTGGTCCGGGTTCAACTCATAGTCCGCGTGCAGAAATGCACTGGTCCGCTTGAGGTCCGCCGTTTCCCAGGAAAACGCCGTGTAATCGAAACCGCATCGTTCCTGGCCGCTGGCGGCAATGTACGGTCCGGCCAGCAGGCGGTCGCCGTCCGGGCCCACCACCTGCTCGCAGTTCGGCGGCGACAGGAAAAAGGGCCAGATGGTGTTGCCCCAGGAACTGAGGTTGTCCGTGTTCTCCCACGCATACCAGGTGGCCTCAAAAGGCGCGCCGGGATAATCCGCCGCACCGGCGTCATACCCGTTATCTCCCTTGGAGTAGAAACGATCCTGTGATGCGATGTGAGTCTTGTTGCGGAAGTCGGCGGTGAACAGGAAACGGCCGCGATTGGTGCTGCCACCGATCGTGACCACGCCGGCGTCCGAGTCCGCCCCCTCACGCGTGGGGCGTTGCAGCGACGTGCCCACTTCGAGGCCGTCAAAGTCCTTCCGCAGGATGACGTTGATCACGCCGCCGATCGCGTCCGAGCCGTAGATTGCCGAAGCGCTGTCGGTCAGGACCTCGATACGGTCCACCGCGGAAAGCGGAATAATGTTGAGGTCATTGGCCTGGTTGGCCGTGACCGGAGAGCGCGGCGAGCGTCGGCCGTCCAGCAGCACAAGGGTGCGGGTGGACCCGATGCCGAACAGGTCTATTGTCGCCTGTCCTATGAACGAGTTGCCGGACACTTCCCGCGACGAGCCGAACGTATTGACCGGGCTGTTGCGGAGCACATCCGCCACCGATTCCTGGCCGCTCAGTTCGATCTCCTCGCGCGTAATGACGACTACCGGCCGGGCTTCCTCAAGGTCTATGCGCTTGATGCGCGACCCGGTGACCACCTGCTGGCCAAGTTCCAGTTGGTCTTCGTCGTCTTCGTCGCCCTCTTCCTGGGCCATGGCCATGGGCGATACGGCGAAGGCCGTAATTGCGCCGGTGAAAAGTACCGAACGCACCGCTCTTTCCAGAGCATTATTCTCAGGTTTCATCTTAGTCCCCTCACTGGTAATTGCGCGGGCGGGTGTGGCACCCCCACCGCACGGTCGCATTGCTGGAAACGGTTAAACTCCAGTGTTTCCCCGTAACCTTTAGGTAAGGAACTTTATCACAAGCAAAGCCCCCAAACGCAGGTAAGAAGGCTGAATCGCCGCCCGGGAGCTGTTTTCGCCGC
>JAAXHE010000081.1 GCA_012271065.1 Candidatus Latescibacterota bacterium
CGCTGGTCGATGACGCACAGTCTCTGGACGATGCCGGCTTGGCGCGAATCCGGACAATCGCCCTGACCGCTCCCGAGATCGCCGGGCGCCTGATCTCCACCGACGGCCGCGTTGGCGGCTTGACGATCAATTTCGTCCTGCCGGACGATCCGGACGCGGCAGTCATGGAGATCACCGACTATCTCAATGCCGCGCTGGACCAGGCTCGCGAAAGCCACCCCGGAACCGCCTATTACCTGACCGGCGATGTCGTCATGCACCGCGCGTTCGCCGAAGCCACGCGGGACGATCTACAGTTCCTGGTTCCCATCGTTTTTCTCGTCATCGCGGCCTCCGCCGCCATTCTTCTGCGCTCGTTCCTCGCCACCCTGTCGATCTCGATTCTGCTGGTGTTCATCGTCAACACGACGATGGGGTTCGCCGGTTGGCTCGGCACGGTGATGAGTCCGACCAATGCCGGCGTGCCCATCATCGTGATGGCGGTCGCCGTCGCGGATTCGATTCACATCGTCACCAGCACCTTGTTGGGCATGGGCCGCGGTCTGAGCAGGAACGCCGCGATCGCGGCATCGGTGCGGACCAATGCCTATCCGGTCTTTCTGACGACTCTCACGACGGTGATCGGCTTTCTCAGCCTGAACGCCTCGGATTCGCCCCCGTTTCGGGTCCTGGGCAATCTGGTGGCCTTTGGTGTTTCCTGTGCTTTCGTCTATTCCATGCTGTTTCTGCCGGCGTTGCTTTCGATCCTGCCGTTGCGCGCACGCCTGCTTGGTCCCGAAAAGACTCTATTCTTCGAACGCTTCAGCGCCTTTGTCGTGGCGAAGCGCAAATTCCTGCTTTGGATCGTTCCGCTTTTGGCCATCGGCCTCATCATGGGCATCCCCCGCAACCAGTTGAGCGACAATTGGCCCAAATATTTCGACGAGCGTTACCAGTTTCGACGGGACACGGATTTCGTCATCGAAAACCTGACCGGATTGGATACGCTGGAGTATTCGCTGAAGGCGGGACGGGAAGGCGGCATCACCGATCCCGAATACCTGGCTGCCGTCGAGAAATTTGCCGAATGGTACCGCACCCAACCCGAAGTGACCCATGTCCAGGCGTTTCCGGACATCATGAAACGCCTGAACAA
>JAAXHE010000279.1 GCA_012271065.1 Candidatus Latescibacterota bacterium
TTGAAACGACAGCGCCCGGCGCAGCAGGCGGTTGCGGATGCTGGCTGGCAGGAAGTCTTCCCGCTGCCCGATACCTTCGTAGGTACCGCTGGTTCCGCCGGCGCAGGTAAAGAACAGGATTCGGACTCGCTCCGGGTTCGCGTCAGGTGCGGGGAAGGTCGAGAGCGGCCAGGGCTCGCACAAGGACTGGCCGGCGGAGTCCTGCAACGCAAGAGTGTAGGGTCGGCCCGGTTGCAACTGGCCTGCATGGAACTGCCAGTACTCTCCGGTCGTGTCGCTCATCTTTCCGGGAAATGCGGATGTTCCGATCCGCAGTGTCGGCGCGTCCGACAGCGGCCGGTCGAACGAGACCTTGACCAGGATCCGCGAATCGCTGACCGTGGGAAGGATATGCCGCACGAGGCCGGCGTCCCATTCCTGGTCGGCTGGAGATGTTTCCTGGGCCATTGCCTCCAGCGGCAATCTGCCGAAATACGCCGCACCCATGGCGCCCGCGGAACCGGCGAGGAATCGCCGGCGGTTGATATGTATGCGTTTGCCCATTGGAATCCTGCTCTTCCTGTTCGCAGTGTTGCTGTGCTCTTACCTTGAATTGAATCGGGCGCGGTGAATCACGCGCCTCAGGCAGCAACCGTAACGCTTATCATCCGATCACCCTGCTGAATGGCATCCACAACGTCCTCACCGCTTGTGACCTTTCCGAACACCGTGTGCCTGCCGTCCAGGTGCGGTGTTGCGAGATGGGTGATGAAGAACTGACTGCCGTTGGTATTCGGCCCGGCGTTGGCCATGGAAATGACGCATCGCTCGTGCCTGAGCGGATTGCCTGCGCACTCATCGGTAAATCGATACCCGGGGCCACCGCGGCCGGTACCGGTCGGGTCGCCACCCTGAATCATGAAATTTGCGATGACTCGATGAAAAATGACGCCGTCGTAAAATCCCTGACCCGCCAGGAATACAAAGTTGTTTACGGTCTGCGGGGCGTGCTGCGGGTAAAGCTCGAGCTCAATGGTTCCGCGGTTTGTCTCGATGGCCACGGCATAGTTTTTCGATACGTCGATTTGCAGTGCCGGTGGCGCATTCCATTGCTGTCTTGCCATCTGGGTCTCCTTGATCTTTCATGAACGCAGCGGCGTGTATCTTAACGGAGAGCTGCGTTAGAGTTCGCAGACGTCTGCCATGAGGATTGAAGGTACAAGCGTCACGGTCAGCATGATCGGACACGCGCTCGCGCTGGACTATCTGCGCTCGTTGACGGACATCGAGTGGACCTTCGTCGCTCCGCCGCTGGACTTGCGACCGGGCGAGCGCACGGGAGTATTCCGGGTGGGGCCGGGAGTGGTCATGCGCGATTCAGACGGCAGGAGCATGGTCTCGATGGAAGATCTGGCCGTGGCCATTATCGATGAGATTGAATCGCCCAACTACATCGGACGCCGAATGACGGCTGCCTACTGATCGCCGATCCGGCGGCAGGAATTGCCACGAATCGCTTACTCCGGTTGACAGAGATCGTGGGGCGAGAACCGCTCTCCGATGTCGATCCACCGCCAGGCGAGGGTAACCGGTTCGACGAAAGATGCCGGATCGCTGACGGTCATCGTGTAGTTCAGGCGGGTGGCATCGCCGTCCAGGGAAAAGCGCTCGAGAATCTCGACTCCGTCTGTCTGCGGTGTCCCTGCGTCGTCGAACCAGGGCCAGTTCACCCGCGTCGTCCTTACCTCGAACACGTCCCCGTCCCAGGCGCCCGTCGAGTAGCCGTACTTGCTCAGCGGTACCGTCTCGGCGTCGACGCTGTTCGTCATGTCGACGCGGCGAACCACGCTGAATGTCTCCAGTCGAATCTCGATGAAATCCCCGTGGTCGCTGAGTTGAACGGGCAGCGGGTTTACCATGGCGGAGGGCATGCCGGACGCAACGCAGGGATCGAACTCCGATGCGAGGGCTTTGGCGGCCATCGCTTCCTCCGTCAGCTCTACCTCGATGCCGAGACCGGCCTGGATGAAGACGTCGAGGCTCTCCGTGCTCCAGGTTCGGAAGAGGCTTCCGTCCTGGCTGCTCGTGGGTTCGCTGATCCACGCGCCACCGGAAAAATCCTCGGACCATCTGCGATCTACGTTCGCTGTCGGGAGCAGCACAAGTTCGGCTCCGTCGGGGAGCAGCATGTGTGTCAGGAATAACCCCCTGGGCCGTGTCCTGGACCGCCAGCCCGCGATCCGGACCCTTTCGCCAATCGGAAACAGGTCCTCGGTGATGCCGCTGCGCTCGAGGCTGTACACGCCCGAGCCTTCGAGGGTCCAGCTTTCGATTTCGCCGTCAGCCCCCTCGACGAGAAACTCGAAACTCTGATGGGGTTTGATCCAGCGCATCGAGGCAAGTTCGCCCTCCATCTCGACGAACGTGCTCGTGTCGTAGTCGGCCCGGGAATGGTGAGCGCAAAGCGCCCCCGAAAGGACCGACAGAAGGATCATTGCGATTGCCGCTCTCATTGTGTTCGACTCGGTGTGCTTCCGGGATGCTCGGTCCAAAGTGACTCGCGGACGCAGTACCCTACGTGTCGGGGCCATTGTACTTGCCTCATCGATTACGTCCTATCCTGCTTCATCGCATACGCGGGATAATTCGATAAGGTACGAACCGTTCACAAAAATCTGGAGAGATAAATGAATGCGCGACTTTTTGGATTCGGTCTGCTGATATCGGGTATGGCGCTATTGCCGGGAGCGTCCGCACAGGAAGCGGGTAATGAATCGCCCAGGCTGGTCCAGGTTTCCGATAGCGTGTTTCGCACTGTCCACCGGCCCGGCGCCGCGAACAGCCACGTTATCGTGACCGAAGAGGGACTCGTCGTGGTCGACGGCACCTGTCGCGGCGACGGTAATCCGGCGTGGCTGAAGCAGGAACTGGACCGGCTCTACGACGTGCCCGTGAAATACGTGATCCTGAGCCACGACCACGAGGACCATATCTGCGGCTTGCAGGTATTCGACGACACGGCGGTGACCGTTTCGCACGCGCGCAACCGGGAGCACATTGTCCGGGAAGGCCGCAATACGTCCGTTCCGGATGTGGTGTTCCAGGATGAAATGGAGATCCACCTGGGAGGCAAGAAGATTGTCCTTTACTACTTCGGTCCAACGCACAGCAATAATCTGATCCAGGTGCATTTTCCGGAGGAAGGCGTGTTGATAGCGCCGGACATTGCGCGCGCGGAAAGGTCGCTTGCCCTCCCGGATTTTCGAGATTCCGATATCGATGGTTTGATCGACACGCTTGGAATCCTGGCCAAACTTGATGATGTCGAACTCGTCGTCCCGGGCCATTGGGGCCCGACCACCCAGGAGAGCTTCCTGGAATACCGTGAATACGTGGTCGCCCTCAGGGATCGTGTCCTGGAAGAGATGAAGGCGGGCGCCACCATTGAGCAGATCCTCGAACGCGTCACATTGGACGACTTCTCCGATTACGGAAACTTCGATATCTGGTTTCGCGCGAATGTCGTTTCGATGTGGGACAAGATGTACCGCTATCGCGAGCCGAACCTGGACGATGCCGGAGACTACCAGACTGCATATCCGATCGGCTTTGCCGTCGGTTTTACGGGCATGGGATCGAATCAGTAGCCGGTCGATCGGGACGGCGACAATTCCGCGTTCTCCCGGCTCGGTGGCGGTTTGCGATCCACGATTATTCCGGTACTCGGTCGAAAGTCCACGCGCCCGAAACGTGGACTTCGGAGATTGCGGTCGCCATCCCGTTGCTGTCGGCCGTGAAGGTGTAGCCCCAACCGCCGCCCTCCGGTACGAAAGCGGTCTCGGACTGCGCCGCCAGCGGCGCTCGCCCGCCACCGCCCCTCTGCAGGAACAGTTGCCCGCCTTCCAGCGTGATCCGGATCGTGACGTCGTTCGTCAGGTACATGCCCCTGTAGGTGCCGACGTACCTGGCAAGGATCCCGGGGGCGACCTCCACCGATGTCGCAACCCTCCCCTCGACGCTGTCGCTCCAGTGGTCGCGTCCGGCCCCCAGGTAGGCCTCCACGCAGACCGTCTCGAGCATCACTTCGTCCGCGGCGAAATTCATCTGGATGGTCGCCTCCAGCGGCGACTCGAACGCGCCGGGATCCTCGTACGCGACCTCGATCTCCATGCGGCCGAAGGCCGGACGCCGGAAGCGCTCCGTCATGCGCAGTTGCCCGGTGTGCGGCACGCCCCGGCTGTTCAGCCAAGTCTTGTCGTTGTAGCCGTTGCTCTCGACCACCAGCGTGTCGCCCTCCCAGCGGCCGACGGAATAGCCCATCCAGGTGGGCAGCGGATCCTCCTCCAGCTCGCGCCCGTCCATGAAGATCTCGCGGTAGCTGCCGTCGTTGTAGAGCACCGCGATCATCGTCGGATGCTGCAGGATCCGGCGCAACCCGTAGGAGTTGCCGGAGCTGTTGA
>JAAXHE010000302.1 GCA_012271065.1 Candidatus Latescibacterota bacterium
GCCTATGGTGGAGCGAGCATGTGCGCGCATACGGGCAAAAGACAAGCGAGGGCGCGGCCAGCGCAGTCTGTAATGGTGGAAGCGTCCGGAAATCTCAACAAAAGTCTGCAAGATCAAACAACTTTCGGCTTTCAGGCAAGCGGCTTGGTGAGAAATGCACCCCGCCGCAGGAACAGCGCTATCGACGCCTCGTCCAGAAAGGAGCCGTGCTCGATCGAGTCCACGCCGGCCTCCAGGGCGGCATTGATTCCAGCCGTGCCGTGGGCGTGCGCGGCCACTTTCAGCCGGAGACTCCGCGCGGTTTCGACCAGCGCCCGCAGCTCATCCCCCAGGAAGGCGGGGGGATCGTCCTTGCCGCCGTTGCGCTCGCCCCCGCCTCCCGTGGCGTTGATCTTGACCAGGTCCGCCCCTTGCCGGAACTGTGCGCGCACGGCTTTTCGACAGGCTGCCACACCGTCGCAGACACCGGGGGTTTCGAGTCTGGATGCGATCTTTTCCGGACGGTCCAGGATGTCGGCATGGCCGCCCGTCGCGGAAATCGAACCGCCGGCGACAAGCACGCGGGGTCCGTCGATGCGACCCTCGGCAATGGCATCCCTTAGCACGATGACCGGCCAGGAGTACGGCCGTGCGCCGAGGTCGCGGACCGTGGTGAATCCCGCCCGCAAGGTATGGCCCGCATTGACGATGCCCTCGATCAGCATCTCCTCGCCGGTCGTCTCGAATCGATTCCCCTCCCGTTCGGGACTGAGCGTGAGATGCACGTGGGCATCGATCAGTCCCGGTAAAACGAACCGGTCGAGCAGATTGATTGCCTCGGTGTTTTCCGGAGCCAGGCCCAGTTCCCCAGGCGACAGAATCCCGTCGTGCACGGCTTTGATTCGGGCGCTTTCGATGTGGAGGGTCTGCCGTGCCTTCGGAGGAGTCGCGGCATTGATCAGCAGGACGCCGGCGTGAATGAGCGTGTTTTGTTCCGGCATTGGAGGGTTTTGCTGAACCGCTCCACGGGCAAGTGCGGACACGGCCATGAAGGCACAACCGCAAATCGCAAGAAGTCTCAACGCGCCGCTTCCATCGGCCCATCGATGAATTCCAGTTTCACGCCACATGCATCTCTCGGATGAATGAATGCAATCCTGTGTCCCTGGTATTCGGCTTCGTAGCTGAACTGAATGTCTTTTGAATTCAGGTGACCCTTGACGGCGTCCACATCGTCCACCGCCAGGCAGATCGAGTCGATGCCTTCACCGTGCTTTTCTATGACCTTTGCGATATCGCTTTCACTGTTTGCAGGAATGACGACGTCGAATATCACATCGGCAACCTTGAACGTGCAGGACTCGTAATCGCCAAGGGTATCTGAACCACGCTCATGCACCACTTCACCACCCAACAGTTCGGTCATGAGCCGTTTCGCGCATTCCATCGATCTCATCCGCAGGTTTATTTTCATGAGGTGGTTGATCATGTGAACTGCCTGATGGCTTTTGCCTTACAGGATAGCGGGGATATTCCGAACTAACCACAGCTTCTAGCCGGTTCCGTCCGCTCGACAAGTGGCCGCTGGAATC
>JAAXHE010000266.1 GCA_012271065.1 Candidatus Latescibacterota bacterium
ATGGCGGTGGGCGAACTCATCGTCCGGGGATGGGACCGGGACGAAGTCGAAGTCTCGGGGGAACTCGGCGAAGACGCGATACGCGTCGAGTTGTCTCAGGAAGAAGGACACACACTGATCAATGTCGTCCCCATTCCCGAGGGTTCCGAACCCGTATTTCCCGACGAAACGGACATCTTTGTCAGCATGCCGAGACAGAGCAGTCTGACTTTCTCCACGACCGACGCGGAGGCGCAGATTGCCGGCGTTCATGGCAGCCAGGCGCTCAATACCATCAGTGGCGATGTCGAGACGGAAATCTGGTCAGGAACCGTTACGGCGGAGTCCGCAAGCGGAGACTTGTCGGTCTCCAATCGTTCCAGATTCGCCAGGGCTGGAGACGTGTCGATGCCCGATCCCGGCGAACCCGTGATGGCGGTACTCACTACCCTGAGCGGCGAAATCGAAGCACGCGGCCCGCTTACCCACCTGACGGCTTCGACCGTCAGCGGCGACATCGAACTCGACGTCGATACCGTTTCCATGTTGTCTCTCGACACGAGCAATGGAAATATCGAAGTTCATGCCACCCTGAATGAAGGCGCCGAAATCTATGCGGAGACGGTCAACGGCGACGTCGAGCTCGACATCGGCGAAGAAGGCAACCTGACGCTGGACCTGGGAACGTACAGCGGCCGCATCGAGAACTGCTTCGGGTATGAAGATCAGCCGTCGAGTTCGGGATCGGGGCTCGAGTTGAGTATTGAGGGTCCGGACGGTTCACCGCGCGTGCGCGTTCGGACGCTGAATGGCGATATCGAGCTCTGCTCTTCCTGAGTCGCGCATCCACTTGCGGACCTGGTCCACAGACCATTGATCAACGGGATTTTCTTCATGTCGGATCGCACCTCTCGCCCATCGATAACCGGTGCCGCTCTGAGCGCAACCGTTGTACTGGCTCTGTCGTTGAGCCTCGGCCAGGCCCATGCACAAGGCAGGACCGAAGCGAGCGACGCCGCAGAGCGCGACAAGGTGCTTCGAATCGCGCGAACGGAAAGTGCGCCGGCGATAGACGGCGTTCTGGACGATACCGTCTGGACGCAGGCGCCCGTGATCGAAGACCTGCACCAGTTCGACCCCGTGGACCACGGCGTGCCGACCGAGCACACCGAAGTCTACGTACTCTACGATGACGATAACCTTTACGTTGCGGCCCGCATGTTCGACAGCGAACCGGATCAGATACGCGCGCGACAGATGGTGCAGGGCCAGGGGATGTGGTTCGATGATTCGTTCACCATCCTGCTGGATCCCTTCAACAACAAGCGCACGGGTTACAGCTTCCAGGTCAATCCGGTCGGAAATCGACGCGACGGGATCTACGAAACGCCCACCGAGCAGAATCAGGACTGGGAGGGTATCTGGCATGCCGCGGCCCGGATCAACGACGAAGGCTGGGCGGCCGAATTTTCCATTCCATTCAAGACACTGAACTTCGACCCGAACAATGCCGACTGGGGCTTCACGGTCGAACGCAGCATTGCGCGAAAGCAGGAAGACATTGCGTGGGTGTCGTTCAATCGCGACGTCAACCCGGGCGCGACAGGCGTGATCACGGGTCTGACCGGGCTGCAGCAGGGAGTGGGCCTGGATATCGTGCCTTCGATCGTCACCAGTCATTCCAGGGACTTCGAGACGAATGGCACGGATTCGGTGACGGATCCGTCGCTCGATGCGTTTTACAACTTCACACCGTCGTTGACGGGTGTGCTGACCTTGAACACGGACTTTTCCGCGACCGAGGTCGACGATCGGCAGATCAATCTCACCCGCTTCTCGCTGTTCTTTCCCGAGAAGCGCGACTTCTTCCTGCAGGACGTCGACATTTTTTCCTTTGGCGGGCTGGAGAGAAACGGCATTCCCTTTCATTCGCGCCGTATCGGATTGGGCGACAGGGGGCGCCCCGTGGATCTGGAGGTTGGCGCCAAGGTCACGGGACGCGTCGGCCGGTGGAACGTGGGCGTTCTGGATATCCAGCAGGAAGGGTACAACGGCGTGGAT
>JAAXHE010000231.1 GCA_012271065.1 Candidatus Latescibacterota bacterium
CACCGAAGACCCGTCGTGTCATCCAGACCAAACCCATTCCCAAGCTCGGATTCACCGACATCCTGCGACAGCGTGATTTTCTCTCGGGCAATATGCCGAAGGCGATGCACGGCATCTTTCGGAAGCACGGACCGGTCGTCCAGCTTCCCTTCAAGGTCCGCAAATCGACAGTAGTCGCCTTGATGGGGCCGGACACCAATCAGTGGGTCAACAAGTACGGGCGATTCTACCTGCGCTCGAAGGACTACATCCAGGATCTGGAACGTGCGTTCGGAGCCACCCGCACCCTGCCGGGCATGGATGGCGCCGAGCACTACAGGATGCGCAAGTCGCTCCAGGGCGCCTATTCCCGTGCCGCGCTGGGGCGGAATCTGCCGGAATTGATCCACCAGTGCAGACATTCGCTGCGCCGATGGAATGAAGGCGACGTTTTGCGAGCAGGCCCGACCTTCAAGAACCACGTCAGCAGCCAAATCTCTCATCTGGTGATCGGAGTGGATTGCAGCCACTACGTCGATGAACTGCTCGAATATGAACATCGTGCACTGGTGACTCAAGTTCAGGGCGCATTGCCCAAGTTCATGCTGCGGACGCCAAGGATGAAACGCTACGGAAAGCGGGTCCGTGAACTCCAGGAGGCGATCATCGCATCCCACACGCCGGCGCAGCGGAGGGGGAAGCCGCCGGATATTGCCGACGCAATCCTCGAACTCCACAAGAACGACCCCCAGTTCCTGCCGGAAACGGACATCACCTTCCCGTTTGTGGCGGCAATGGTCGCCAGCATCTATCTCGGCAGCGGACTCGCCTTCGCGGTTTATTCCATGGTGCGCCACCCGGACCTGTACGAGAAGATCCAACGGGAAGCCGAAGCGCTCTTCGGAAACGGACGTGTACCGGAAGCGAAGGATTTCACCCTCGACAGCATTGACGTCACCCACCGCCTCTGCCTGGAGTCGGCGCGTTTGTACCCGGTCATTCCCTGGCAGTTGAGAACGGTCATGAACGAATGTATTGTCAGTGGTTATGAGATTCCGGCCAAAACGATGCTTTTGATTTGCCAGACGGCAACTCACTACGCGGAGGACCTCTTCAAGGACCCGCTCGAGTTCGACATAGACCGTTATCTGCCGGATCGGAGAGAACATACGACCCCCGGCGCCTATGCCCCCTATGGCCTGGGCACGCACACCTGCCTTGGAAGTCGGTGGGTGGAACT
>JAAXHE010000091.1 GCA_012271065.1 Candidatus Latescibacterota bacterium
CGGTCGTGGACGGGTTGGCCCGTCATGGCGCTGCCGCGTCTGGCTGAAAGATTTCGACGACTCCCGCCGACCCGTCTACGCGGACCTCATCGCCGGTGCGCAGGATCTTGCTGCCTTTGACGGTGTTCATGACGCAGGGGATGCCCAGTTCACGGGCGACCACGGCGCCGTGACTGAGCGAACCGCCCATGTCGACGACCGCACCGGACGCCAGCATGAGCAATCCCGCCCAACCGGGATCCGTCGTGGGGCAAACCAGGATTTCCCCCGGCTCCATGCGGGCGTCGCCGGTGGGACCGGTCAGCACCCGGACGCGCCCCCAAACGATACCCGGACTCACACCCGTACCGGTGATGGTCTCGGCTTTTTCGGCGTCGGCTGGTTCCGCGTCGCCCTGACCCGCATCGCCCGGTGCCGCGTCGGCCGGTTCGGTCTCTTCCGGTTTCTGCTCAAGCGATTGCGTCTCGAGCGGCTCCGGTACACCACTGAAGTTGAACGGCAGTTCGATTTTCAGATATTGCTCTCTTTGCGCGGCGCGCCGGGCGATCTTTTCGCGTAGCGCCGGCGGGTCATCGCGAAACTCCGGGTCGGCTATCTCCGGCAACGTCAGGTGAAATATGTCCTGCGCGGATCCCAGCACGGCCGCATTCGCCAGTTGATCCCCCAGCACGCTGGCGGCACAGCGCGCCGCGTCGATGGTGCACAGGAAAGTGGCCTTGCTGGTCTCGCGCAACTGGACGAAGCGCCGGGTCTGGCTCAGGACGAATCTCGCCTTGGGCCGTTCCGCCACGGGTAGCCGCGCCAGCAAGGTTCGCTCCGCATCGGCGCGCGACCGTTCCCGCGCTCGCTGCAGGTTGCCGGGCGATTGTTCCTCCGCTCTCTGACGCATTTCATCGATCAGGCGCGCGAGCAGCGCAGGGTCTTCGCGCCAGGAGGGCTCCGAGAGCTGTCCTTCCGCAGTTCCGTGGAAGCCGTACCGCCGAATGAAGCCGTCCAGGCCCGCCCGGTCGTGCGCCACCTCCCAGAGGTCGTCGAGCATTTCCGCTTCATCGATTCCGCGCGCGCCGGTTACCAGTTCTGTTTCGAGACCCGAGTGTCCGGCCATTGCCGCAAGTCTCGCCAGGCGGGCATAGAGCAATCCCATGATCAGGCCCGTTGCCATGTGGATTTCCATGATCCTCACGAAGCGGTCCTGGGCTTCGACGATCGTCTCCACGGCGGCTTCGATCGTCCGGGGCTTGCGGGTACCCACTGCCCGAGTCCACCAGCGATGGGTCTCGAGGCGCAGTGCCGCCTGTTTTCGGGAGAGCCGGAGCGCCGTCCATAGCATTCGCGCGACGCGAGAAACCGGGAACCGGAAAGCGGGCCGGCCCCCGCGAGCGCGGGCGCCATCGCCATCCTTGCTCAACATGACCTCTTCCATCGTGCCCCTGGAGTACAGCGGCACCCGGTCGAAGAATGGCTGTTGCGCGCTCAGGTTGATGGCTGCCTGGCCAAAGAATGCACCAACGAAGAAATCTCCTGGCCGCTCCGGCGCTCGTACTTCCGATCGGGCGCAGGCGCCCACGGCGTGAAATCCCCTGAGCGCGCCCAGGTTGTTGGGTCCGGACCAGAACGTGAATCCCAGTGCTGTACAGACTCCCGGGAGCGCTTCGGCGATGTTGTTGCGCGACCAGTTGGTGTGGTCGGGCACGATGAAGTGCAGCGGGTCGAGGTCGGGGTGCGGGCTCAAGTCTGCAATGCCCAAAGAGGTGTTGCCTCGAACCAATGACAATGCGGTCGTCGACTTGACCGTCGGTTCATTGGTAATCGTGTCCCGTGAGCAAGAGGTTTGGTAATCCCGAATCGGCGTGTCCAATATTGGACATTGGGCAATCCGGTTGAATGCTACTTCATCTACAATTATCCTTTCAATAGACGAGAGTCTGTTGAGCAATGCCGGTGGCGACTTTGGGCGTGGAAGCCTGTGGATACGCTGACCCGCAATTGTGAGCTTGAAAGAGCACTGAATCCCTTGAGCGCGACTTTTGTTTACAGTTGGGTTGCACTTTCAGAAATGACGAAGAAAATCAAAGTCTTGAGGGCTGGATCACATGCCTCTTCGGTCTGAGGCGGAGCCTCGCTAGGTTTCAGGGAATCAGATATGTCCGCCACTCGATTGCCGGAACGGTTCGCGGAACTCGAACCCTTCGTCGAAAACTGGGACCTGCCCGATATCAACAGCCGCTATTCGGCGAGGCTCTCGAGTTCCATGGAGGATATGCAGGCATTCAACGATGCCATGGTCGTTCGCGCCGAAGAGATAAAATCGTGGCTCGACGCCCGCAGTTTCGGCGACTACACCGTGGCTGACCGGCGCCTGGCGCGCCTCATGTTCGCCTATGCGGTAGTGGCCCAGTCCGTTGAAATCTACAGGCAGCCCGCCGTGCCGGATGCGGGCAATCGAATGTTCGATGTCGTTCTGGAACCGAAGATATAGCCGTGACCGAGCCGTGCGTGCACGTTACCGCGATGGGTAGCCCCTCGCGCTGCCCGGCTGAAGGCTTGGGCGTGCCGGGGGATGTCCGCAATGCGGGAAACTCATGGGACAGGGTACCGGGAACGAGCGCAAGGAGTGCAAATGCCTGAGAACTATTCGGTCGGAATCGACCCGTCCGTGTTGGAAAAGCAACCGGACGAGATGTGGACCGACAAGTATCCGGGCATCGGCAAGTCCCGGGTCAGCTACGAGAGCATGACCTCCCCGGAGTTCCACGAACTCGAACGGGAAGCCGTTTTCCGCCGCAACTGGCTATACGCGGGGCGCGCTGAATGGGTTGACCATCCCGGCAAATTCTTCACCAAGGAATACGAAGTTCTCAGGAACTCGATCGTTGTCGTGCACGGCCACGACGGCAAGATCCGGGCTTTCTACAACGTTTGTCCCCACCGGGGCAACAAGCTGGTCTGGAAAGACGAGCCCGGGGAAGCCGTCGAAGGGGTCTGCAAACGCTTCTACTGCAAGTACCACGGCCTCGGTTACGGCACGGACGGGAAACTCGAGGTGGTGACCGACCCGGAATCCTGGTTCGGCGACCCGGGCCGGGAGCTTGCGCTGGCGGAAGTGCCGCTCGAGTCCTGGAACGGCTTCCTGTTCGTCAACATGAACCGTACCGGGCCGGAACAGACGCTGCGGGAATTCCTCGGCGACTACTACTGGGAGGGTTTCGACTGGCCTTTCGAGAAATTCACCGAGCGCTTTGTCGCGCAGGGCGTGACGAAGTGCAACTGGAAAGGTCTCATGGATGCGTTCAACGAGATCTATCACGGCGTCTACGTGCACAAGGAAGCATTCCCCTATCTGCAGAAAATGGATTTCAATGCGCTCAAGGCCATGCACGTCAAGACGATGGCCCTGGTCGGAAAGCACGGCTTCTACATCTCGCCGCGCAATCCCCAGGGACTGTTCGTCACCGATGTCGAACGGATTTCAAAGTGCACGGGTACCGGCCCTCAGTACCCGGCGGCGGAAGACCTCACAACACTGCCGCCTGCCGCAAACCCGACCCGGACCGACGATTGGGGAACCAGCAGCCACTTCATCTTTCCCAACATTCAGATTCAGTTCTACTATCCCAACTGGTACCTGGTTTATCAGTACTGGCCGTTGGCCTACGACAGGATGCGGTTCGAGATAGACTGCCACTACCAGCCGTCGAAGAACTTTTCCGAGCTGATGTCGCACTATGGCCATGTGGCAACCTTCTGGGATGCGGCTCTGCAGGACATCAACAACCTGGAGGCAACGCAGAAGGGCCTTGAGATGGGCGTATTCCAGGATTGGCCGCTGACCGACCAGGAACTCATGATCCGGGGCTTTCACCGTCAGATCTACGACCACGTGGCCCGCTACAGGGATGAGCGGAGCGAGATCGGCGGCGCCATGGGGTCCGGGCGGTACTGAACGCAACGGCAAATCCATGCTTTGCCGACGCACCATTCAGAGGTAATCGCCGAACCATGGCCGTACAGATCAAGACACCACCGGAAAACCGCATCATTGCCGGAGGCGGAGCCTACGATCAGCGGCATTACGAAGACCATCCTGAACTCGGCACCGGCCTCGTCAGCTACGAGCATGCCATCTCGCCCCGCAGTTTCGAACTGGAACGGGAAGCTCTGTTCAGGCGCTCCTGGATCAATGTCGGCAACGCGCTGCGCCTGCCGAAGGTGGGGAGCTATTTCACCCGGGAGCTGGAGGTCCTGAATACCTCGATTATCGTCGTACGGGGAAAAGACAGCAAAATCCGCGCCTTTCACAACGTATGCCCGCACCGGGGCAACAAGCTGGTCTGGGAGGGCCACCCGGCGCAAGAGACCTCGGGCCGGGCCATGGCGTTCTTCTGCAAGTATCACGGGCTTGGATACGCACTGGACGGCAGGATGGAGGTGCTGCGCGACCCGGACAACTGGTTCGGATCCCAGGGCTGCGACCTGCGCCTGGTGGAAGTGCCCATCGAGCTGTGGAACGGCTTCATTTTCGCGAACTTCCAACCCGGCGGTCCGAGCGAGTCCCTGCGCGCGTACATGGGCGAGCACATCTTCTCGGCACTGGACGACATTCCGGTCGATCTCTATACCGACCATGTCCGCGGGCACGGCGAAATCGACAGCAACTGGAAGACCCTGCACGATGCGTTTTCGGAGGCGTGGCACGGCTCGGTGCTGCACAGCCAGGCCATGGTGACGATGCGCAACATCACCTTCAGGGCGCCGCCGTCGCGCTTCGACGGGCCGCACCGCACCGCCGTCAGTTGCGGCACGGTGCCCGAGGGCGCGTACACATTCGATATCGAGCGCATATCGCGCGCTTCCGTGACCGGCAGCCAGATTCGGCCCGCCCATGAAATCGGGGCTCCGAAGGCGGCCTTCGGGCCCGGCCAGCAGGACTGGGTGGCAGTGACGTTTACCGTCTTCCCCAACTTCCAGTTGCAGATCTACGCGCCGGGCTGGATCAACACCTACAACTACTGGCCGCTCGCCCACAATCGCATGCGCTTCGAGATCAACCAGTATTTTCAGCCGGCACGCAACTTTTCGGAACTGTTTGCCCGCACGACCGGCATCGCCCTGGTGCTGGACAACGTGCTGCAGGACCTCGGCCTGCTCGAAGCGACTCAGAGGGGCCTTGAATCCCGTGTTTACGACGCCTATCCGCTGATCGACGAAGAGCACAACATCCGGCACTTTCACAAGATGGTGGATGAGCGGATCAGTGCCTATCGACAGGAAATCGGCGAGGACGGAAAAACTCGAAATGTCTGAAAACCAGGTAAACGCCGTACTGGAGCGGTTCAATGCGCTGCAATCCGGTTGGGGCGAAGAAACCACGTTCGTCGACATGCGGCGTGACCTCGATTCCTTTTACGGCTCCCTTGCACAGGACATCGGCGCTCGGGTCGAAGCGGTGTCGGTGAAGGGCGTGCCCTGCGAATCGACGACCTTCGGGCCGGTCG
>JAAXHE010000128.1 GCA_012271065.1 Candidatus Latescibacterota bacterium
ATGGTTAGAGACTGAAGGCTTCGAAAAGGTCCGCCCGTTAGGACCGACGCGCGAGGCGGGACACTATGTGAAGCAAGAGCAGTCCCTCTCGATTGAATTCAAGCCAGGGCAAGGCGACGTCGTGGGTGATGTACGGGGTCGCCGGGTTGTGGTGAAAGCGAAGGGCGGGTGCATTAATACGCGTCACCCAGGGCAGCTTTCGAAACCGCGCAGGCACATCTACGAGGCGATCGGTATGTTGCTTGACCGTCATGAAGAAGTGGACCGCCGCATTGCGGCTGTGCCGAGGCATGGAGAAACCGAAAAGATCTCGCGGCGTATGGCTCGCAGATGTCACGATGCGGGAATCGAGATTGCCCTGGTCTCGGACGACGGAGGCGTCGAACTTTGCGAGGCGAAGTCGAGCGATTGAGCAACATCTGCTGGAAATGTGTTCTGTTGTTCGGATCAGGTTCGCGAACTGGGCCGCCTTCTGCTTGAGCAGATTGCCGGCCTCGGCGAGAAGATCGTCGGACTGGAGAAGGAGCTCCGCGTTGGCGCGCGCCAGGACGAAGAGGCGGCTCGGGTGGAACCTATTTGAGGCCGAGAGGAATCGATTGCTTGCCCCAGGGTTCGGAGATACGGAACCGATATTCTCTGCTCGGGTCGAATTCAAAGTCCTCGTAGCTGCCGTAGCCGCTCGCCGGACCGAACAGAAACTCGATTTCCTTTGCCTGACCAGGCTTCAGCACCGTTTGTCCGGAGGTGAAATTCGTCGAGGAGTACTTGTACATCTTGTGGCCGTCGGTAACGTCGTAGTTGCACACCGCCGGCCCCGTGCACATCAATGTGACGTTTTGGTCCGAGCCGGTGTTTTCCACCAGAAACTTCAGGTTCAATAGTGGGGTACCGGATCCACTGATTTCAACTTTGGACCCAGGATAGTAAAACGTCACCGGGCCGACCACATATTGTGTGGAAGATTCCTTCAGCTGATTGATGGCGAAACCCGTCTTGATCGTCTTTTCGCATTCGTATTTCAAACGCGGGTTGGGCTTGTCCTGGCAAACGGAGAGTGCCCTTCAAGCGATGCCGACTCGGCGTCGCGCAGGCTTGAAGTCACGCTGGCGGCGAGAACGGACATGGAAACGGCGAGAATCGCCTTGGAAACCGCCCCACTCGGTATCATTTTTCACCCTCTCCTCCGGTCGATTTTCAGTTCGTCCGTCTCCAACCGACAATACGGCAAGATGAGCAAAACCGAGAGAGAATATTTGACCGAAGACTCCGACCATCGGTAAGCGCCGTGTGATCACCCCCGTTGAAGGTTGTTGTTGCAAGTTTCAGAAGCCCTCACTTCATCGACGCTAAGGAACTACGAAAGCCGGTCGCACTGAAATCGAGGTGTGGCGCAGACAGCGCTTACGGCTTACCGTCACGTTCCGCAAAAGGCCCGTCGGTCTCGGTCAATAACCTACTACAGTTATCTGGCCTGATCTTGCCTCTTTGTTTCGCATAAACAGGGGGTTAGGTCAGATCATCAACATAAGTGAACGGGAGCCATAATTCGGTTTATGTTGAATTCAACATAAGCCGAAGAGGGTGTCGCCGTCGTCCGGATCCAGTTCGTTGAACAGCCAGGTCAAACTCCCGCATGGGTTGAAAAATCTTACGACAGAAGGGTGGTCCTGGTCGCGGTTTTTGCCGTTTTCGAGCAGCTGTTCGCGTTGTGCCTTGGTGAGGAGTTTCATATCGGCCTCCGATCGACGCGCGGCGGCCCGAAGGCGACCGCGATGTCGTCGCCGTCGACGGTGATGACGGCGGTGCGGTTTTTTGGCATGAGCCAGTGGATTTCGGTCCACACGGCCCGGGCGATGACGTGGTTGAGGGCCTCGTCGCCGGATGGCGGCGGGCCGTCCGCGCCGGCAATCGTCGGACTGGAATTGGCGTCGGTTTGCATGGTGGGTGCCTCCGATGGAATGAATGGATGAACGCGGAAACTCCCGCGCCCGGTTTTTCTCAACCGGGGGGAAACCCGAACCCGGCTCCTGGCGGCGCGGGGACGATCTTGGCTGTGGGTGAAAATGCGGCTGCGGCCGGGCCGGACCGGTTCAACCGTCCAGGATTTTGATCCGGGCGCGTCCCCCGGTGACCGTCACGCAAGGCTTCCCCCGGTCCTCGAAGGAAGGCCGCGGGTCCCCGGCCATCGCCGGGTGGTCGTCCTTCTGCTCCCAGAAGTTGCGGCGGGTGTGGATCCAGCAGCCCTG
>JAAXHE010000013.1 GCA_012271065.1 Candidatus Latescibacterota bacterium
GGCACCCGGGTCGTGGAGACCTATACCGTCAGCGAGGATCGGCTGAGCATGGAACGGAGGATGACCGTCCACGATCCCTATTACACCGAACCATTGGTGCGTATTCGAGGCTCTGCCCGCAACGACGGCCTGCAATTCGTGCTGGATCCCGGATGCGATCCCCGGGGCTACTATCGGGATTTGCAGCAGCAGGATCTGATCGAAGCGCTTTGGGAGAATTGATTGCGCGTTTCCGGCCACACACGGGAGTTCCTGACCGGCGTCGCGGCAGCCGTACCGTCAGCCCGCGGTGCAGCCGCCGGTGCGGCAGTTGCAGCGTGGATGATTGCGTCCCCGGTTCCGGGCCAAACTGTCGGCGAAGTTCACGCCGGTCTGCGGGCGGCCGCCGATTCGGATGACGTGGATTGGCCTGCCGCGGTCCATGACCTTTACCGGGACTTGCACGAGCGGGCCGACCGCAGCGGCGTCGAGGTCGTGCGCGACGTTCGCTACGGCGTCTTTCCGGCCCAGACGATGGATCTTTACCTGCCAGAGGAGCGGGGTAGCGAATTGGCGCCCGTGGTCGTATTCGTTCACGGCGGAAACCTGGATGACGGCGACAAGTCGGCGCCGGGCGCGGAGGCGTTCCTGTTCGGCAACGTCGCGACGTTCTTCGCCCGCCACGGGTTCATGGCGGTCAATGCCAACTACCGCCTGGTTCCCGACATCGTCTGGCCGCAGGGGTCGGAAGACATGCGCGAGATCCTGGGTTGGCTGAGAACGGAGAACGCCGAGTCCCATGGCGGCGATCCCGAGCAGATGTTCATGGTCTCCGTTTCCGGAGGTGCACGACACCTGACGTCCTACCTGTTTCACCGGCTCTCCCAGATGGTGCGTTCAAGGACGGGACTGAATGGAGCCGTGCTGATTTCGCCGTGGCTTGCGACCGGGACGGAAGAGGTCTTGAGACAGTACTACGCCGATGAGCAGGATCGTCACTCCCCGTTCGAACTGCTGCGCTCGTTCGACCCGGACGAACCCAGGGTGCCGGTGTTACTGTTGAGCGGCGAATTCGATCCGCCACAAAGACAGGATTCGGCGGCACGAATGTACGATGCCCTGTGCGAGAAGTACGGGGATTGTCCCCGATTCGAACAGATGAACAATCATGACGGCTATTCCGCGGTGGCCAGCTTCAACACGGCGGACGAGTCCGTGAGCAGGCTGGCGCTGGAGTTCATACGTGAGCGGTTACCGTAGTCTGCGAGTCGATCAATACAACAGGAGGCGGCAAAGATGTACCGGAACGTAGACTTGATTTCCTTGGGCATGCCACGGTGGCGCGCCGCCCCGCTGTCGCGGACGAAACATGGAATCAATGGGTTGGGAATGTTCCGCAAATGGTTGTTGGCGGCAGGATTGGTCGCGGTACTGTTCGTCGGGTCCGCCGCCGCCCACCACGGGTTTGCGTCGTATTCCGACGAGGAGCAGGTTGTCACCGGCACGGTGGTGGACATGTACTTCGGGTTCCCTCACCCTCGTCTGCTGGTGGAAGTCGACGGGGA
>JAAXHE010000320.1 GCA_012271065.1 Candidatus Latescibacterota bacterium
TCGGGCGAGCACGCTTGCAACCTGTCTCCAGGCCGCGCCCAATTTCCAGCTAAGCGGGAAAGCGGCCAGGGACATCGTTGCCCGGCAGATCGGCACCATCCGGGACGGATGGGACGACATCTGCGAGGAAGCCGCACTGACCGAACTGGAGCGCAACCTGTTTGGCCAGCGCATCTTTCTCAATGACTTTATCTTTGAAGGCACGGTGAGAGAAGAATTTTCGAGAGTGTAGAACAATGCAGGGACCACGGACCATAACTGCCATGAATATCTTGTCATTTGTCTGTTTTTGTAGTACAAACACCGGCTTTGCCGTGAGTCGGTGTTGTCTTGTTGCAACATGACGCTGCGGCCTTGGACCTGATACCTGACGTTTCACGGGGAAACATCATGCAGTTATTGAAGAAACTTGCCGTCAGGGGCGGCGCATTTGTTCTTGCCGTTTCTGTGCCATTGTCGACAATGGCCCAGATCGAGGAAATCGTTGTCACCGCCCAGCGGCGCGAGGCATCCGCCCAGGACACCCCCATCGCCATCAACGCGCTGTCCGGCGATCAACTGGACGATTACGGCGTGATCGGCGCCGACGACCTGGAGCAGTCCTTCGTCGGTATCACCACGAACAATTCCGGCCCGGTGAACGCCGGTATCTCCATCCGCGGCGTCGGAACGTCGAGCTTCCACGTCTCGACCCAGCAGTCGGTTGCCGTCTACATCGACAACATCTACCAGATCTCGCCGGTCACCAGCGCCATCGCCGCGTTCGACATGGACCGCGTGGAGGTGCTGCGAGGCCCGCAGAACACCCTGTACGGTCGCAACACGACTGGCGGGGCGATCAACTTCTATTCGCGCAGCGCCCAGGTCGGAGAAGAGGCCAACGGGTATGCGCGGGTCACCGGCGGCAGCGGCGGAACGTTGAACTTCGAGGGCGCCTTCGGTGGCAGCCTCGGTGAAAACGTGGCGGGCCGGATCGCCGTGGCGTCGAACAACTACGACGGCATTCTCACCGCGATCAACGATGGCGAACCCACGGACACCCGCAATTCCTCTGGCTTCCGCGCCAGCCTGACCTGGGAGCCCACCGAAACCTTCAGCGTGATGGCGAAGTTCTCAAGCGGGTCCGCGGACGGCAAGGATGTCCCGCTGTTGGTGGATGGTCCGTACAGTGCCGACGGAACGGTCAACTGCCGGGCCTCGGTCAGTGCATGCCCCGATTACCACAATTACGCGTTCAACCCGGGACCTAACGACCGCACAGTCAGCTACATCCAGCCTGCGATCAATGCCACCCCCTACCTGGCAGAGCTGGACCGCGCAGGCCAATTGCTTCCCCATCCGGGCATGGCCGGGCGAAAGCTGTTCGCGCCCGGCGGTCACATGTACAACGATCTCGGCGACGGCTACGAGTTCGACTACAACATCTTCAATCTCTACCTGACGGGTCAGGCCGGTCCGATCGAGATCACTTCGATCACTTCCAAGCTGGATCAGTACTACCGGTATCACGCCTCGGGAACGATCCTGTCCTTCAACGCCAACCAACTAGGCGACTGGGATGTGCTGCAGCAGGAAGTGCGGTTCTCTTCGCCCGCCGAAAACCGGGTTCGATGGGTCGGCGGCATCTACTACTCTTCCTCGGATTCGATCGAGGACACATGGGTCAACGTGCCCAATCTCCCGCCTTCACCCTCGAACTCGATCTTGATCGATGCGGAATTCCAGGCGCAATCCATATACAGCCAGTTCGATTTCGACATCAGCGAAGACCTGACGCTGACGCTCGGCGTGCGGTCCTCGGATGAAGAACTGGGGGCGCCGCCGACCGACGGTCGTTACGGCTACCGAAAGTTCTTCTGCCATCCGGCGGTTGGCGGGATGGGAACGGGCAATACCAGCGCCAACGTGGGCAACGACTTCGACCGTGATTTCCGGGTAAACAACACCGACTGGTGTCCGGAAATACCGTTGGGATGGGATGAGAATACGCCGGCGGCGACAAGGGAAGTTCTGTTTGAACGCGCCGTTGGGCCGGCACAGAGTTTGTCGGAAGTCGGCTGGAACGCCATCCTGAGCTGGAATCCGCAGGACAACATGCTCCTGTACGCCTCACTCGGTCACGGCTTCAAAGGCGGAGCCCTGGACAATCGCGCGCTGGCCAATGGCGACAACCCCATCGGCCCCGAGTTCCTGGACTCCGTCGAGTTGGGCTTCAAGAGCCTGCTGGCTGACGGCAGGGTTCAGTTCAACGCCGCCTGGTATGACTATGCATGGCAGGATATCCAGCTCTTTGAAGTGTTTCCCGGCCCGCCTCCTCTGGGAGGTCCCCAGTTAAACAACATCACCGAAGCCGCGAGCTCGGGAGTCGAACTGGACGTCACCTTAGCGCCGACCGACGGCCTGTTCGTGAACCTTCAGGCGTTGTTCGCTGACGCCGAGGTCACCGACATCAGCGGCGTCTGCCGACCCGAGGTCGTCCAGTGCCTCACCGCGGCCCAGCCCGGCAAGTCCTTTGAAGGCAACCCGGGTTTGTCCTACAACGGCACGGTCGCCTACACGATGCCGGTGGGCAACGGTGAAGTGACGCTCATGGGGCGTTACCGTTTCATCGAATCGCACTTCACCGCCCTGTCCAACGCGGTACGCGACACGATTCCCGACCTGGGGCTGCTGAACCTGCGCGCCACCTACAACTTCGGCGCGGAACAGGAGTACAGAGTCGCGCTGTACGGCAACAACGTCACCGGGGAACTCATGTGTCAGGGAATGGCGAACGGCCCTGGCCCGGGAGCCGAAACCTTCGGTTGCAACGTGGACCGAAATGCCAACGGCAACACCATATGGGGGCTGAGCTTCGAAGCCAACTTCTGATTCTTGTCAATACTCATGCCTGAAATTTGAACACCGCCTTCGGGCGGTGTTTTTTTCCTGTCTCAACTACACTGATCCGGTTTTCATTTTCACCAGGTGGTCAAGAATCATGGAGAGACAGAAAGACAGCGCAAGACCCGGACCAGGCATGGCGCCGGAATCTGGCCCGGCCGGAACCACGAGATTACGCTGAGTCTTGAAACAGGCGAGCAAGAGACCTATCTGCAGACATTTCAACATGTTACCCCGGCCTTGCCGGAGAATCAGTCGGAGTTCCCCCTAATTGATGTCATCGTTTCTCAACCTGAGCGCATGGAACCCGGGATTACCTATCTCACCCTTCGCCGCCGTGCATTGGGCATTGGCAGAACGCGGACCGAAAGGCAAAGGTCCTTTACGACCGGATGGGGCAAGGTGATCGCCATCGACCATCGGGGCGACGTGGTGTGGTGGTTTGAGACAGATTCGCGCGTAGCCGGCATCGAGCGTCTCTTGAACGGAAACATTCTGATCCAGCGGGTGACCTCGTCAATGCTCGAGATAGACCTCTTGGGCAATATCATCGCCGAATACTACGCGGAAAAAACCCCTGATCACCCCACGGGACCGAATGCGATCAAGATTCAGGGAATAGATGTCCTGCATCATCAGCCCCATCAAATGTCAACCGGCGATTTCCTCGCTTTTTCGGCCTACGCTACTGTTTTCGAGGATTGGTATACCAGCGATGCAGACCCTCTTGCGCCTCGCGACGACGTGCCCGTCATGGTGGATGAGCTGATCCAATACGATCCCTAATCCATCGGGAGCCTGTAAGAGCTTCGACCTGTTCCTGTCGCCAGGTTTTCTGCCCATCGACAGACACATAGATGGGAGCGCTTTCCGCCACGACGCTCCCATCTCGAAATCGTTGAGTTCAAAAGTCAGGATCGGCCCCCAGAATCCGACTGCCCTTGGCGCCTGTTTCGTGTGAGTTGGCGGCGGGCAGCACGAAAGCGAGAAGAACTGCGGCCTTGAGGATCCTGCCGACTGGATTTGAGTCCATTGACTATTCTCCTGAACGTTTGCCGATACAGGGAGGCTACGCGGTCAGCGGCGTCATGCTCCGCTCCCGGCGGCGCCTGCCGAACTGACCGAAGCCGCTACTCAGGATAGCACCTCGCGAGGCACAGCCTCCGAACCAGGCGATTCACGGATTTCTTCTTGTAGAACAAAATGGTGGTCAACTAGGAAACAAATTGAAAAATAACAGTTCTTGTAGTACAAATTACATACCAGAACTCAAGTTCAGCTTCTTGTTACCAGAACAGGAGAATAGAGGGGAGACCAGACCATGAATATTCGTTGTGCCCGTTTTCTGATCCTGGCCGCCGGAGTCGGCGCCCTCGCGCTGCCCGCGGCGGGCCAGCAGCTCGAGGAAATCGTCGTCACCGCGACCAAGCGGGAGGAATCCTTGCAGGAAGTGCCGCTGGCCATCACGACGGTGGACGGCGTCCTGCTGACGGACTACTCCATCAGCAACTTCTATGACATGAACATCCCGGGGGTCAACATCGCCCAGGGCGGCATGAACGACAACGCCTTCATCCGCGGCGTCGGCCAATCCAGCGGCAACTTCGGCTTCGAGAACTCGGCGCCGTTCTACATCGACGGCGTCTACTGGGGCCGCGCGCGCGGCACGCGCATTGCCTACCTGGATGTCGAGCGGCTCGAGGTGCTCAAGGGCCCGCAGCCGACGTATCTCGGCAAGAATGCCACGGCCGGCGCCATCAATGTCACTTCCCGCCGCCCCGGCGACCAGTTCGAAGGCCACATCGATCTCTACCAGGAATTCGAACACGACGAAACCGTGCTCACGGCCGCCGTGGGAGGGCCCCTCAGCGACACCTTCGGCGTCCGCGCCGCCGCCAAGGTCCGCCGCCTGGACGGCTGGGTCAACAACATAGCCAACGGACGCAAGGAACCGACCCAGGAAGATGAACTGGCCCGGATCAGCGCCGTCTGGAACCCCGCCGACAACGTGGAAGTGTATGCAAAGCTCGAAACCATGAACGTCTTCTGGGAGGGCCGCAATACCCAGACTGTCAACTGCTCGCCGGCATGGGAGGCGGTGATCGACCCGAATCTCGAAGACTGCATCTTCAATGAAACCCGGTCGAGCTGGGCCGATCCGGCGAACCATCCGGACAATTTCTTCATCCGCGTGGGCGAACTGTTCGTCACCGCGGGCGACAACAATTTCTACGATTTCGAGATGACCTCGACGATGCTCGGCATCGACTGGGATCTCGATGCCTTCACGGTGAACTCGATCACTGCCTATTACGACTTCACCAACATGTTTTTCGCGGATCCGTCCCACAGCGAAACCGACTTCGGCGTTGCGAACTTCGTCGAGGAGTACGACCAGTTCAGCCAGGAATTGCGCTTCACGTCGAATGCCGACGGGCCCCTGAGCTGGCTCGCGGGCGTGTACATGGATTCGAACAACAACATCAACCATACCCGGAACTCTATATTTCCGAATGGCCCCATGGCCATGCTCGTCATCAGGGACAACGACGAGGACGGCGACTCCTGGGCGGCGTTCGGCGAGGTCGAGTTTCAGGCTGGCGATTCCGTCAACCTGAAGCTGGC
>JAAXHE010000039.1 GCA_012271065.1 Candidatus Latescibacterota bacterium
CCGCCGTGGTGGTCCCAGCGATAGGGCTTGCCGCTGGTGGCAACGTCCCCCGTTACGGAAACCGTAACGGTGAAATCCTGTCCCACCGTGACCGGGTCGGCATAGGACACGCTCACGTCCGTAATCGCCGTGAAGTCCGGCGTACCGAGGACCGTGTAGGGTTCCACCACGTTCTCATCCACAACGATCACCGTCACTACAACCCGGTCGGTTCCTCCCTTCCAGTCGTTGGCTTTCACCGTAAAGGTGTAGGTTGGCTGCGTCCCGGAATGGAGTATTGTCTCGCCCTCAAACGACAACTGTCCGTCGTCTCTGATGGAGAAGGACTTGGCGTCGGCGCCGATCAGTCCCCAGGTGATGGGGTCATCGTCGGGGTCGAAAGCAGCGAAGGGCATCCCGATTTCGGTTCCGCCGGGCGCATTCCGCGCCATTTCCAGCGTCACTCGCTCCGGGCCATGGATCACCGGGGCCGAATTGGGGGTGGAGATCCGCATGTCGAAAGTGAGGCCGGGCTCCAGGAACAGCACGCAAGGCTTATCCCAACGGGAGACACCCTTGCGTGATTCGCCGAACTTGTAAGCGCGGTCGTCGATGGCCAGTGTGACGTCATGATCGTCGAACGGACCCTTGGTGGGCGGTTTGTAAGAAGGCAACTCGACAACGCCGAAAGCCAGCACCTGCGGGCAACGGGGGCCGGCGCCGTAGAACGGGCGGTCCATAATCATGTCGATGTTGTAGTCCACTCCGTTGAACCGGAACGTGGGACTCACCAGCGTGCCATATACGAAACCGGGCGGCGAGTTATTCTCCGGGACCGGTAGCCATCCCATCCCATACCCGTAGGCGTAATAGGTGGTGTGCAAATATTCTGACGTCAACTTCGCGCACCAGATGGCGTCACAGGGTAGGACCGTAACCGTAACGTGCACACTGTCCGTCGCACCGGAATCGTAGATGTAGCCGTTGGTGTCTTCGGCATACAGGGTGAAGGAGTAGGAGTCGCGGGTAGCGGCGTCCAGAACGGCGTCATCCGACAGCGCAAGGTGCCCCCAGAAGTTGGTAGTGAAAAAATCTGCGTCAGCGCCGCTGAGCGACATCGTGTAAGGAAGGTAGCTAGAGTCACCTTCGTAATGGGCAAACAGCCTCTCGCCGAAGAATGTTCCGGGTGGCGT
>JAAXHE010000226.1 GCA_012271065.1 Candidatus Latescibacterota bacterium
GTGGCGGACTCGCGGAACCTGGCCGACGCGCTGCGGGACGCGCGGGCGTCGGGTCTGCCGGCGGTGGTGGACGTGCTGATCGACCGGGGGCCGAGTCCGGACGACTGGCGGGCGGACGCGCGGAGGTCTGGGGAGACGTAATACGGTAGAATGGGACAAAGTCATAGAGCAGGGTCAGGGGGACAACATGGCTTTGGCGAGGGAAATTACCGGCCAAGAACTGGAAGATTTAATGGAAAGTCTCGGCGGAGAGGAAAGCATCCGTGAGGGCTTGCGCTGGTATGGAGAACGGTGCGAGTTGTTTGACCGCCGTCGCAAGGAACTCACCGAAAAGTACCCTGACCAGTATGTCGCCATGGCGGCGGACGATACCATCGTGGCGTCCGAAACGCTGGATGAGGTTTTTGAGGAGCTGGACCGGCGAGGGCTGGAGCGGGAACCTTGCGTTGTTGAGTTTCTTAGCTCTGAACCAGAAATCTGGATTCTATGATTGTCGGCTGGTTCGATGCCCGGGAACGTCCGAGAGTTCGAGCCCGTCTGATTATCCCTCGATTAGGAGTTAGCGGACGCATTGATTTTCTGGTTGACACGGGCGCGACCGTCACCAGTTTGCACCCTGATGACGGAAGGCGCATCGGGTGCCCATTTGACGAACTGCGGGATCCGAGAAACATGGTCGGAGTAGGCGGCAGCAATCAGTATTTCCGAGAACCGGCGATAGTTGTGCTGTACCGCGGAAGTGGTGTGCGCACTTTGGACATCGAACTGTTAGTATCGAAGCCACAGCCGACGTCGGTATCCGATCCGCGCCCGGTGGTCAACCGGCTGCCTTCGCTGCTGGGACGGGACGTGCTGAATCGGATGCGGATGGATTACGATTTTCCCGCCGGCAGGTTGCAGCTTTTCCCGGGTTGAACCTGAACCGCTCGGTGCGGATGCTACAGTACGCCGATACACACAAAGGACTTGGAAATGGCGGGGAGACGTAGGGTTCGGTTTTACATCGATGGACAGGACGGACGGGATTTCTCAGGACAGAGAGCATAAGCAAGGGCCAGATCAGTGTTAGAAGAACCGCAATTGAATGGTCGCATCGCTAGCGTCATCAATAAATTGACCAACTCGGCCGGCTGGCAAGCTCGCGAAGAGCTCAGAGGGGCTTTGCGTGGGCCAAAAACCAAGCCGGACGTTCTGATTACCCGCGCCGACGGCCCGCCCATTGTGCTGGAAACCGAATATCCCCCAGCGGCAACGGTCACCGACGACTGTATGAAAAGCATCGGACGCGAACTCGACCCGGCAGTGGCCGATGCCGCCGGAACAGTTAACTCCGTAATCGCCATCCGCGCCACGGACGA
>JAAXHE010000338.1 GCA_012271065.1 Candidatus Latescibacterota bacterium
CATTGGTAGCGAACGGCGCGAGACGTACTGGCACGATTGAATGCGGCGGACCAGGAACGGGTGGCCGTATTCTGGTGCGGTCAAAGACAGCGCGGTAAACGCGATCAATGCTCCCGCGGCTGCAGAACCCCGGCAGCGGTGAGGAGGCGTCGAACGACCGGTTCGCCGCGCTCCATTTGCCTCACGAATGCGAGCGCGCCGCCGATTTTTCTCAACTCGGCCACTGCGGCGGTCAATCCTTCGGCACGCACCCCGGGCAGTAGACGGGAGGATTCGACCGGACGGGCGCCGCCTTCCGCCTGAAGATCCAGGATGCGTGGGGCGCGCCGGGCGGCGGCGGCCAACTCCCAAATCTCTCCAATGCCCGCCGCACGGCACACCGCGACCTTCTTGGGGTCGTAATGCGTGTGTTCGACCTCGATGGCCAGATCCGGTGGCTGTTCTCCCACATCCGCGATGGCTGCCTCCAGCCCTCGTTCGGACTCGATCCGTAAAAAACGTGCTGCGCGCTCACCGATCAGAAACGATTCGTCGGGATCCATGCTCTTGTTCCGGTTGTCCGTCCGGGTTGTGGTGGAACTCATGGGGACGACGGCAAGTCCATTCGCAAGGCACAGAGTCTTGACCAGGTCATTCAGATCCTCTGACCTGATCTCGTGCGTGCGGCTCGGCGCCATGAAGACCGCGATACCCGCCGTGAGGTCGTACCAGCCCTTGCGGAACTCGGCGGCAAGTTCCTCGACCATAGCCTTGAGTACGCGCGGGCTCCCCCCTTGTATCGCGAGCACGTTCGAGCCGAGCGAGCCCGTGCCCTCCACGCAGCGTGGCAGAATCGTTTCCTGCCGATGGGAGGGTTCCGCCGCCGCACTCATTGAAGGTGTGTCGTTGCATCCGGGAACATGACAAGATCATCCCATCGGCACGCCCCGATCACAACCGTTCGCGCAGTCCGCAGCCGAATCCCGCTCAAGCGCGCGCGGATACCGCAGCGAGAGTTACTGAACGCTCAGAGCCCCCCCGGGCCGCAATCGTTTGCGAGATAGTTCTCCAGCGACTCGAACATGGCCAGGTGGTGTTGCGGCCACCAGGGAAGGCTGTGCCAGAGGTCCACGATCTCCAGGTACTGCACGTCCTTGCCGGCCCGCTCCATCGCCCGGACGAACTTGCGCGACTGGTCGACCGGCACGCGCTGGTCACGGTCGCCGTGGAAGACAAATATGGGAATCTCGGACTCGCGAACATGATCGAGGGGCGACATGCCGCCGATTGTCGGGTTCTGAAACTCGCGTTGGAGCGGATTCTCGAAGGTGATCTTGTCGAAACTGCGCAACTCCGCGAGCCCGGCCCCGGATATGGCGCACTGGAACGGGGAATCCGGGCGCACGCTGGCCGCCATGGCGGCGAACCCGCCGTAGGAATAACCGAAGATGGCGATTCTGTCCGGGTCCGCGATGCCCTCCTCCGCCAGCCAGTACGCGCCGTCGTCCTTGTCGTCCTGCATCTTCTGGCCCCACTCGTTGTCTCCCGCCCGCCACAGCGTCTGGCCGAAGCCTTCGGAACCCCGGTACTGGGGCTGCAACACCGCGTAGCCGCGATTGGCGAGGAATTGCGCCCAGCGGTCCCAGCCCAGGTAGTCACGCGCCCAGGGACCGCCGTGCGGTAGCACCACGGCGGGATAGGGCTTCTCACCGGATTGAGGCAGGGTCAGGAAACCGGGGATTTCCAGCCCGTCCCGCGCCTTGTAGGCGACGAACTCCATGTCCGCCATCCTGTCTGGTTCGAGCATGGGAAAGCTGCGCCCCAACGGCACGAGGTCCTTGCCGTTGACCAGCAGGTAATAGGCCCCCGCTTCCCGGGGACCCGTGGAAAGCACGACGATGACCGTAAGGTCGTCCGACATCGCTACCCAGCGGTGTTCCTGGCCGGCCGGCAACGCCTGCGCCAGGCGGTTCTGCATCGACATTCGCTTGGGTTCGGTGTATCTCCTTTCGACCTTGTCCCGGGCGCCCACAAATCCGACGATCTCGCCGAAATCTCCGGGATTGGTCGCTTGCAGGATACTGATCGCCTCGACATCCCCGCCACCGTAGAGGGGCTCCCCCAGTTCCCGCGTCAAGAGGTCGTAGGTGCGGATCACGCTTCGTTCCCGACCGGTGTTGTCGAGCATGTACACCCGCCGGCCATCGTTGTCGAAGGCCACGGGCGTCATCCCCTCCCGGTTCGTGGCATACAATCGGTGATGTTCTTCCCACTTTTCGGTCTGCGGATGCTTGTAGGTGAACCGGACATGTATTTCCTTGCCGCTGCCTTCGACCTCCTGCTTGCCCCGAATGACGCCGTGGTGATCCGCGAAAATCCCTTCGGCGCTGGCCCCGCGATAGACGCGCTTGGCCACGAAATTTTCCAGGCTCACCTCGTAGATGTCCTCAGCGAACTCGTAGTTGGTCACCCGCACCAGGAACCTGTCCTTGTGTTGGGGCAGCACGTTTAGCAGGCCTATGCCGATAGCCCGCTTTGTTTCCATCAACTCTCGGAATCGCTTGCCTTCGTCATCCACCACATAGATCTTGTCGCGAAACCACTTCGTTGGCCGCGCGCCGGCGCGAATGTCGAACTTCTGCCTGCCAACCACCAGCAGGTACTCGTCGTTCAGCCAGAACACCCCAAGCGCCTTCACATCCACAGGCTTGAATCGCCGCGGCGGCAGCGACAGGCCCCGCGTCTGCCAGACCGTTACCTCCGGTGGCGCATTGATATGAGACAGCGTCAACGCCGCGAGTTGTTTACCGTCCGGCGTGACATCGACGCTGGATATCACGGGATCGTGAATCCAGGCATTGACGGGAATGGTCTCCGCGAAGGCGGCGGCGCCCGCCAGGCCACTCGACAGCAGGCAGACCGACAGGAAAAGTCGCAAACGGCGTCCCAACTCCCTTGCCCTCGCACCACCTCGTTCCATGCTCAGAAGGTCCTGGCAACCTGAACTACGAACGTGCGGCCCCGCCGGTCGTAACCAACGCCGGGCAAAGTGTTGAAGACACGGCTGGTTTGATCCCGCGGAACGCCGTCGGCAACCAGGGGCGGCTTGTTGTCGAATAGGTTGCGGACGGTTCCGAGTATGGTCCAGTCGGGGTTCTGGTAGCGCAACGTGACAGAGTGAGTCCACTCGTCGCCGGTGGACGTAACCCGATCCCGGTTGGCGGTACCGGAGTCGAATACCGGGTCTTCATGGCTCTTGCCGACGAAGCTGGCGCGCCAGAACAAAGTCCAGTCCCGATAGTCGATGCGCAGGTCGGCCACGCCATTCCACTTCGGGTAGCCCCAGTTGCCGACGGAATCAAACTCGTCGTCGAATATCTGGGTGCGCTGTTCGACGAGGCGGGTAACCGTGCCGTCAATGGTCAGGTCGAAGCGGTCGAACTGCTTCTCATAGCGAAAGTCGAAATCCGCGCCCCGGGCGGTTTGCAGACCCACATTCAACAACGACGAGTCCACATCCGTCAGGAAACCGTTTGCATCGCGTGGGGCGATGCGGTCGCAGAACGGATTCGTCCGGCCCTCGGAGTTATAGCAAACGCCAAGAACATAGCTTGTCGATGGCTCCGCGACGGTGTTCTCGAGATCGATCTCCCACCACGTATACGCCAGGGAGAACCCGAGTTCCCCCGGCTGATAGACGACGCCCGCGGTCCACGAATCCGAGGTCTCCGCTTCGAGGCCCAGGTTGCCACCGACTATTTCGCGAATGCTCGCGCTGCCCTGCTCGCCGTGGTTCGGAGGCAATCCTTCGGCCGCACAGTTTCGGTAGACCACATCGTCCGGTTCGTAGGTATCGCCGTAATTGATGCAGGGGTCGAGGAAGCCCGAAACAAAGCCCGTCTGGTTGGCCAGGAATTGCTCGTAGAGATCCGGCGCCCGGAATGATGTGCCGTATGTACCGCGCAGGCGCAGCACCGGTACGACCTGATGGTCCAGTGCCAGGCGGTAAGTAATGTCGTCGCCGTAGGAGTCATAGTCGGTCCAACGCACCGAGCCGTTGAAGACCACCTCTTCGGCCAGCGGCGCCTGCTTCAGAAGCGGCACTTCCAGTTCACTGAAAACTTCCTTGACGGTATCGTCGCCGGTAGTGATTCCCGCCGTGGTAAATCCCCAGAAGTTGTTGTTCTGGGCATCGATGTCAGGCACATCGTTGATGTCTTCGTTGCGTATCTCGACGCCGAGCACGGCATTGACGTCCTCGCCATTGGGAAATTCGAACAGCCGACCGGTCACGTATCCGGAGAACTGTATGGTCTTGTACGTGGTCTCCCCCCTGCTGTCCTTGGTAATGAACGCGAGCACATCCGCCGGCAGACGCCCGTTCAACAAGGCGTCGTGGGTAAACAGATTCGCCGGTACGCAACCCGGAATGCTGTTGTCCGCGCAAACCAGGTTGCCGCCAGCGTCCAGGGTGGCGTTCAACGAGGCAGCGACGCGGTCTTCGATAAACTGCGGACCCTTGTAGGTGCCGTTCGAATAGCTGTAGCCCACATAGGTGGCGTAACTCCAGGTTTCCGAAATATCCCCGTCCAGCCCGACGAAAACGTTGACCCGGTCTACCGAAACCTCGCCCGTGTTATTCGTCAGGTTGTAGCTCGGAAGCACCGGCTGAACATTGAAACCGCCAAACCCGGCCAGGGGACCGTAGATGCCGAACGGATTGGTGGGATTGGTACGCGGCACAACCGGGAAGAACTGCCGGTAACCACGGTATTCAGTGGATCGGTGATTGTAATAGAGTTCGTAGTAGAGGTTGGCTGAGCGGCCGCCGATCTCGAAATCCTTGTCGCCGAACGACGTGATGGAATACAGCTCACTCTGGGGAATGAAGGACTCGACGCTCGGCCCGCGCACATCCCGGTAGTATTCTCCCTCGTTGTCCCACAGGGGGTCTGGATCGTTCGGATCGCTGCCGGGTTTGTATCCGTGGACGGGTACCGGGGTAAAGTAGGGAATGCCGTACGCCTGAACTATGGAGAAGTACGGATTGCTCGGGTCAGGCTGCGCGAGACTGGGTTCGTAACGCACCCACCCGAACGGCGAAACCGCAAATCCGTAGATCATGCCGAAGCAGAGCGGCTCGCCGGTCTCCGGACTAGAGTTGTCCAACACACCGTCGCCGTCCTGATCTGTAAGTCGCGGTCGCCTGTCGCATTCCGACCAGCTTCGGTCGGCTGCGACCATGTCTTCCCGCTTCTCGTAGCCGGCTGAGACATTGAAGGACCAGCCATCGCCCACCTTGCCCCAGGTAGCATCAGCCACATAGAGTTCCCCGCCGCCTTCCTCGGTAAACAAGCTCTCGGCATTGACCTGAAACCCGTCGAACCGTCGCTTCGTGATGGCGTTGATTACGCCCGCCACGGCATCGGCGCCGTAAACCGAGGAAGCGCCGTCCTTGAAGATTTCAATACGGTCAATGACGGTGCTGGGAATGGCCGTCAGGTCCACGGAGTTTGTGGAACCGCGAACGCCCGACGGCCCCCAGCGCTTGCCGTTCACCAGCACCAGGGTGCGTTGTTCGCCAAAGCCCCTCAGGGCCACTGACAGCGCGCCCGGGCCCCCGTCGGTGACGAAACCGGAAAAGCTGTCGTCGATCTGCTGGCCCGAAGCCGCGGTGGAGCCCTGCAGGATTTCGGCGGTGTCGAGCAGCCCCGCGAGAGCGGAAGTTTCGCTGGTGATCACCGTGATGGGCGAGGCGCTGGTGAAGGCGTCGCGCCGGATGCGAGACCCGGTGACGACGATTTCCTCGACGACCGGCCGTTCCGTAGCGGACGCTTCCGTCGCCGCGCCGGGCAGGGCTTCTTCCTGGATCTCTTCCGGTTGCTGCGCTTCCTGGGCGAATGCGGCGCTGGCGCAAATCGCCAGGACGGCCGGCAGAACCAAAAGACGAACTGATTGAGTGACTGGTTGACAAATCATCATCGATCCCCTCCGTGATGTCACCGCAAAATTACTA
>JAAXHE010000150.1 GCA_012271065.1 Candidatus Latescibacterota bacterium
ATTACCGCGCAGAACACCGTGGGGGTTACCGCGGTTCATGAGATTCCGACTGACGTCATCACCGCGCAGATCGACGCCGTTGTCACCGATATCGGAGCCGACGCGGTCAAAACCGGCATGCTGTCGTCCAGCGAGATCGTGGAAACGGTGGCCGCAGCAATCAGGCGCCACGGGATCGCTAACCTGGTGGTTGATCCAGTAATGGTTGCCAAGAGCGGAGACCGACTGCTCCGAGAGGAAGCTATCCATTTCATCTGCAATTCCCTGATTCCGTTGGCGGCGGTGGTCACGCCCAACATCCCCGAGGCGGAAGATTTGACGGGTCTGGACATCCGATCCGATGACGATGTGCGGGAGGCTGCGACGCGGATCGTCGCCATGGGAGCCCGGTCGGTGGTGATTAAAGGGGGGCACCGGGAAGGGGCGCCCACCGACGTCCTGTACGACGGCAACGATTTCCAGGTCTTCACCACAGAGCGCATCCCTTCTTCCAACACCCATGGAACCGGTTGCACTTTCGCTTCTGCCATAGCCGCCGGGCTGGCCCACGGGTTGCAAGTACCGGTCGCCGTGGCCGGGGCGAAAGATTACGTGACCGCCGCCATTCGCGCTTCCTATCCCATTGGGCAGGGTCACGGCCCGCTGCACCATTTCCACGCGTATTGGTGACATCGTACCTGCGCTATAATCGGATTCCAGTCTTTTTTCGGGTTTTCAGTCAGCGCGTGGCCATCCGCGCGCATCGGTGAGGTTTTACAGCCATGCCAGCTTTTGACGTGGTTTCAAGCCGGGTCAGGTTCCCGGAGCTGGATGCCGAGATCCTGGATTACTGGAAGGAGCGAGATGTGTTCCGCCGCTCCATCGACGACCGGCCGGACGCTCCCCTCTTCATGATGTATGAGGGTCCGCCCACTGCCAACGGCAGTCCCGGCATCCACCACGTCCTGGCCCGCGTGTTCAAGGACGTCATCTCGCGCTATCGAACGATGAAAGGTTGCCGTGTCATCCGCAAGGGCGGCTGGGACACCCA
>JAAXHE010000052.1 GCA_012271065.1 Candidatus Latescibacterota bacterium
GAACAGCTCACCCGCCCAACCCTTCTGGCGGTCACCGTGCTGACGAGTCTGGGCCGGGACGACCTCAAGCAGAACTAAAGATCCGCGCGGATGGAACAATGACGGAAGTCCCGGCAGATCGGGCGGTCGAAACCATCCAGCAGGCGCTCAGTCATGCGGAGACCGCCTGAGTCCGGGCCTGTCCCGAGCCGAGTCGAAGGGAAGCGCGCAACACGATGGCTCCTCGTTCCGTCAATCAGGCAAAGAACACGCAGGTCCGTCCTCGGGTTTCCCGGAAAACAAGCCCCCCGCGCGCACGCCGCCGCCTGATCTTTGCGCTCGACGTTGCTTCACTGAAGGAAGTTGATCACTACGTTGCCCTGCTGGCCGACGAGGTCGGCCTGTTCAAGGTCGGCAAGCAGCTGTTCGTGCACGCCGGTCCCGAGGTGATCCGCCGCATTCACGCCAAGGGCGGGGCGGTCTTTCTCGACCTCAAATTCCACGACATTCCCCAGACCGTGGCTTCCGCCTCAGTGGAAGCCGCCCGTCTGGGTGTAAAGATGTTCACCCTGCACGCCTCCGGCGGTACCGATATGTTGCGGCAGGCCCACCGGGCAGTCCACACCGTGTGTCGCGCTGAACAGCTCACCCGCCCAACCCTTCTGGCGGTCACCGTGCTGACGAGTCTGGGCCGGGACGACCTCAAGCAGGTCGGAGTCAGGGCTGGTCCGGCGGCGCAGGTCGTTCGGCTCGCCCGGCTCGCCCAGCAAGTGGGTATTGACGGTCTGGTGGCCTCTCCTCAAGAAATTGCCGCAATCCGTCGTGCCTGTGGAGACAAACTGACCCTGGTCATTCCAGGCGTTCGTCCGCAGGGCAGCACGACCGACGATCAGAAACGGGTTCTCACGCCGCGCCAGGCCATGCAGGCCGGAGCAAATTATCTGGTTGTGGGCAGACCTATTCGGGATGCCACAGACCCGCGCCAGGCCGCCCGCGATATTGTTGCAGACATGACACGGGGGCCGAGCGAACGACCTCAAGCAGGTACACGCTCACGGCAATAGGACGAAGGGAAAGGAAGGGCATAAGGGCCCGTCGCTCGATGGGCAAGACGACGGTCGTGAGGTCATTCGTCTACTGGGTTAACGAGGGTTTTGTTGGATGGAATCGATAGACAATATCGTGCTCGCGTACGAGGACGAGCCGGTCGCGGGCAAGTTGTTCTAAAAAAAGGTCGTCCGTATGCAAACGCCGAATGCGTTCTTTGAGATCGTCATTCTCGCGCAACAGCGTCCGGACTTGCGTTTCCAATGCGCGCTGCTCTTCGGTCAGTTGGAAGAGATGCAGAAGCCCGCGCTCGCTCCATACTGTTGAATACCCGAGCAGGGCGTACAGCGTCAGAATCGATGGGAACCACACCCAGC
>JAAXHE010000299.1 GCA_012271065.1 Candidatus Latescibacterota bacterium
TGCAAGGCCCTGCGCGAGGAGGGTTACCGGGTGATTCTGGTAAATTCCAACCCGGCAACCATCATGACCGACCCGGATATGGCTGACGCCACCTATATCGAGCCGGTGCGCTGGCAGACCATTGCGAAAATTATTGAAAAAGAGCGCCCGGACGCACTGCTGCCGACTATGGGTGGGCAGACCGGTCTCAACTGTGCGCTTGACCTGGCTCGGACAGGCATCCTGGCGGAATTCGACGTGGAAATGATAGGCGCCGACAAGCAGGCTATCGACAAGGCGGAGGACAGGGAAAAATTCCGTGATGCCATGAAGAAAATAGGACTGGCCATGCCCGAATCAGGCCTGGCCCATGACCTGGAGATGGCAATCGAGATCCAGCGTCAAATCGGTTTCCCCATTATCATCCGGCCCTCGTTTACCCTGGGGGGAAGCGGCGGCGGCGTCGCCTGGAATAAAGAGGAATTCATGGAGATCTGCGGGAGGGGGCTGGATGCCTCTCCCACCCACGAGATCCTGGTGGAGCAATCCGTAGTGGGCTGGAAGGAATTTGAGATGGAAGTCGTGCGCGACCGGAAGGATAACTGCATCATCGTCTGTTCCATCGAGAATGTTGACGCCATGGGCGTGCATACCGGGGATTCGATCACCGTCGCCCCCGCGCTTACCCTGACGGACAAGGAGTTCCAGTTGATGCGTAACGCATCTATTGCGGTATTGCGCGAGATCGGTGTGGATACGGGTGGTTCCAACGTGCAATTTGCCGTCAATCCCGATAACGGCCGGCTGCTCATCATCGAGATGAACCCCCGTGTGTCGCGTTCATCCGCCCTGGCCTCCAAGGCAACGGGCTTCCCGATTGCCCGGGTTGCGGCGAAACTGGCGGTCGGTTACACACTGGATGAACTGGACAATGAAATTACCGGCGGCGCAACGCCGGCTTCGTTCGAACCGACCATTGACTACATCGTCACGAAGATCCCAAGGTTCACGTTTGAAAAGTTTCCCCAGGCCAATCCGCAACTGACGACCCAGATGAAATCGGTGGGCGAGGTGATGGCAATCGGCAGGACGTTCCAGGAATCCCTGCAAAAGGCCTTGCGCGGCCTGGAAACCGGGGTGGACGGTTTTATCGACCTCTACGATGAAGCCGGCGCAAACAACCTGCCGGAGATAACCCACGAATTGCAAAACCCCGGCTCGGAACGCCTGCTGTACGTCGGCGAGGCCTTTCGTCACGGTATGGATTTAGCCCGGGTTCACTCCCTGTCCCGCATTGATCCCTGGTTTCTGGCGCAAATTCAGGACCTTATTGACGAAGAAAGACACCTGTCAGGAGCGGACCTGGAGGACATAGGCAGGGACCGCCTGTACCGCTTGAAGCAAAAAGGCTTCTCGGACAGTCGCCTCGCCGGGTTGTTGAACGTCAGTGAAGACCGGCTCAGGCAACGCCGGCATGGACTGAATATCCGCCCCGTCTTCAAGCGGGTGGATTCCTGTGCGGCGGAGTTTCCCGCCACCACGGCGTACATGTATTCGACCTATGATGAGGAATGCGAGGCTAATCCCTCTTCCGGGAAAAAAATTATAGTGCTGGGCGGCGGTCCCAACCGGATCGGGCAGGGGATAGAATTCGATTACTGCTGCGTCCAGGCCGCGTTTGCCATGCGTGAAGCCGGGCATGAATCCATCATGGTGAATTGCAATCCGGAAACCGTCTCCACGGACTACGACACATCCGACCGGCTCTATTTTGAACCGCTCACGCTGGAAGACGTGCTGGAAATTATTCACCTGGAACAGCCTCAGGGCGTGATAGTTCAATTCGGCGGCCAGACGCCGTTGAAGTTGGCCCGCGCTCTGGAAGCCGCCGGCGCCCCGATTATCGGCACCAGTCCGGATTCGATAGACCTGGCGGAAGACCGCGAGCGGTTCCAGCGGTTGTTGCAGGAATTAGGCCTGAAACAGCCGCCCAACCGGACCGCGCGCAACCTGCCGAATGCGATCAGCCAGGCGCAGGAAATCGGTTATCCCATCGTTGTACGGCCGTCTTATGTCCTGGGCGGCCGGGCCATGGAGATAGTCTATGACGAAGCGGACCTGAAGGAATACATGTCCCGGGCTGTGGCCGTGTCCAACGACTCCCCGGTGCTGCT
>JAAXHE010000022.1 GCA_012271065.1 Candidatus Latescibacterota bacterium
GGTTGGGAGACGCGATAGTTATCACAGGCAATCATCAACAGTTCCCCCTGAATTCGACGTATTGGATTGTATTCAGTGGCTCGACCGCGCCGGCAGCGGTACACAACCGACGAATACGCCGCCTGAACCCGCCGCCGACAGCCTCATCGAAGAATCAGCCAATGAGCGCCATGCGGCGTCGTTGCGCCCTGAACCGACCTGATCAAATGCGGGTCGGGCTAAACTCCTTTCGCAGGCTTCGCCACGGCGAAAGTTTCCCGCTTACTGAAACCTGTATCCGTACCGCAAACCGATCGTGCGTGGCCGGTTGGTGGTGGAGATTGTATCCCAGAACAAATTGCCGAGAGGGTCTGCAAAGTTCTCATGGTAGAGCGTGATGACCGCCCTCTCATCGGTGACGTTGTCCAGGAACAGATCGAGCGACCAGTGGTCACCCTGTACCCCGGTCGAGAGATTCAGGATCGTGTATGCCTTCTGCACGCGCCGGCCAGAGTCGTCCAGCCGACTCCAGGAATCGTCGGTATGCGTCAACGCAGCCTGAACGTGGCCGGGGCGATTACCGTAGTTGACGTTCAGGCGACCGGTCGCGGTCAACTGTATCTTGGGAATAAACGGCATCTGCGCGCCTTTCTCGGCAGTCGGGGTCTCCCCGGCCATTTCGTCTTCAAGACTCGTCCAGAACGACTCCCGCAACTCGGCCCTGTTGTACGTGCCGGCAAACGTCAATGTCAGGTCTTCGGTCGCAGCGAATACCAGGTCCATTTCGGCGCCGGTTGTCTGTGCATTGCCGACATTCTGGATGATCGTGAGAATCGAGACGTCAAGGTCGTGGTAGGAAAGCTGGAAATCGTCCCATTTCATCAGGTAGGCCGCCCCATTGAAACGCAAGCGGCCGTCCAGCCACATGGTTTTCCAGCCGACTTCGTAGTTGTCCACAAAATCCGGGTCGTATTTCGGGAGGAACTGTCCCGCGCTCCTCGCCCGGTTGACCCCACCGGCCCGGAACCCCTCGGAATACGTGAAGTACACCATCTTGTCATCGTCCAGGCGGTAGTTGACGCTGAACTTGTAGGTATTGCCCTTGCCTTTCGATACATCGTCGATGTTCGTGGCCTTTTCGGCACAAGGGGCCTGTATCACGCCGTCGACTATGCAGCCGCGGTTGGCATGACCGTTGTATCCGACCAGAGAGTTCCTGAACGAGAAGCGGCGGTAACCGCCGACCACGGTCAGACTGTCGGTAATGTCGTACTCGACTTCACCGAAAAACGCCTTGTCGCGGTCGACGCGGTTCTGGTCGGTCTGCCAGATGACCAGGTCGTTCGGGACCAGCGACGGCGGGCTTACCGGCCAGATGATACTGCCCAGCGGGTCCATGCCCGGGACGTTCCAGCGCAGGTCGAAATCGTGCTCCTGACGCTGATAGAACAGCCCCGCCGTCCAGCGCAATCTCCCTTCCGCCGATGACTGCACGCGAAGCTCGTGGCTCGTGCGCTTGAAGTACTCGTCACGGGAGATGAACTGATTCGGGTCGGTGCACTCATAAGTCGTGTAGTCGGAATTCGACGAGTGGTGATAGCAGCCGGTCGAGTTGTTCTGGTAGTAGCTGTAATAGTAGTTCTGCAGATACTGCGCGTAGCCGATGTAATCTTCCGACCGTTCGGCATCACGGTGCAGGTAGGTTCCCGCATAAACCACATTGAGGTCGCCGATGTCGCCATCGAGGGTCAATGAGGCCTGGTACCAGTCATCTTCATAGGTATCGGGCCAGTGCCGCTGTATCTTCAGGTCGCCGAGATCCTCCGGGTCGTGCTGCCAGACGCCCTGCGAGTCCTGCTTCTGGTAAATGATGCCGGGCGATGCAGTCCAGTTGTCATTGAGGTCCACCTTCAGCATCGCGCGCGCTCCGCTGATCTTGGCGGTGTTGAAATCTTTCTCGACCAACTCCGAGTTGTCGCTGGAGAACCCCTCGGGCCCGGGAAAAACTATGGTGCCCTGCACGTTGTCGACGTACCCGGCCGTCTCCTTGTGCCATCCCACCAGGCGGATGGCGGCTCGTTCAGACACCGGTATATTGGCAAATCCCTCGAGCGTATAGCCGATATCGCCCTTGTTTACGGAATGCACGCCCAGGTCGACGCCGGCATCGAATTCGCCGACTTCGGGCTTGTTGGTAATGATGCGCAGCGTGCCGGCCTGGCTGCTGGCGCCGAAGAACGTTCCCTGGGGCCCTGCCAGAGATTCGATGCGCGCGACGTCATAGATGTGCATGTCGAGAAGGTGATTGATCGTCGTGATCGGTTGTTCGTCGAGATAAACCCCGACACTCGGCATCGAAGCGGAGTGATTGCCGTCCCCGCCGCTGGCTATTCCGCGCATATAAACCTGCGATATGCCGGGGCGGTCGTGGATGAACGAAATGGTCGGCAGAAACAGAACAAAGTCCTGGAAACCATCGAGATTCAGATCTTCGATCTGCTGATTCCCCAGCACCTGCACGGAAACAGGTACGTCCTGGAGATTCTCGGTGCGCTTCTGTGCCGTTACGATGATTTCCTCCAGCACTGTTTCCTGGGCCAGCGCCGTCAGTCCCGGACTCATTGCCGCAACCACGGCGACTGCCATCGGCGTCATGGCAAAGCGTTTTCCGGAACAGGTCTCAGGTTGCGATTTGTGTTTGGCCATCGTGTTCCCCCCCTTGATCAGGCCGATCAAACTCTCGATGCAATTGGCAAAACAACCAGGTTATGTGGGTTCCTCCCTCATCCAATTTGCTGTTATTCGATTTGGAATACCATACTGCATTCCCACACAATATGATGTCAAGGGCATCGCGGGAAAAACGCCAGTGAAGACCATGATTTCAACAGCCCCGAATCCCGGCGGCGATCTGCGGACCGCGCTGGAACATGCGGCCCGCCTGTTGCACATTGATCCGCGCATGGCTGAACGGCAGGCCAGGGAAATCCTCAGGGTCCATCCGAACGTGGAACCTGCCGGGAGAATTCTCGGCGCCGCCTACCGCCTGCAGGGGCAGCCAAAAAAGGGTTTGGCCGTTCTGGAACCGCTGGCCCGGCAAAACGGGGACTCGGTGGGCCTGTTGCATGAACTGGGGCTCTGCCTGGGCGCCGCCGGGCGGGGACAGGAGGCGATCGATTGCCTGCGCCGGGCCGTTGGCCTGAATCCGAAGCACGCCGGCGCCTGGCGTACCCTCGGCGATCAACTCAGCGCCGCCGGTGACGAAGAGGAAAGCCGGAAAGCGTACGAGAAGCACCTGGGGGCATCCACGCGGCATCCCGAACTGATCGAGGCCGCCGGTCACCTGCACGGGAACCGGGTGGGAAAGGCTGAGCGCCTGGTTCGAGACGTGCTGAAACGCGACCCGGTCGACGTGAACGCGATACGCATGCTGGCTGAAATCGGCATCAGGACGGGTCACCTGGAGGACGCTCAAAACCTTCTCGAGCGCTGCCTCGAACTGGCGCCCGACTTCCGTCTTGCACGTCACGGATACGCCAGCCTGCTCATGCGCCGCAACGAGCTCGAACGATCCCTGGCCGAAGTCGACGGACTGTTGACCTCGGAACCCAGGAACCCGGCCTACCTGATACTCAAGGGAGCGGTACTTGCACGCAAGGGCGATCATCTCCCCGCGCTCGAGATCTACGAATCACTGTTCGAATCGTATCCTGGCCACGGTAGCGCGCAGATGTTTTACGGCCACACGCTGAAGACGGTGGGCAGGGTGGACGATGCCGTCAGGGCCTATCGCAAGGCCATCGCGCTGACCCCGAACAACGGCGAAGTTTACTGGAGCCTGGCAAACCTCAAGACTTTTGAATTCACCGAGGAAGACATCGCGGAAATGCGCGAACGGTTTCAGCCGGAAACCGGCGACCCCGACGATCAGGGTCACCTCGCATTTGCGCTCGGCAAGGCATTTGAAGACCGCGAAGAGTTCGGCCGGTCGTTTCGGTTCTACGAGCAAGGCAACCGAATCCGCGCCCAGGGCCATCGCCACAACACGAAAATCAACATCATGGACACCGCCCGCCAGATCAGGAGCCTCGACGCCGGCTTTTTTCGGGCGCGGAGGAATCACGGCTGCACAGCGGCAGACCCGATCTTCGTGGTCGGCCTGCCACGCTCCGGTTCGACACTTGTCGAACAGATACTGGCCAGCCATTCGCAGGTGGAAGGGACGTCCGAACTACCCGACATCATTGCAATTTCCAGGAGACTCGCTGCCGCTTCGCGCGAGAACCCGGCGGGAAAGTACCCGGAGATTCTTGCCGATCTGCCGCCGGAAAAGTTCCGGGAACTTGGGGAAAGTTATCTCGAAACGACCCGTGTGCAGCGAACCGGAACGCCCCGTTTCATCGACAAGATGCCGAACAACTTTCGCCACATCGGCCTCATTCACCTGATCCTTCCGAACGCCAGGATCATTGACGCCCGGCGCCATCCGATGGGCGCGTGTTTCTCGGGTTTCAAACAGCTCTTCGCCAGTGGGCAGACGTTCACCTACGACCTGGCCGGCATCGGCTATTACTACCGCGACTACATCAAGCTCATGGATCACTGGGACGAGGTGCTTCCCGGCCGCGTGTACCGGGTTCAATACGAGGATATGGTCAACAACACCGAGTTCGAGATCCGTCGCCTGCTCGAGCATTGCGGGCTCGAGTTCGAGCCACAGTGCCTGCGCTTTCACGAGACGGAACGCGCGGTGCGCACTCCGAGTTCAGAGCAGGTCCGGAGGCCCGTGTACACCGAGGGGCTGGAACAGTGGCGGCACTATGAAGCGCACCTTGCGCCGTTGAAGAAAGCGCTCGGGCCGCTGCTCGATCGCTACCCCATCGACTGAGCGGCCGCCCACCGTCGGTTTCGGCCGATCGGACGCTCAGTCGTATCCGATCAGTACCGCCACGATCAGCGCAAGCGAACCGGCAATCACGATCTTGACCATGAATGGCCAGATGAATCGCAACCAGCGGTCATAGGGCACTCCGGCCATCGCCAGAATGCCGACAAGCACGTACTGCGTCGGAATCAGAATGTTGCTGAATCCGTCCCCGAACTGAAAAGCCAGCACGGCTACCTGTCTGCTCACGCCGACGATGTCCGCCAGTGGCGCCATGATGGGCATCGTGACATAGGCCTGGCCGCTGCCCGACGGTATGAAGAAGTTGGCAAGGGACTGCACGAAAAACATTCCGACCGCGGAGACGGCCCCCGGAAGCTCCCGGATGGGAATGCTGATGCCGTAGACCATCGTGTCCACGACACCGCCTTCGTCGAGAACCACCTGAATGGCGCGCGCGACGCCAATCAGCAGGGCCACGCTCGTCAGGCTGCCCGCGCCCCTGCTGAACTCCACCGCCGTCCGGTCCGGGCTCATGCGGGCGATGACGGCGACCATCAGTGTCAGCCCGGCAAACAGCCCCTGCATCTCGAACAGGCCCCATTTCCACACGCTCATGCCGTAGATGAGCAGCACCATCGCAACACCCAGGGCGGCCATGATGGCCTTTTGTTCGACAGTCATGGGAGGCAGTTTGCCGAGCGCCGAGGTGTCCTGATCCGCCGGAATCGCCGCTCCGTCCGGAACGCTCACATCGGCCACGAGACTGCGTGACGGATCCCGCTCGATCTTCTTCGCGTAGGACCAGACGTGATGTATGCCGATGGGCACGAAGACGAAGAACAGCGCCAGCCGATACCAGAGACCCGATGCGGGCTCCAGGCCGGCAATATCCTGAGCGATCAACGTCGTGAACGGGTTGATGAGCGCGACGCCGAATCCGGCTCCGTAGCCGATCATGATGATGCCGATGGCTGTCAGCCTGTCGTAGCCCAGGGCGATGCACAGGCTCACCAGAATCGGCACGAAGGGATAGTATTCTTCACCGAAACCGACGGTGGCCGACCCGAACGCAAACAGGGTCGTGCCGCCAGCCACCAGCCAGAATGGCCGATTTCCCCAGCGCCGCAACAGTGCCGCCATCCCGGCCTCGAGCGAACCCGTGGCACGGAGCACCGCAAACAGGCCGCCGATGATGAATACGAAAAAGATGATCTCGTGGGCGCCGCTGAAGCCCTTGGGAATGGCGGTCAGGGCTGCGAAGGGCGATACCGGCGCGGCGTCCGGCGTCAGGTGGAAGCTGCCCGGCACCACCTGCGGGCGGCCGGCCTCGTTCTCGATGCGATCGAAGGACCCCGCCGGGATCAGGTAGGTGAGAACCTGGGCCAGCACCACCATCGAGAAAAGTATGACCAGCGTGTGCGGGACCCTGAGTCTTCGTTTCGTCATGATGGGGCTTGCGTGTCTGCTTGCCGGTGAGGGATTTACCTCGTTCCTTCACGCGCCCCCGCCGGCGCGAGTTCCCGCTCGATGATCCGGTTCAGGCGGCTTCGCTGTTGTTCGAACCGTTCCGATATATCCGCGAATACCCTGTACATCGATTCCGTGGGCCTGGCGTCGCCGCTGATGACGGCGCCGGAGAGCGAACTCAGCTTTTCGGTGAGCCCCGGCGCGCTCCACATCATCGGGTGGGCATCGGAGCCCATCCAGATCATCAGAACGCCCTCGATCCGGCGCAGCTCCTCAAGAATCGCGTCGACCTCCAGCCCGGCATGATCCCGCACCGTTCCGCGGCGCTTTTCGAGCGCGGCCCGGACATCCCTGATCTCGAGCACGGTGTCGGCCACTTCCGTAAATCGATCCCGGATATCGATCATCAAGTCGAACTGGGCCCTGAGATCGTCGTCGCTGGCCTTGACCCTTGGATCCCTGAGAATTTCGAAAGGCCGTTCAACTTCCTGGCCGTCAACCCGGAGTCGAACCCGGTACTGTCCGGGCGGCGCGAGCGGCGCTGCGGGCGGCGAGTAGTCGACGCTCATGAATCCATCGAGCGGCCCGCTCGGCGGAGGCATGGCGGTGCCCGGATATCGCATGTCCCAGGCGAAGCGGTTCATGCCCTGGTTTGCGGACGGGCCGGCGGCATCCCCCGAGCTTCCGGAAAACTCCCGGACAAGCGCGCCATCGGCCTCCATGATCGTGATCGTCGCCGGATGTTCGGCGGCCCGGGCCAGGTAATATTCCACGATTACCCCGTCCGGCGGGTTTTTCGCCCCGCCGTCGAGCTTTGTCCAGCCACGCCCGCCCATCAGCCGGCGAACCGCGGGGACCACTTCGAACAGATGCACCGGGGCTGCCGCGAGCTCGGGGGTGACGGCTCGCAGGGAAGAGATGTTGTCCAGTATCCAGATTCCCCGCCCATGGGTTGCGACTACCAGGTCATCGTCCTTGACCAGCATGTGCATGACCATCGCCGGAGGCAGGTTGCCCTGCAGGGATCGCCAGGCCGCACCGTCATCGAAGGAGATGTACGCGCCGGTTTCCGTTCCGGCATAGAGGAGGCCCGCCCGTACCGGGTCCTCGCGGACAACCCACGTAAAGTCGTTTTCACGGATGCCGTCCGTGATGCGCCGCCAGGATTTTCCGTAGTCCCCGGTCTTGTAGAGATAGGGCGCGCGGTCACTGACCCGGTGGCGTTCGCCGGCGACGTAGACCCGGCCAGGCTGGTGCGGTGACACGTCGATGGACGTGATGGTGGTCCACTCCGGAAGATCCGGAGGCGACAAGTTCAACCAGGTTCGGCCACCGTCCCTGGAAACCTGCACGTTGCTGTCGTCGGTACCGGCCCACAGTTCGCCCGGGATGAGGGGAGACTCGGCAAGGGTGCGGACGACGCTGGTGTGAAAGAGCGAGGACGCATTGGAACTGATCGGCCCGCCGGAGTTTTCTCCCATGACCTCCCGTCGATTTCGCGTCAGGTCCCCACCCATCTGCTCCCAGGACCGGCCTTCGTCGGTGGACCTGAAAACGAATTGGGCGGCCGTATAGAGTGCTTTGGGTTCGTGCACCGACAGGAGTATCGGAAAGGAATAGTAGAAGCGGTACCTGATGTCCTTGACCGGCGTTCCGAATACCCATTCGGGCCAGACGCTGATCTGGGGAGCCTGCCCTGAGGCCCGGTCGTAACGAACCGTTCTCGACCTGTCGTTCGCATAGACGACGCTGCCGTCGGGAGTGACCGCCGTATGCCCGCCTTCCCCGACCGGAAGGGGCACGTAGTGGGGCCAGGCTATGGACGCGTCGTCGGTTCGGCTTGGAATGGCGATGTGGCTGTTGTCGTTCTGCGCGGCGTAAACCCAGTAGGGTTCCTGGTCGTCCACCGCCAGGCTCAGGAGATCCGCGGTCGGCTGATTCGTGAGGCTCGACCAGGACTCGCCGCCATTCAGGCTGACCGAGGCTCCACCGTCTCCGCCTTCGATGAGTCGGCGAGAGTCTTTCGGATCGATCCATAGCGCATGCGGATCCCAGTTCTGCATCGGAACGGGCTCGAAGGTTCGGCCGGCATCCGTCGACTTGTGCAGACCGGTGATCGGCTGGATGTAGACGACATCGGCATCCCGGGTGTCTGCGGTAATGTGGTTGTATGAATTGGGGATTTCCAACTTGCCGGGGTCTGTGTAGGTCCGCTGCCAGGTGGAGCCGCCATCGTCGGAACGATAGATTCCGCCTTCGCCCAGGTCAGCCTCCATGAACGCATAGACCCGGCTCGATCGGGCCGGTGAGATCGCAACGCCGATCTTCCCTACCAGGCCTTTCGGCATGCCGGGATTTCGCGTGATGTCGGCCCAGGTATCCCCGCCGTCCGTGCTCCTGAAAAGACCGCTCGTCGGGCCGCCGCTTTCCTCGTCCCACGGGTAGGATACGTGGTGGTTCATCGACGCGAGGATTACCTCGGGATTCGCCGCATCGATCGAAACATCCACGCCGCCCGTTGTTTCGCCCTTGTACAGAACGCGCTGCCAGGACGCGCCGCCATCCGTGGTCCGGTAGATGCCACGCTCCGGATTGGGGCCGAACATGTCGCCCATCGCCGCCACGAAGACGATATCGGGATCGGTTGGATGAATGCGCAGGCGCGCGATGTGCCGGGTATCCTCGAGGCCGACGTGAGTCCAGGTGTTTCCTGCATCGGCGGATCTGTATACCCCGTTTCCGGGCGAAATGAACTGTCGTGGAACGCCTTCACCCGTTCCGGCGAAGATCACGTCGGGATTCGACAGCGATACATCCAGGGCGCCTACCGCCGGGAACTCGAGGAACCGGTCCGATACGTTTCGCCAATTCAGGCCGGCATCGGTCGTCTTCCAGACTCCGCCGTGCGCCGCGCCGAAATAGTAGACGAGCGGGTCGTCGGCAGCGCCCGCCACCGCGAGGACACGGCCGCCGCGGTATGGCCCCACGAACCGCCATTCCAATGCCGATAGAAACCCTTCATGGCCGGCAGGTTCCACGGCGGCAGCGGAACCCGTGACAAGCAACAGAGCCAGCAGGCCGGTTCGCGGATTCATTTCACCCCCCTCCAGAGTGGTGCCCGGCCCGCAGCGTCTCATGAG
>JAAXHE010000050.1 GCA_012271065.1 Candidatus Latescibacterota bacterium
CGAGAACCGACCCCGGACGGGGGTGGGCAGGCCCCCCCCAGTCGCCTTCGAGAGCGCCGAATCGGGGACTTCCTTCGGGAAGAATTATTTATGAGGCAACGAATGCCCTTTCGGGAAGATTTTTATTTGAGGCAACGGGGTTCATTGGAGTGTCTCCGGTCCGGCTTCGGCCTTCGTCAATTCTCGGCCAACTCTTTGACGTATACATTCTTGAACCACAGGGGCCAACCATGGTGCTGGAGCACGATGGGCCCTTCGGACCGCTTGAACTCGGCCGCATGTCTGTCGATCACGAGCTGGTCATTGAGATGGACGGTGACGGTTTCATTCTCGACGCGAATCTCGAAGTGGTTCCACTCTCCCAACGGACGGTCGACAGTCCGTAGCGGGATGCGTCCCGGGACGGTGTAACCGACGATTCCACCCGACCCGTGGGGAGATGAGTACACCTCCGCCGTTCTGTCCCAGATCTCCACTTGCAGCTCGCCACGCAGATAGATGCCGCTGTTCCCGTCTTTCTGGATCTTCCAGTCGATGAGCAGTATGAAATCGCCGTATTCCTTTTCCGTTCGCAAATTGCGCTCGAACACCGTATTCGGGGCCGGCTGCCAGCCTCCGCCATCGTAAACGATCATGCCGTCCTCGGCCCGCCAGTGTCCGCTGCCGTCATCTTTCCAACCGGTCAGATCATGGCCATTGAACAGCCTGGTGAATCCAGCGGGAGGCGAGTCGTCCGACGGCGCCGCACATCCTGGAGCCACCGCCAGACCGGCGCCAAAAAATAGAAGTTTCAGGGTTCGAATCATGGCTCTTCGTTTCCTCGCTGAAGAGAATTGAACGCCGGATCTTTCGGATTTCCGCCCGACCTCATGTACGCGATCAGATCCAGAACCTCTTCCTCGGTAAAGGTATCGAGCAGTCCTTCCGGCATCTCTGAAATTCTCGAAACCGTGCGGGACTTGATCCGGTCCGAGGCAACTTGGGTGACCTTTTGGGTGAACGGATTTGCGCGAACCCGCAGCAGTTTTCCATCGTCGTAAACGACCCGGCCAACATGAATACGGCCATCTTCCATCTGAATCGACTCGTTGAAGAAGCGATCGGCGACCACCTTGGAGGGATCGAGAAGTGCCTCCAACAAGTACTGCGTATCGAAACGACTTCCGACGGTGGTGATGTCCGGCCCCGTCGTGCCTCCCTGGTCATCAAATCGATGACACTGGGCGCATTCCGCCGCCTCGTAGGCAGACTTGCCGTTCTCGTAGGAGCGGCCCCTTGCCACCTGCTTGAGCAGGGGCAGAAAGTCGGCAACCATCCAAGTTCGCACGAATCCACGGACCGGTTCCTCGTCAGCCGCGGTCAGGGCCCGCTGGTCTTCGATGACCTCCTCCAGTGCCGTCCGTTCCTCGTCGCTGAGGGTTTCAACAGCCGATTGCCGCAGGTTCTGAAGCGTGTAGATGAAACGGCTGTTGAGACCTTTTCGCCCGAATGCTTTCTCGGCACGAAGATACTCTCCCTGGGACGAATTCAGGGCACGAAAGTAGATTTGGCGCTGCGGCAGTGTCCATCCCTTTCCAAGATGGCTCAACGCTGCGAAATAGAACAGCCTGTCCTGTCGCCCGCCGGAGTCGATCATTCTCAATGACTTGGCGATGACACCCGGATCCTCCAAGTAGACGAGCAGCCGGCAAAGCTCCTGATTCAATCTGCGGCTGGAGGAGGGGAAGAGCCGACCAAGCCGTGCAGCGGCCTGTCGGCCCAATGGCTTGCGCGGGCCGCCCATCCGGATAAACGCCAAGCTGTAAGCGCGCAGCGCCTCCAGAAGTTGATCCTCGGGAAGTTGCTCCAGGGGGATCCGGCCGAGCCTCCCCAAGACCGTTTCCTGCAACTCGGCCCGGCCGGTTCGCGCGAGAGCCAGCATGGCCTGGATCGACGCGACAGGGTCGTTCTCGCGCAGCGCGCGATCCTGCCATTCTGCAAGGTCCTGACGCTCGATGGCGACACGCGCCGCATAGCGAAGCGTGCGATCCGGGCTGGCCAGGTGAGGCCACGATTCCGCCACCGCGCGCACGTCTTCTCGACCATGGAACTGTTCCAAGCGCCTTCGGATTCCACGTGCCCGCTCGGCTGCGGGATGGTCGACCGGACTGGCCGGATCGGTGACTTCGCCTCCCCGGTAGCGGATTCGGAAAAGACCCGACTTGGCCTCCCTCCCCCCCACCGTGAAATACAGGTGTCCGTCCCGGTTGACCACGATGTCGGTCACGGGCACGGCGCTTCCCGTCAGGAACGGCTCGAAGGCCGCCGTATAACCCGCCCCCTCCGGCTTCAGGTGAACGGAAAAGATCTTCCCCGACGCCCAATCACAGGCGAACAACGCCCGCTGATACCGGGCGGGAAAACGAGTGCCGGTTCCGAAAATCAGGCCGGTCGGCGACCCGTACCCGACGTCGACCACGCTGCCGACACTGTCGGGGTAGTGTTCAGGCCACTTGCCGTAAGGTGTCCAACGTCCGGTGTCGTAACGCCAGCCAAATTCCGCTCCGGAAACGACCTGGTTGATGCGGGTGGGGCGGTACCAGGGCGTGCCGATGCCTGCTTCACTGTCCGCATCGTAGGTGAACAGCTCGCCCTCGGCGTTGAATGCCAAGTCGTAGGGGTTCCGGAAACCACCGGCAATCAACTCCCAGACCGAACCCGTTTCGTCGGTCCGGGCAACCCATCCGGCCGGCACGAATCCCGGTTCGGGCGGAATAAGCAGATCGTTGGCCCAATTCCGGAATGGAGAGGTTGGCGCCAACCCTTCCGGCACCTTGGTGCCGTTGCCCGCAACCAGATAGATGAGACCGTCGGGGCCGAGCACCGGGGCGTGGGGCCCGTGCTCGCCATGCCCATTCGCGTTGTCCACGGCCTCCAATTGTTTCAACAGCTTCACCTGGTCGAACCGATCATCACCGTCTGTATCCAGCACCCGGTAAAAGCCGCTGCCCTGCGCCACCTTCTCCTTCGAGGTCCG
>JAAXHE010000356.1 GCA_012271065.1 Candidatus Latescibacterota bacterium
TCCACCAGCATGTCCGTCCACGTTTCAGCGTCGGCGATCAACCTGGCCGCGAACGCCTGTCGAATCACGTTGCGCGGGGTGACCTCCGTAAGCGCGATCCCAGCGTATTCCAGTCTGTCCTTCAGGGTGTTCCAAGCCAATTCAAATGTGTATCCGAAGCGTTGGATCACTCCCTCCCGTTCCAACTGGTTCAGCTCTGCCGTCTCGCGCTCCGCGGCTTCGCTGAGGAGAATGTACGCGCGGGAGAAGTTCCTGAAGCGATAGCGCCAGCGCACTTCCCGGTTCATTGCCTCCACGGTGCTTCGAACGCCCGGTCAGTCTTGGGCCGGCGCACGCTCCGCGTAGAGCTGGTCCGTTTTCGCGGCCATGATGAAATCGTTGCGATGGAGGTTGCGGATCTTGTGCGTCCACCAGGTCACGCTTACCCGCCCCCATTCGGTGGTCAGCCTGGGGTGGTGGCCTTCAGATTCCGCCAGCTCGCCCAGGGCATTGGTGAAATCCAGCGCCTCCACGAAATTCTGGAACCGGAACTGCCGGTCCAGCTTCGGGATACCCGACTCGTCAATCAAGGACCAATCGCCTACGACCGGAAGCAACTCCGCGACTTCAGTTTCCGTGACGTGGGGGGAGTCGCGGCGGCAGGCGGTGCATCGTTCACTGTATAGTTTGGTCATTGGGAGTCTCCTCGTTTGGAACGTATGACGCAATTCTAGCATAGCGCAGTTGAGCGTCCGTCCGTGCTGCGGTATAGTTTCCGGCGATACTATGCCGTCCAGCGGCAGGAGGTCTGCGATGATTTACGGGGCGATAACCAATTCGTGGCGAAACCAGCTTGACGACATCGACCTCAGTGATCTTATCTCCACCGCGCAAGACCACGGCGCACGCCACATAGAACTGCGGCAAACCTGTCTCGGCGCCGCCGAGTCTGGCGAGGGTCAGGATTGGCGGCCGAACTTGACTGCGCTCGCGGATGTCGTGGTACGGTTCCCGGAACTGACCTTTGACCTGGCCGTCGCGCTGCCCTGTCTCACCACCGAGATCGATCCCCAAGGCGCCCTGTACCAATCGCAACTGGAAGCGGCCCGCCTGGTTGGCGGCGGTTCGCCCCACCTGCGCACAGTGGATCCCGGGACGTCCGACATAGCATGGGAGGAACGGGCGGACGTCGCGGAGGCGGCCGGACGAATCGTTCCGCTGGTGCGTGAGGCTGCTCGTCAAGGCGTTATCTTCTCCATGGAAAATTCCGGACAACCGCTGCGCTCCATGGCACTGTTGGTAAGCGAGGCGCGAGCCCA
>JAAXHE010000188.1:0-896 GCA_012271065.1 Candidatus Latescibacterota bacterium
TGCTGGAAATACTGGCCGACAGCCTGAGCGACGATTAGTTGGTCGGCTGACAATATCAACAGTCTCCGGTCACGTCGGGCTGGTTTTCCGCTTCAAAGTCCACCGTCAGTCCGTGCCTCGTATATTTTATTGTGTAACTGAGAGGCATCGTTAATTGTGGCGTGTATCGCTTTGGTGCCGGGTCGGTTAACATTTCGTTCGCAGGGATGTTGAACCATGTTCATGGACATCATGGAACGCCGGTTGCTCTTTCAACCCCAGCCGGTATGCGAGGCCCAGCCGACGGACCTGGGATTGGAATTCGAAGAGACGTGGTGTCAGTCGGAACGCGGCCACCGGTTGCAGTGCTGGTTTGTCCCCGGGGACCGTCGCGCTGACCTGACCTGGATGTGGTTCGGCGGGGCGGGCGGGAATTTGAGCCTGCGGGTTGGCGAGTTTGCTGCGGTCCGGAAACACACCGGCGCAAATATTTTCGGGTTCGATTACGGTGGATTCGGAAACAGCCGGGGAAAAGCGACGGTGCGCAACACCGCCGCGGATGCCCGGGCCGCTTTGGATCACATGCGGCGTACGTACGGAGCGGATCAGAGCCACACCCTGTTCATGGGAATATCCATGGGCGCCGCCGTGTCGATACGGTTGGCCGCCGAAACCTGGTCCCCGCTGGCCATGGCCCTGGTCGCGCCCTTCGCCTCCCTGCGCGACATGGGTCGGCTGTTCTATCCTGCCCTGACCTGGTCGGGACGGCTGATCGGTAATCGCTACAATTCAGCGGCTCTCGTGGACCGCATCGACTGTCCATTGCTGATACTTCACGGAACGGACGACGAACTGGTGCCGCTGGCACAGGGGCGCAAATTGTTCAACGCAGCGCGCGAGCCAAAACGGCTGTTCAC
>JAAXHE010000188.1:955-2802 GCA_012271065.1 Candidatus Latescibacterota bacterium
TGCCCGGAGGATTGGCCTATTATCCGCCGCAACGGGCGTACCGAACACGGCGAACGCAAGGGAGGGAAACTATGGCTCAACGGCCCGACGTCAAGCGCATGGAAATCGAAATCGTTTACTGTTGGGATTGAGGACACGCCGGCCGCGCGGCCTGGATGGCCAGTGAAGCATTGACCCGCACCGGCGACAACATATCGACGTTCAAACTAACTCCCGGAGAACACGGAAAGTTTGACATCCTGATCGACGGAGAATTGGTGGGCGAACACAAGCACACTCCTGATGCCCACCTGTTCCCGGACCTGCAGGACCTCATGGCGGCAATCAACGATCGGATGTAGCTCGAATTTGCAATCGCCGCCCGGATTGTCCGCGTGATGCGGAAATCCGGGCGTTTTTTGTCCTCAGAACCCGCTTATCACTTCGATCTGGTGATCCAGGATCTCCAGGTCAGGGCGGACCTCGCTCACGAATTCCACCACGTCGTCGATCAGCGACCTGGTCTGATCGGCGCTGGCGCCAACGCAGGACACGGCAAGGGTCACGCTCTGCCACGCATTCCCGTCGGCTCCGGCATCCTGGGCGACCGAAACGTTGAAACGGGCCCGAATCCGCGATATCAGGCTCTGAGCAGCTTGCCTTCGCGTCTTCAGGCTGCGACTTTCGGGCACGCGGAGACTTATGTGGGCCACGGCGACGTGCATGGATCGATGCCCAGAGGGGAGCGTTGTGAAAATGGCGGCTGGGTGTAACTTGACCGTCGCCCGAGTTTGAGATTTGCGAGAAGCCTGCGGCCGGCAGCGACAAACACGGGCGTCCAACGATCATTCGCACCCGCAGGCGGCGGTATTGACGATGAATAGGTGTAGGGATAGATTATGATTGAACGCCCAATGGCATATAAACAATTTATCGTATGTTCCCGGCTTACGTAAATCCGCTGAGAATATTTCAGCTACTGGAAATAAAACACAACACGAGCGCATGTCACCCCTTTCAGGCGGACCAGGGACCAGTCCTATGACGGCCATACCCCCCGGTGAAGTCCCCGAGGTGGTCATTTCCAGGTTGCCTCAATACGTTCGTATCCTCTCGCAATTGCTGGACTCGGGCGACGAGGTGACCAATTCTCAACAGCTGGGCGAGCAGTTGCAGGTTACTCCGGCCCAGATTCGCAAGGATCTATCGTATTTCGGCAGGTTCGGGAAGCAGGGCCGAGGCTACGTCGTACGCGACCTGTTGCGGGAACTCAAACAGATCCTGGGCCTGAACTCGGAATGGAACGTGGCCGTCGTCGGCGTGGGCCGGCTGGGGAACGCCATCCTGAACTACCCCGGTTTCAATCCCGACGGGTTCCACCTCGTGGCGGCGTTCGACAACAACCTGGCCAACGTGGGCCGTGAGGTCGGCGGCGTATCCGTTCAACCGATGGTCGAGATGGCGCAGACGGTCGCCGACCGGGACATCAGCATCGCAATCGTCGCCGTTCCCAGCGCGCACACCCAGACCGTGATTGACCAGTTGGTGGGCTGCGGCGTGCGAGCGATCCTGAATTACGCGCCCATAAACGCCCAAGTTCCAGACGGTATCCGGGTGCGCAACATCGACCCGGTGCTGGCCCTCCAGTCGATGACCTACTACCTCACCGAAGGTGGTCCTTTGACCAACGGCTCCTCGCCGGCGGGCTGAAGCTACTGCTGGGACTGCCGCGCCAGCGAGCGGTGCGGGGCAGAGCGGCGCCGCCGCGCCACGGTTACGCGGACCTGGGCCCGCCGCAGGGACGCCACCGCCTGCTCCAGTTCGATATCCGACTCCCGGCTCGCGATGCGTTCCTGCGCTCGCGCCAG
>JAAXHE010000140.1 GCA_012271065.1 Candidatus Latescibacterota bacterium
AATTTATCTTCGGATTAAGGTTAAATTCCTGCTTGTCTTTCCTCCGAAGTACAACATGCCCCCACAAGTCCTGATCAAAAGGTACTCCGGACCGTTTCTGGCCGTCATTCTGACGTACTCCACCGCCTGGCCGGGCGTGCCCGGGGACTTCAACGGCGACGGCCACGTGGGATTCGAGGATTTCGTCGCCTTTGTCCGCAACTTCGGTACGTCCCGGTCCGATGACGGCTTTGACGACAGGTATGATCTGGATCTCAACGGGCGGGTCGGATTTCCTGACTTCGTTCTGTTTGCGGCGGCCTTCGGAGAGGCGAATACGGATCTCCGCGAGGATCCCGTCTACTTGAACGAACAGATCAAGCATATCAGCGATCCCGATCTCTTTGCCTCGATGGATCTGGGCCGCGCCGGGCTCGAGGAAGTCAAACGCGCCGTGGACCAGGGGGACTACGCCGCCGCCTACAGGGCGTGGGGGGCGTACTGGGACGCCCGATCCGGATTCGACTATATCAACGTCGGCATCCCGTACCACACCATCGACCAGGCATACGAGTACTTCAGCACCAGAAACTATACGGCGGCGGCGGAACGCGTGGCTGCCCACAACATCACCGGATGGGGCGGCGTCACCATACAGCACGGACCGGTTGTGGATTTCAACGCGGATTACGGCAGGAGCGGGAAATACGGATTTCATTACTGGGGTTGGTCCGGGCCCCTGTTGTGGGCGTACCTTGGCACGCGTGACCCGAAATATCTCGATGTTTTCGACAAGCTCTTCAATCAGTGGTACGAACAGAGGGACGACGTCGTGGGCGCCTACGCGCACCTGAGTCCGATCTGGTATGAACTCGGGCTCGGGTCACGCAGGAACCGCGTCTTCCTGGAATTCTACAAACTGAACCGCGGCCGGCTTTCCGTACGGACTCACGAGCGGATGCTTAAAAACTATCTGGGTTCCGCGCGCTGGCTGTACGAGCTGGAAAAACAGGGATACCGGTCGGGCAACTGGCAGGTGATGGGATCCTACGCCCTGGCCGAACTGGGCATCAACCTGCCTGAGTTCAGGGAGGCGGAACGGTGGGTCTCGCAGGGCGTTTACCGGATTGACGAGCACCTCAAGAGAGACTTCTACGAAGACGGCTGTCATTCCGAGCGCTGCCCGTCCAGCTATTCCAACATCGTCTATCGCGACCCAAGGAATCTGGCCTTTCTTCTCGAGCGCTTCGGAGGCAACGAAGACCGGGCGGCCGCCCTGCGCCCGCCGCTTGAACGCACGCTGAACCACTGGATGTACCTGATCAGTCCCCTGGGCACCCAGCCTGCCGTGAACGACGGCGGCCGCGGCCGTTTCAACCGCGACATTCTTATCGATGGAGGTCGTGCCTTCAATCGCCCGGACTTGCTTTGGGTGGCCAAAAACCTCCTCGGCGCCAATATCGACGACCAGGTTGAGCCGCCATCCAAAACGTCAATAGATTTCAGACCGTCGGGTTTCGCGGTCATGCGCCAGGACTGGACCCGCGAGAGCCCATATCTGGTCATCAACTACGGTGAATATGGCGGAGGGCATTCACACCCCGACATCCTCAGCTTCGAACTCTTCGCATATGGGACTGCTCTGGCCGTGGACGCCGGGCTCGGCGTCAGCTACGACGACCCGCTCCACAGGCCGTGGTACAAAACGTCCAGGGCGCACAATATGCTGGTGATAGACGAAGCGAACCTCGACCGTAAGATTGCCGCAGGCCAGAAACCTATATGGAACAGCCGGGCGGGATTGGACTACTTTTCGGCGGAGCACGAAGGCTATCGCTCTCTTGGCGTCCGGCATCGGCGGCATTTTATATTCATCAAATCTTCGGGATCGGCGAATGTGGCGAATCCTTACTTCCTGGTATTCGATGCCTTCACCTCCGTCGATGGCGGCAGAAGAGCTTCGTTTTTCCTTCACTCCCCCACGCCGCTGCAGCGGGGCGGAACCGCGGTGTTTTCCACCGAAGCCCCCGGCCTGCTCGTGGCCACGCCCGATGCCCCATCCATACGCCTGGGCACGGGAATGGCGCATCTCGGAGGCATCCCCGGCCGGCGGCCCGCCCGGCAGCTCATACGGTGGGCTTCCCTCGACCTGATGACTTCCGGCGGCGGCTCGGTGGACGACCTCGCCGTGTTACTCTATCCCTTCGAGAGCATGCCGCTGCCGGGAGTGCGGATTCGTCGTGGAGAAAACGGAGGGCCGGGCGGCACCGCGTACCTGATCGTGGAGCACGGCGACGGCGTGGATCACATCGTGATATCAGACGGAACATACAGGACATTCGGCGCAAACGGACCTGCCACCGACGCAATGTGCGCTGTTATCAGGACCGCCTCCGACGGCGCCTACCTCTCACACGCAACCGTTTCCGGCACAAGGCTGATATTCGGGGGCCGGAACCTGGACGTAAGTTCGCCTTGAGGCGGACCCGGCCCGATTCCGGCTCTGTGAAAACGAGTCGACGTCGGATATCCCGTCGGGCGTTTTTCTTCGTCGCAGAGCCGAATCTCCCATGATCCGCTCGATGGTACGGGTTCTCCAACGGCCCGGACAAACGGAATACCCAATGGCCGGAAAAGTCGTACGCTGGATATGGCTGAGCGCCCTCGCGGCGGCCCTGCTGATTCATGCCAATGCCGATTCGGGTTTGCCGGGGGACTTCAACGGAGACGGCCTGGTGGCGTTCGACGACTTCGTCGCCCTCGCGCGAAACTTCGGAACCGCCCGTTCGGACGGCGCCTTCGACGACCGTTTCGACCTTGACCTCGACGGACGCGTCGGCTTTGGCGACTTCATTCGGTTTGCAAGGATCTTTGGTGAGGCGGGGGCAGATCTCAGGGAAGATCCTGTCTACCTGGAACAGCAGATCAAGCATATCAGCGATCCCGACCTCTTCGCCGCGATGGATCTGAGCCGTGCCGGGCTCGAGGCCGTGAAGCGCGCCGTCGACCGGGGGGACTACGCCACAGCCTACAATGCTTGGGGCGCATACTGGGACACCCGACCGGGATTCGCCTACATCAACGCCGGCGTCCCCTTTTACACCGTGGAAGAGGCCTTCCGGTTCTTCAGTACGAAATCCTATACTGCGGCGGCTGACCGCGTGGCCGCCCACGATATCACCGGGTGGGGCGGCGTCAACATCCAGCACGGCCCGGTTGTGGACTTCAATGCGGATTACGGTAACGGCGGAAAATACGGATTTCACTACTGGGAATGGTCCCAGCCTCTGCTGTGGGCCTACCTGGGCACGCGGAACACGAAGTATCTGGACGCGTTCGACGAACTCTTCAATCAGTGGTACGAACAACGGGACGACGTTGTGGGCGCCGAAGCGGACAAGCACCCGATCTGGTACGAGCTCGGACTGGGCGCCCGGAGGAACCGCGTATTCCTGGAGTTTTACCGACTGAACCGAGGAAGGGTCACGGCAACGACCCACGAACGGATCCTCAAGAACTTCCTGGGATCCGCCCGCTGGTTGTACGAACTGCAGAAGCAGGGTTACCGGTCGGGCAACTGGCAGGTGATGGGATCCTACGCCCTGGCCGAACTGGGTCTCAACTTCCCCGAGTTCGAGGAAGCCGAGCGCTGGGTCTCTCTCGGCGCCCACAGGATTCAGGAGCATCTGTCAAAGGACTTCTATGAGGACGGCTGCCATTCCGAGCGTTGCCCGTCGAGCTACTCGAATGTCGTCTATCGCGATCCGAGGAATCTCGCCCATCTCCTGGAGAAGTTCGGCGGTCACGAGGATCGTGCGGCCGCCCTGCGCCCCCCGCTCGAACGGACACTGAACCACTGGATGTACCTGATCAGTCCCCTCGGCACCCAGCCCGCGGTCAACGACGGCGGACGGGCACGGTTCGACCGGGACGTGTTTGTCGATGGCGGCCGTATTTTCAATCGACCGGACATGCTATGGGTGGCCAGGAACCTCCTTGGAGCCGACATCGACGACAACGCCGAACCGCCTTCCGGCACGTCAATCGACTTTCGGCCATCGGGTTTCGCCGTCATGCGCATGGACTGGACGCGGGAAAGCCCATATCTGGTTATCAATTACGGCGACTGGGGCGGCGGGCATTATCACTACGACATTCTCAGTTTCGAACTGTTCGCTTATGGCGCGGCGCTGGCCGTCGACGCCGGGCTCGGCGTAAGTTACGACGATCCGTTACACCGACCCTGGTATATCAGCTCCAAAGCGCACAACATGCTCGTGATAGACGACCAGAACCTGGATCGTCGCATCGCCGTGGGCGAACAACCCGTCTGGAGCAGCCAGGAAGGCATGGACTATTTTTCCGCCGAACACCGGGGCTATCGCTCTCTGGGGGTCCGGCATCGACGGCATTTTCTGCTCGTCAAACCATTGGGAGCCGTAAAGGAGGCGAATCCCTATTTCCTGGTATTCGATGCCTTCTCCGCCGCCGATGGCGGCAGAAAAGCCTCGTTCTACCTTCATTCTCCCACGCCGCTGCAGCGTGGCGGGACCGCGGTGTATTCCACCGAAGCGCCCGGCCTGCTCGTCGCCACGCCCGATGCCCCGTCCATACGCGTGGGTACGGGAATGGCGCATCTGGGGGGCATCCCCGGACGGCGGCCCGCCCGGCAGCTCATCCGCTGGGCTTCTCTGGACCTGCTGACGGCAGGCGGCGGACTGACGGACGACCTGGCGGTGTTACTCTATCCTTTCAGTAGCCTGCCGCTGCCGGGCGTGAAGATTCGCCGTGGAGAAAACGGGGGGCCTGGCGGAACTGCGTACCTGATCGTGGAACACGGCGGCGGCGTGGATCACATCGTGATATCAGACGGAACCTACAGGACGTTCGGCGCAAACGGACCTGCCACCGACGCAATATGCGCTGTTATCAGGACCGATTCCGACGGCGCCTACCAGTCACACTCAACCGTTACCGGCACGAGGCTGAGATACGGGGATCGGGTTCTCGACTTTCCTGCACCCTGAGGAGGAAGAGCGGATGGGTGTTCCTGAATATCAGATGAATCCCGCAGCACGCACCTTTGTCGGAATGACGATTTCACGCCGCGAAAATCGATAAGGATTCCGTCATTTTTCACTTGACAAAACTCTATATTTGGTATTATAATAGCAATACCCCACAATATAGGGTCCTTTAACCCGAGGACCCTATATCTGTCCCTATCCCTGCTCTCCGTGAGGTCTCGGGAGAACTCGCATGAGATGTCCCTACTGTGGAACAGTGGAGGACAAGGTCGTAGATTCCAGGTCCAGCAAGGAATCAACGGCCATTCGCAGACGCCGGGAATGCCTGAGTTGCGGTCGGAGGTTCACGACCTACGAATCCATCGAAGATACGCCGCTGATGGTCGTCAAGTCCGACGGCCGACGTGAACCGTTCGACAAGAACAAGCTCTTTTCCAAGTTGCATCTCGCCTGCAACAAACGGCCCATTTCCATGGACCGGCTCGAAGAGATCGCAGATCGTATCGAAGCCGTACTGAGCGGCACCGGCGAACGGGAGGTTGAGGCCAACGATATCGGTGAACTGGTCATCAACGAACTCAAAGACCTCGATCAGGTCGCTTATGTCCGTTTCGCATCGGTCTACAGACAGTTCAAGGATCTGAGCGACTTCGAAAAGGAACTCCGGCAACTCGCTTCCCCTCAAGCGGGCGGCTGAACCCGATCACTCCCCTCTCACCGTAGTCACCGGACGCGCCTTTCCCCTTCAGATGCGTCTCAGGAAGCGGTTTTAAAATCCCCAGCGGTCTTCGCGCGGCTGCAAAAGCGCCTGTCGGCGTTGGTCGAATCCACCCGTATCTCCAGGATACGGGCGGGTTCGCCCGCCTTGACCGCCACTTTTTCGCTCGCGCTCGGGAACTCACCGGGAATTTTAAAACAACTTCTAAGAAGACGGTTGGGCTCCATTTTTGTTTTTCTTTTTCCGGTTTTATGGTTATTTTCCTATGGGCAGACCATCTT
>JAAXHE010000256.1:0-1002 GCA_012271065.1 Candidatus Latescibacterota bacterium
TGCTTGGTGGGATGGTTTTACAATGGCGCGGAGTCTAAAGACACAATTGTCAAGGGTTTGTGCAGGCTCGCTTTTCAGGTGACGCCGGCGTGGCGGAAAAGGGGATCCCAAAACACGCCGCCCTCCTTCGCGACTGGCGTCGCTTATTCTACGGACGGCTACCGCGGTGCGGATTTACCCGCATTTTGCCGGCCCGGTGCTATACTACTGACAGCAGCGGCCGGTCGCCAGACGGTTGCCGCCGCATCGATCGAGGTGGTCACCCCCAACACCCGGAAGGAGAGAAGCGATGCTTTACGAACTCCGCATTTACGACGCCGTCGCCGGTCGTTTGCCCGATATCAGCGGTCGGTTTGCCAATCATACCTGCGCCCTGTTCCGCAAGCACGGCGTAAAATACCTCGGCTTCTGGACCGATGAGATCGGCCGCAGCAACCGTCTGACCTACATCAACGTTTTTGACAGCATGGCGGACCGGGAATCACGCTGGGCCAAGTTTGGGAGCGATCCGGATTGGCTGGAAGTGCGCAAGCAGACCGAGGCGAACGGGCCGTTGGTCGACGCTGTGACCAACCGGTTCCTCCGCCTCACGCCGTACTCCCCACAGCCCAAGATTTCCACCGCCGTCCAGGAACTGCGGATCTACGAGGCCATGCCCGGCCGCCTGCCCGATGTGCATAACCGCTTTGCCAACCACACGATCGGCCTGTTCGAGAAGCACGGTATCGAGAACATCGGCTATTGGTCGGAAGACGTGGGCGTCAATAACGTCCTGGTCTACATGCTGGGCTATCCCAGCCTCGGTGATCGCGAGAAGAGTTGGCGGTCCTTCCAAGCCGACCCGGATTGGAACAAGGCGCGCGCCGCCAGCGAGGTGGACGGACCTATCGTGCGCGTCTCCCGTCATTCGATCATGCGCCCCACTGATTACGCCTTCACCAGCGATTAGTTCGGGCCGCGTTCCGATCAATTTGCAGGGCGTCAGGCCGACTGACGCCCTGC
>JAAXHE010000256.1:1030-1557 GCA_012271065.1 Candidatus Latescibacterota bacterium
CGACGACCCCAATCTCCAACCGGATAGAGCATCATGTCCACAAATAAGCAGGAATGGCAGGACTCCACGCTGTCTCGCGTCACAGACCGTTTTCCCGAGCGGCGCGAACAATTCGCTACCGATTCCGGCCTCGGCTTGGACACCGTCTATACACCTGAGGACGGAACGCCCGGCGGCGGCGGGTATGTCGACACCATCGGTTACCCCGGCGAATTTCCGTATACCCGCGGGGTGCAGCCCAACATGTACCGGGGGCGGATCTGGACCATGCGGCAATACGCGGGTTACGCTACCGCCGCCGCAACCAACGAGCGGTACCGCTACCTCCTGGAAAACGGACAGACGGGACTTTCCGTTGCCTTCGACCTGCCCACCCAGATTGGGTACGACAGCGATCATCCACTGGCCGAGGGCGAGGTCGGCAAGGTGGGTGTGCCCATCTGTTCTCTGGCAGACATGGAGACCCTTTTTGACGGGATCCCCCTGGACAAGGTCAGCACCTCGATGACCATCAACGCCACGGCTGC
>JAAXHE010000358.1 GCA_012271065.1 Candidatus Latescibacterota bacterium
CCGCGATGACCCATGGGGGCGTAACGGACGGCGTCCACGGCACGCTTCGCTCCCTCCAGCCCATCGATGTGCGGAATGATGATCCCCTGGGCCCCGGCATCCAGCAGGCGTAATATGAGGTTTTCGTCGTTGCCGGGAATGCGGATCATGGAGGTCACGCCCGCCAATTCCGCCGCCATGATCATCTGGCTGACGAGGCCGAGGTCGAAGGTCGTGTGTTCCATGTCGATGAACGCCGCATCGAAGCCCGCCAGCCCGATGATCTCCACGACCTGGGGGTCGGCGAAGGTCACGTAGGTGCCCAGGGCGAGGCGGTTTTCCCGCAGCGCGCGTCTTACTCGGTTTTCCTGCATTTGGCGATACTCCTCAAAGGAGATAATGGCATGAAGTTGGGACTGTCCGGGGTCAATCTGAGGTCTCGTTGGGCGTCGGGGATTGTCCGCGCTTCACGCCGTATTTGGCCAGTATGGCATCGACGAAAGGCTTGAGCACCTGCTCTGCACGTTCGATGTTGAGCGCCACCGCCGATGCCTCGTCGTCCTTGTCATAGTAGACCAAAACGCCGTCTGCCATCTCCTCGGCGTCCTCACGCACCCGTCCGTTTTCGATGTATAACGTCTCGGTCTCCGGAACATAAACCACCGTTGCTTGGGGTAGCGGCTCCAGTTCGATACGTTTTACCTTGCTGGCCATGGGCCCCCTCCGTATTGGCGGTCCATTCTCCGGTCTCGGTATGCGGTGTGAAACTGCCCGGCTTCCGGCGTGCCTATGAAAATCACTTTGATCCATCGACGGGATTGGGGCACACGTCCAACGAGAATGGTTCTCTCTTGCCCCTGATCGATTTCAGTGTACCGGTCATAGGGATCCGCAATTATCCGCATAACCCATTCCGGAAGTACGTCTCCGTGCCGCTCGGCGAGAGTTGCTCCATGGCGAGGCGTTTTCGGCAATCGAGCGAACGCGCGCCGTAACCTGGCGTCCTCATCGGAAGCGTGGGACCCCTCGGCCAATGACGCGACACCTCCGGTAGCGGCTACGCCGTTGCGCCGGTGAGGTG
>JAAXHE010000250.1 GCA_012271065.1 Candidatus Latescibacterota bacterium
CACTATTCTTGCAATATATTCTGTTATTTAAACAATATCCTGCGAATTTCCTCAGAATTTATGATTTTTATTGTGATTATTCGCAGGATTCTTGCGCGAGATTTTCCTGCAGCGCAGCCTCCCGGGCTCCTTGAGCCGGTTTGTTTCATGTGTACGGTTGAGTCAAATTTCACTCGGTGAGCATCGTTGGATCGGCAACGCATGACTCGTCGGTCTGAGGCCAAGCCTCGTCAGATATTGGGCCCCTCCACCATCACTGGGTCCGCCCTCCAACCACCCACCAATGGTGGAATGCGCGGTGTGCATTCATCTGCGCCGGTTGGTGGAGTATGCTCTGGGCGTTGATTCTTGAGCGGCCGCGGTGTTGTGCTGCGGCAGGGAGACGCCATGAGTATCGCTTCACGAACCGCGCTCCTGATTTCTGTCGCGGTGGCGGCATGCACCGGGCGGCCAGCCGGCGAAACTGCCGATGCGGATTGCTGTTCCGTCACCGTGCGCATCACCGTGCCGGGCGACATCGGCGACGTCTACCTGACCGGCAATCGGGAAGCGCTCGGACCCTGGCGGCCTGACAGTTACCTGATGGCGAGCGACGGACTCGAGCGTTCGGCGCAAATCGACGTGCCGGCCGGGACAGAACTCGAATACAAGTTCACATTGGGTAGTTGGAACCGGCAGGCGCTCGGGCCGTCCGGAGCCGTTCTGCCCAATTTTCGCGTTCTGGTCGACGACTCGTTGGAAGTCAGTCACGACATCGAGGCATTTCAGGCCGACCCGGTGACCTACATCGATGACTGGCAGGGTTCGGGCGTACAGGGGACGCTGGTCTATTGGAAGGATGTCGCGTCAAATTTCCTCGCCAGGCCGCGCCACGTCGGCATCTGGTTGCCGCCGGGATACGACGATGCCGCCGAGACGCGTTACCCGGTCCTGTACATGCACGACGGCCAGAATCTGTTCGATCCAAGGCTGACGGGCAGTGGCGAAATCTGGGACGTGGACGACGCGGTCGTGCGCTTGGTGGAGTCGGGAACGATTCCCCCGGTCATCGTCGTGGGCGTTTTCAACTCGGCTGACCGGGGGGTCGAGTATTCGCCGTGGCATGGGGCGGTGGACTACGCCCGTTTCCTGATCGATGAACTCATGCCCCGCGTGAATGAAGAATTTTCCACGCTGACCGGCCCACAGGATACGGCGGTGATGGGTTCATCCATGGGCGGCCTCCTTTCGTACTACCTGGTAACCAACCACCCGGACGTGTTCGGGGCCTGTGGTTGCATTTCCTCGCACTTTGTCCTGTCGGAGGCCTGGACCGCGCGATTCGCTTCGGACGACGAGGTCGGTGGAGACGCCGACGAAACGCCCTACATCATTCGGGATATCGAAAATGGCTTCACGGTGCCGGAGGGCGTTCGCTATTGGTTCGACTACGGCACCGAAGGGCTGGACGCCGAATACCATGAACCGCACCTGGCCGTCCGGGAATGGCTGTTGCAGCAGGGTCTGAGCGAGGGGGCGGACTTTGTGATCAGGCCCTACGAAGGCGCCTATCATAACGAGGCGTCCTGGCGCGAACGGCTGGATGACCCGTTGACGTTTCTGTTTGCCTCGCGTGGCGCCGATGGGGACGGCTAGGAGTTTTCGCTCCGGCAAACGGTGCGCTGACGCTAAGGGAAGAAAGTACTTCCATGCAAGTCTGCGCCATAGGAAGTTGGTACGCACAATTTTTGCATTAAGTTCATTAAATTCGACGAATTCCTGCGCAATTGCGCAGTTGATTCGGTATATTTTCATGATTTCTCACATCATTCGTGCGCGAGGCTTTGCTGCGGCGCAGATTCTTGGGTCGGAGCCTGCCAAGTTGGAGACGTTCACGTGATGTGCGCGCGATGGGCCACTGCAGGCACATTGATCCGGGCGACATTCGGTTTCCTGGCCGCCGCTGCGATTGCGGCTCCGACGATGGTTGGCGCACAGGACGGGCCGGTCCCGCTTGAGGTCTGGCACACGTTCGGTGTCAGCAGCACGGACGAACGGATCTTCCTGAACGCCGTCGAATCCTTTGAGGCCGCGCACCCCGATGTCGATGTCGAACCTGTGCGCATCCCGTACCTGCAGAATCTCCAGCAGTTCATCAACTCGTCCCAGGGCGGCGAGGCGCCCGACGTGGTGCGGCTGTCGGATACCGAAATCGGCAGGATCGGACATATCTCGGTGGAAGGCTTGCCGCTGCTGGAGGACCTGAGGCCGCATCTGAC
>JAAXHE010000255.1:0-9954 GCA_012271065.1 Candidatus Latescibacterota bacterium
TCTCACGATTCATGAATTAATCGGGTCCAGCGTCTCGTTCATTCGACGGTTCAATTCGATCTTGTCGTCCAGCGTGCCGAGGATGTGGGCGATGGCTCGCTGTTGGGATAGAGGCGGTAGCCTCAGGGTCAGCTGTTCTAAATCGCTCGGTCTAATGGACGGATAGGTCGACGTGCTGTTCTCCGCTATCGAATGAAGATAATCCACGATCTGTTTTTGTGTCAGGAACCAATAAAGGAAGCCAGTGTCTGCTATGCCTTCCTTCCCTCTCAATACAGCAAACCCGGTCGAAGCGAGAAAGTTTTCAGGGATACTCCTCAACAGCCCATAGTGCCGCTGATTTGGTCGAACCGTAGAATAAACAATATCCCCGGGCTGCACCTTCCGCCGTGCCCGGCTGGGTATTTTGTCTCTACCGACCGCAAGCTTCTGAATTTCAGAGACGCGATTCTCCGAAATATTGCCTGTGTCCAAGTAATTGATGATCGGCCATGCTTCCTTTGGCGAGCATGTTGAATCGTTAATGACGGAGCATTCACCTAGCCGCACCTCGCGCCAATCCTCGAACACGCCCACGTCAATCGTCTTCGCTCCTGCTTGCACAACCACATAGTTCCGCTCAATCTCTTTGTGGAAACTCTCCGGCAGTCTCGCCCAGTCGTGCGCCTGTACGAGGATGGGGATATTCGATTGTTCAATGGCCTCCAGGAGTTCGAAGAAGCCGTCGCTCAATGGCTCAAGTTCGGGACCTCTGACCACAAGATCCAGTTTGCTTCCCCCGTGACTTTCGCCGGTGATGCGGCTGCCGTACGCCCAGACCTCGGCATCGGGAACATGCTCATGCAGAAGCCCCTCAAGAATGCGCCTGTATCGCTGCGGCAGATGCAATCTGTCAGGCATCGACGCCCTCTGCAATGATTTCTGTCAACTCCTTGGCGTCGGACCCTTTCCCGGCGCGCAGGTTCGTGCTGCTCATCGTTTGGCTTTGCCTTTTCAGCAGCCAGACCCTCTCCAGTTGGGAGAGGGTGGCGCGCAGCGCCGGGTGAGGGTGTGCTCCGTAGCTCTGGGCTCCGGCACTGACTCACCGTCTTTCCTCATTCTTTGACGGAAGCCGCCCGGAAGACGTCGTAGAACGTGTCGGACGGATCGTGCTGCTGCAGGTGCTCGAAGGCCGACTCCAGGGTATTGATACAACGCGTCAGAAAATCCGTGCTGACCGTCCCACGATCTCCACGATTCGCCCGGTCATCTCGACACCATTGACATCGGTGAGCCGCAGGTCTTCGCCGAGCACGAAATGCACCGGCTGCTGCTGTCCCTGGTTGATCGCGATGTTCGAGGCGTAGAGATAGGTCCGGTCAAGGTTGTCTCGAATCGGATTCAGCGATCCTCTCAGCCCCGGTATCTGGCCGCTGTCTTCGGAAAGAATGACGGCGCCGCCGCCGGGAAGCGGCTCAAGTTCAATGGTGAGTATACCTTCTGCGGGTATCCACTCGCGTTTGCAGTGCGCGGCAAAACCATGTGCAGCGACGAACACGGTCATCGGCAGATCAACCGTATGCAGGCCGATAATGGCTTGGCCCAGCGCATCCGTCGTGGTCTGTTTCCAGGTCTTGTTCGGGAACAGCACCAGTACATCTGCATTGGCAAGCGGCTGGTCGCCAGCACACGCGGTTATGTGCACGCGTGCCGGGTTCGGCTCGGTGGAGGCCGCCGGCAGGGTGACGCGAAGTTGGCGCGCGATCTGCTGGTCGGTGTGGTTCATCGATCGTCTCCAAAGCCAAGTGTCTTCAAATTCGCCTCAATCGCCGCGTCCAGCCGCCGTGATTCCGCCTGTTGGTCCCGCCATTGGGCCGTGAGCCGGATCATCTTTTTCTCAAATGGCTCACCATCATCGGGTTGTGGTTCTGCGCCGACGTAGCGGCCCGGTGTGAGGACGTGGCCGTGTTTGCAAATTTCTTCAAGCGTTGCGCTCTTGCAGAATCCCGGAACGTCCAGGTACTCCCCGGAGCCCTCGCCGCCGCGCCAGGAGTGGTAGGTGTCCGCGACCCTGGCGATATCCTCCGGCGAGAGGTCCCGTCGAGTGCGGTCGATCATATGGCCCATTTTCCTGGCGTCGATAAATAGGGTTTCGCCACGGCGGACCCTCACCCCTGCCCTACTCCCAGCGGGAGAGGGGTCTATTGCGCCAGCCCTGTGCGAATCCTGTTGCCGCACATCGCTTGGGATCCTCTGTCCCTCACCCGGCGCAGCGCCGGGTGAGGGCGCCCTCGACAAAAACCACAAACACGCAGGTATCTGCGTGGACCGGAAAAGCTGACCGGGCAGGGCAACGATGCATTCCACCAGGTTTGCTTCGATGATATTCTTTCTGATTTCCCCTTCGTTCGATTGGTTCGACGACATGGATCCGTTGGCGAGGACGAACCCGGCGGTGCCTCGGGGCGAAAGGTGGTGCAGAAAGTGCTGTACCCACGCAAAGTTGGCGTTGCCGACCGGTGGGACCCCGAATTCCCATCGTTTGTCTTCCCTTAACCGTTCGCCGCCCCAGTCGGAGACGTTGAACGGCGGATTGGCGAGGATGTAATCGGCCTTCAGGTCGGGATGCCTGTCGTTGTGGAAGCTGTCCCCGTGCGCGATTTGCCCCTCGACGCCGCGAATCGCCAGGTTCATCCTTGCCATTCGCCAGGTGGTGTAGTTGGATTCCTGGCCGTATATGGAAATCTTCTCCCTCGCGCTACCGCCCTCCTGTCCGGCCAGTGTCAGACCCTCTCCCCTTGGGAGAGGGTGGCGCGCAACGCCGGGTGAGGGAGCCCTTGACTGCCGCGCAGCGCCGGATGAGGGGCTCCCGTTCGTGTGCGCATCAAGGAAGGCCATCGACTGAACGAACATGCCCGATGAGCCGCAGCAAGGGTCGTAGACTCTTCCTTCATAAGGCTCCAGCATTTCTACGAGGAGTCGGACCACGGAGCGCGGCGTATAAAACTCACCACCCTTCCTACCCTCAGCGAGCGCGAACTGCTCGAGGAAGTACTCGTATACGCTGCCCAGAACGTCGGTGGCGCGCGCCTCAGCCCCGCCCACCTTAATGTTGGTGACAAGGTCGACAACCTGTCCCAGGCTGGTCTTGTCCAGGTTGGGGCGCGCGTAGTCCTTTGGCAGCACGTCTTTCAATGCTGGATTGTCCCGCTCTATGGCGGTCATCGCATTGTCGACTGCACGCCCTATCGTGGGCTGACGCGCCTGCGATTGCAGGTTCGGCCATCTTGCTTCCGGCGGCACCCAGAAGATGTTCTGGGCGCGGTACTCGTCTGGGTCCTCCGGGTCCGCGCCTTCGGCAACTTCCTCCACCAGTTTGTCGTGGGCTTCCTCGAACGCGTCCGAAATGTACTTGAGGAAGATCAGGCCGAGGACGACGTGTTTGTACTCCGCGGCGTCCATGCTGCCCCGTAACGCGTCAGCCATCGCCCAGAGTTCGGACCTGAAATCCGTAGCTTCGTTTCCGTCGCCCGATTTGGTCTTGGTTGTGGACTTTCTGCGTGTCCCTTTCGCCATCGTGTCTGGCTCCCGTGTTCTCCGCGCGAATGCCGTCTTTGCGTATACCTTTAAATTATACTACGTTGGTTCTTCCGTCAACGCAATACGGAATGTTGAGACGGCGCGCAATATTCGAGAACTGTCGCATTTCGCGACACATGTCCCGCAGTCAGACCCTCTCCCACGGGTAGAAGGTGGCGCGCAGCGCCGGGTGAGGGCGCCTTGCCGTCACGCGGTGATACGATAACCAAAACAGGCTTGCACCATGGTGCGCAAGCCTGTTTCTGAATTCATGGTGGAGCTGATCGGGATCGAACCGACGACCTCATGACTGCCAGTCATGCGCTCTCCCAGCTGAGCTACAGCCCCACCGCTGGGCAATGTGAAGAAAGTGTAACAAAGCGGCGGTTTTCTGTCAAGCGAAAAGGCTTGAAATCGGCGCTTCGGGCCGGTGGATATCGGGCCCCCGGACGCGATTGCCGGTGCGAGCGTGCCGTCTGTGCCGCGCGCAAGGGAGTTGCTATGCGACACCGATCAAGTTCGCAAATCCGTCTTCATCGAGAATTTCGATCTCGAGTTCCCTGGCTTTTTCCAGTTTCGAGCCCGCGTTTTCTCCCGCGACGACGAGGTCGGTTTTCCTGCTGACGCTGGAGGTGGGTTTGCCGCCGGCGGAACGCACCGCGTCCTGGGCTTGCTGTCTGCCCCATCGCGAGAGGCTGCCCGTGACAACAACGGTTTTTCCTTCGAGAGGCTTTGGGCCCGCGTCGGTCTGTTCTTCCCCTTCCAGCGTGAGCCCGGCCCTATGTAGTTTGCCGATCACAGCAGCATTATTCTCGTTCGTCAGGAACGCGTGGACGCTTCCTGCAATCGCGCCGCCGATCTCGTGGATGGCTTCGATTTCCTCGGCTGAAGCCTTGCCGAGCTTGTCGATGGAACCGAAGTGGTCGGCCAGGGTACGTGCGACGGTCGCGCCCACGTGGCGGATCCCGAGCGCGAAGAGGACGTTGTGGAAGGGCCGCGCCTTGCTGCGTTTCAGGGCGTCCATCAGGTTGCGGGCGGACGTCTCGGCCATGCGTTCTAGCTCGGCGACCTTCTCGACGTCGAGCGAGTAGAGGTCTCCCGCGTCCCGGATCAGTTCCTTTTCCACGAGCTGATCCACAAGCGCGTGTCCGAGGCCTTCGATATCCATCGCGGTGCGGGAGGCGAAGTGGCGTATGCGCCCTTTCAACTGGGCCGCACACCCTGAGTTGAGGCACCGGATCGCGACTTCGGACTCGTCCTTCACCAGGTTGGCGCCACAAACCGGACAGGTCTTGGGGAAAGCGAACGGCCGCGCGTCCTCAGGACGTTCCGATTCGATCACGGAGACGACTTTGGGAATGACGTCGCCGCCCTTTTCTAGGACAACCGTGTCGCCTTCCCGGATGTCCTTGCGTTCGAGTTCCTCGGCGTTGTGCAGCGTAGCCCGGCTGACGGTACTGCCGGCGAGGAGGACCGGCTCCAGTTCGGCGACGGGGGTGACCACACCCGTGCGGCCCACCTGCAGGGCGATATTCAACAGCCGCGTCCGAACGCGTTCCGCCGAAAACTTGAAGGCGAACGCCCAGCGTGGGCTCTTGGCGGTGGCCCCGACCCTGGCCTGCTGGGCGAGGGCGTCCAGTTTGACGACGATGCCGTCGATCTCGTAGGACAGCGACTCTCGCTCCTGGTCCCACGCGCGCCAGTACGCTACGATGTCTTCGGTGGAACTACAGCGACGGCGTTCGGGATTAACGGGGAAACCCAGCCGTTCGAGGCGGTCCAGGCTCTCGGAGTGGCGGTCGTTTTGCGGTCGGGCCGTCTGCAGCCCGTGCGCGAAGAAACTGAGGTTGCGATCGGCAACCAACTGTGGATCCTGAATCTTCAGAGAGCCCGCCGCCGTGTTTCTCGGGTTAGCGAACAGGGGCTCTTCCCGCTGCTCCCTCTCCCTGTTGATGGCTTCGAAGTTCTCGCGGGTCAGGTAGACTTCGCCGCGGACCTCACACCGCTCCACGGGTTCCCTCAGGCGCAGCGGGATGGAACGGATCGTGCGGACGTTGGGTGTGATATCTTCGCCCTGCAACCCGTCGCCGCGGGTAACGCCGCGGACGAGCAGTCCGTTTTCGTACGTGAGGCTCAGCGCGACGCCGTCGACCTTGAGTTCAGCGAGATAGACCAGGTCTTCCCCCGGCAGTTCCCGTCGAAGGCGGGCGTCGAACTCGATCAGGTCCGCCTCCGAGTAGGTATTGTCCAGGCTGAGCATGGGGACGTCGTGGCGAACGGCGGGAAATGACCCGCTCAGGTCGGAGCCGACGCGGCGGGTCGGTGAATCGGGCGGAACGAGGTCCGGATATCCGGATTCCAGTTCTTCGAGTTCGCCCATCAATCGATCGAACTCCGCGTCGGAGACCGCGGGAGCGCCCAGGACGTAGTAGCGGTAGCTGTGTTCGTTCAACTCGCCGACGAGTCGCACGATCTGATGTTTGACCTGATCAGACATGGTCTGCCTTCAAAGCTCCTCACAGAAAATCCGTCTTATACCGGCAACAAGATAATCAACGACATTAGACAGACGCAAGTCTCTCGCCCGGGTCCGGGTTCTTGAGGATGTGGCCAATTACCGGTTATGCGTCGCACAACTCAGCCGGAAATGCAGGAATTCATTCGATGGTATAGTCACTCCCCCTCAAGGGGGGAGTAATGCGCGATGTCCGGCGCAGCAAGGTGCACAAAGTCGCAACCGGATCCTGTCGAAACATCAAAGCGCGCCCGCGAGAATTGCGAGCAGTCCCAGCATCATTCCAGCCTTCAGAAATCGGTTGACCATGCGGAGGCGGCGTGTGTCCGGGACGCGGAGAACCGGTATCATGAGACAAACCAGCAGGACGTCGAGCAGGGAAACGAGGATGAGATACGGTAGCCCGTAGAGGTCCACGATGTACGGGACCGGGGTGAGCAGAATCAGGAGCCCATAGGTGCCGGCGGCCAGGCGGCATGATATGGCCTGCCCCCAGCGGAGGGGTATGGTCCCGCCTGGCGCGATGCGGTCTCCCGGAATATCCTGGGCGTCTTTGAGGATTTCCCTGCCCAGATGGTAGACGGTCGCAAACAGGGCGGGTACGGCGGCGGGCACGGGTGCGCCAACGGCGAACCCTCCGAAAAAGAACGCTAGGCCGCACAGGAGGCTTACCGCGAGGTTGCCGGCCAGCGGAATGTGCTTCAGCCGCCGGTTGTAGGCCACGAGGCATCCGCACGCGAAGAAAGCGGTCGCGATTGCTTCAGGCGGCAGAAACAGGCTCAGGCCGAGGCCGAGCGCCATGAGGAAAACGCATTCGATGCTGGCGGCGCGGGGGGAAAGGCGGCCGGAAGGCAGGGGCCTGTCGGGGTGGTTGACGCGGTCGGTCTCCAGGTCCCACAGGTCGTTGAGCGCGTTGCCGCCGGCCGTCACGGCGGCCGCGCAGAGTGCTGCGATCCAGAGCGGTGCGGGCAGTGCGCTTGCGCCCAGCCACCCGCCCATCAGCACCGAGGCAAAGGTGATTAGACAGTTCTGCGGGCGCGTGATCTGAAAGCCCGCTCGTAAGGCGTCGGCTTCGGAAAGGTCAGACCGGAGCGGCGCCGGATTCCTCGAAGACATCGGCGGCGTCCCGAATGGAATACCGGTAACCCTGTTCGGTAAGGAACATCTGGCGCTTGCGGGCGAATTCCAGTTCGCGGGTATCTCTGGTAACCAGGGTGTAGAAGTGGGCCAGGCTGCCGTTGGCCTTGGGCCGGAGGATGCGCCCCAGCCGCTGGGCTTCTTCCTGCCGGGAACCGAATGTCCCGGAAATCTGGATGGCGACGTTGGCGTCCGGAAGATCCACCGCGAAGTTTGCCACCTTGGAGACGACCATCAGCCGGATCTCCCCCTGCCGAAAACGCGCGTACAACAGGTCGCGCTCCTCGCTAGGGGTCTTGCCGGTAATGACGGGCGCGTCCAGTTCTCTGGCGAAAGCCTCGACCTGGTTGACGTACTTGCCGATGACCAGGATCTGATCCTTGTCGTGTTTCCGGATGAGTTGTCTGGCCAGAGGAATCTTCGAGGGATTCTCGGAGGCGATTCTGAACTTCCCGCGGCCGCCGGCAACGGCGTAGTCCATGCGCAGGTGCTGAGGGAGCGGGAGGCGGATCTCACGGCACTCCGCCGTGGCTATCCAGCCCTTGGATTCCAGGTCGCGCCACGGCACGTCGAAGCGTTTCGGACCGATGAGACTGAAGACGTCCGCTTCCAAGCCGTCTTCCCGTACGAGCGTGGCCGTGAGTCCCAGCCTGCGTCTGGCCTGGAGTTCGGCTGTAAAGCGGAAAACGGGCGCGGGCAGCAGGTGGACTTCGTCGTAGATAATGATGCCCCAGTTTCCCTGGTTGAAGATGGCGAAATGGGGAAACGCGTCGCCCTTTTTCTTTCTGTACGTGAGAATATTGTAGGTAGCGACGGTGATGGGACGGATCTCCTTGACTTCGCCGGAGTATTCTCCGATCTGTTCCGGCTTCAGGTCCGTCTTGTCCAGCAGTTCCGCTATCCACTGGCGCGAGGCGGTGATGTTGGTGGTGAGGATGAGCGCCTGTGTCTGAAGACGTTCGATCGCGGCCATTCCCACAATGGTTTTGCCCGCGCCGCAGGGCAGGACCACCACCCCGCTGCCGCCTTCAGGTCCCCCGCCCGCGTGGAAGATCTCCGCGGCCTCCCGCTGGTAGTCACGCAGCCGGAACGACGCGCCGGAGCGGGTGTTCCGAAGCCGCCGCAACGTCAGGCGCCGGCCCGGCAAGTACCCGGCGAGGTCCTTGACGGGAAAGCCGATGCGGGTGAGCGCCTGTTTCAGGTGGCCGCGGTAAAGCAGGTCGACCTTGAGACGCCGCGCGTCAATCCTGCGATTCAGATAGGGCCGCACCGACTTGTGCCTGGAGATTTCGGTGATGAGCAGCGGGTCGTCGGCGGAGAGGACGAGGTCTTTTCCGGATCGTTCCAGTCGAATCCGACCGTATCGCCCCAGGGTCTCCCGGATTTCAACGGAGACGTTCTGGGGAATCTCGTATTTGCTGAAGGACTCCAGGGCGTCGTTGATTTCGTCCGCCGTCAGACCCGCGGCGGCGGCATTCCAGAGCGATAGCGGGCTGATGCGGTAGGTATGGATGTACTCAGGGCTTTTTTCCAGTTCGGCGAAGCGTGCCAGTACGTCCCGGGCGGCTTCATAACGTGGTCCGCCAACCTCCGCCAGAACCGTCATGTCGCTCTGCACGATGAGGGGATTTTGAGGATTGTATGACATAGAGGCAGGAGACGGGCGGGCAGTCTCCGGAAGAAAGTCGGGAAGGTCGGGACGTTGTACCGGGAGGACCGCGCTTACCGGATCGACGTGGCGCTGCGCTTCGGGAATGAATTCGTGGCTGTGACTCTGAGGTTGATTGCCGGGTCATTCGCGTCGTGCAAGACGTATAAGGATACCAATGGGGGGTATAATTGTCAATCGGTTTCCCGCGGACCGGAATCACGAGCAAATTACAGAAAATTATTTGACTTTAAACGCAGGTTTACATAAAATTAAATGTCTGATAATACAAAGTGGGCCAGTGGTTTCCGGCGTCCGTGTTTCACACTGCCGTCGTCTGTTTTCGGCTTGTGGAACGCGGAGATGCCGGCTGTTCGAGGTCCACTTGCAGTCCGTTGATAGCGTCGCTTTGCAGGCGAGGCCGAAGACAGGGCGCGCGTCCGGGTCCCATCGAGAGACCCGGCGAGGGAGCGCGACGCGGAAATTCGACCGCAATGGCCGGCCGCAGCCCGGATGGGCCCTTTCAACGGGCTGATTGGGAGGAGCCACAATTCCAGTGGAGGGGAGGGTCAGGATGGAGGATCAATTCACACAGTGTCTGAGGTGTGATAAAGGCGTTTTGCTTCCTTTATCGGACTACGGGCGTGACGGCGCGCCCATTCACTATAAGGCCTGGGTTTGCAGCAACCCCGACTGCGGGTTCAATCTGCGGATCGATAACGGCGAAATCAGCATGGGAAGGAATATCGCCGAATCGTACAAGTAGTCCTATAGGGCCAAACCGTTTCAAGTCCGGAAAACACAGCCCGTCGCGGATGACGATTCGGACGGATGGCGTTGAAACACTGACTCAAAATGGCAACAGCTGTGGACTCCGCCCGGTATCGACGTCGCCGGTTTCCGCGACCGGGACCGGACTCTTCGCGGCGCCATGCGTCTATATCGTCGGCTGCCGTCTCCTCTTTTGAAGGTTTCTTTCAACCGGTTTTCCATTTCTTTCCTGCCTCGCCCTGGGCCATCCCCTGAACAACGGGGGTGGCGCTTTATTTCCCGCGTCCGCTCACCTCCGTCTTAGAAGCTGTTTTAAAATTACCGG
>JAAXHE010000255.1:10081-29668 GCA_012271065.1 Candidatus Latescibacterota bacterium
TGGGAATTTTAAGACAGCTTCTTAATAGCGTCCATATGGCTTTTCATTCCAGGGACTCCGTTCAGCCCGTATGGGATCGCCCTGTACTGGGCATCGAAACCTCGTGCGACGAAACAGCTGCCGCCGTTGTGGCCGGCAACCGTATTCTGTCAAACGTGATATTTTCCCAGACAGAGCACAGTCTCTACGGCGGCGTGGTCCCCGAACTGGCGTCGCGGAACCACGTGCGCAAGATCGTGCCGGTCGTACGTGAGGCGCTGTCTCGGGCCGGAGTCGGGCTGGATGAACTCGGAGGAATCGCGGTCACCCGCGGGCCGGGCCTCGTCGGGTGCCTTCTGGTGGGTATTTCGACTGCAAAAGGGCTGGCGTTCGGCAGCGGCCGTCCGCTGATCGGCGTGCATCATATCGAGGGGCATCTCTTCGCCGGACTGCTTGGCGATGCCGACCTTCGCCCGCCCTTTCTTGCCCTGGTGATTTCCGGTGGCCATACCCAGTTGATTCATGTGCGACGTTGGGGTCTGTATGAGATCTGCGGCGAGACAAGGGACGACGCGGCGGGGGAGGCCTTCGACAAGGTTGCGAAGATGCTGGGGTTGCTGAAATCCGGCGAAACGACCATGGGGGGGCCGGTCATTTCCCGGCTGGCGGAAGAAGGCGACGACGGCGCCTTTGCTTTTCCGAGGGGGCTCCGGCGTCAGGACGGGTTCGAGTTCAGCTTCAGCGGGATCAAGACATCGGTCCTGTACCACCTCAAAAGCCGTTCCGAAGCCGACGTTGCGGATCAACAGGCGGATATCGCCGCCAGTTTCCAGGCGGCGGTTGTCGACGTGCTTGTGGAAAAGACAATTCGAGCGGCAGGCACGCTGAATCTGGGTCGGATTCTGTTGACGGGCGGCGTGGCGGCGAATCGGCGGCTGCGGGAAGAGATGCAGCGCGCCGCCATGGAATTCGGCGTGGAGGTCTGCTTTCCGCCGCCGGTCCTGTGTACCGACAACGCGGCGATGATCGCGTGCGCCGGGGGTTTCCGGCTTGGCAGGGGCGAGCGAACGGGGCAGGATCTGGATGCCGATCCAAGGATGAAACTATAGACTATGTTCCACCTGTCAGATCTGGATCTGAGTTTGCGCGACGGATTGTGGATCGGTCTGCTCGCGCCGGTCTGTGTCTACCTGGCCTGGCAGGTGTACCGTACGCGAAAACAGGGATTCCGGTTGGCACGTTGGTTGCTGGTATTCCGGAGCACAGTGTTCCTTCTATTGCTGGTGTTGATGATGGAACCGGTCCTGGCGCTTACGTTGCGGCGCGAGCGGAAGCCGCTGGTGGCCGTCCTGGTGGACGACAGCGAAAGTATGCGTATTGAAGATGACGGGCGGAGGCGCGGCGATCTCGCGATTGAGCTTCTCAGGAGCGGTGTGTTCGAAACGCTGGAGTCACGAGCACGGGTCGCCCGGTATCGCTTTTCCGAGTGGCTGGCGCCCTTGCCGCCGGCGGGCCTGGATTCACTGCGCTTCGACGGGCGCGCGACGGACCTGGCCGCGGCTCTGGATCTGCTGAGGGAGGAGACGGCCGGCGAGGGAATGGTCGCCGCAGTGATGATTTCCGATGGGGCGCACAACCTGGGCGCGAGGCCGGAACGGGCCGCGCTCGAGTTGGGCGCGCCCGTGTTTTCGGTCGGCGTGGGGAGCGCGGATGCTCCGAAGGATGCGGCAATCGTATCGGCCGCATGCGATCCGGTGGTCTACGTCGGGCGGACGTTGTCAATTTCGGTGGGACTCAAGTCCAGCGGATGCGAAGGTGCAAATTCGCTTTTGGTTGTGGAAGCGGAGGGGCGCCGGGTGGCGGAGGCGCCGGTCACCCTGGCGGACGGCGAGCAGGAGGTCCGGTTTTCTGTAGCGCCGGAACGGGCGGGCCGGCGTGTCTATCGGATTCATCTCGCGTCCCTGCCGGGGGAACGCGCAACCGCGAACAATACGGCCGTGGTCTCGGCGGAGGTAATCGAAAGCCGGCTGCGCGTCATGATTGTGGCGGGTTCCCCAAGCGCGGATCTTGCCTATCTGCGCAGGGTGCTGGAAACCAACGACAATCTTCAGGTGGAATTGCTCGTCGCCGACAGAACGGGCGAATGGCCTTTTCGGATGCGGGCGGAACTGGCAGACCCGGACTCCTCGGGGCTCCTCGTCCTGTTCGATCTGCCCGGCGAGATCATCTCCGGGCGAACCGGACGGCGGCTGGCCGAATACGTGGAATCGGGCGGCGCGATGCTCGTGGTCGGCGGACGGGCGGGATTCAACGGGACCTACGCCCGGTCGCCGATTGCGCGCGTGCTGCCGGTCGCGTGTAATCAGGGCGCCGATACGTATCGGGAGGCGTCGTATCAGCTTGAATTGTCACGGTCGGGAACCGTGCATCCCGTTCTTCGGATCTCGGACGACCCCCTGGCGGACCGGCAGGCCTGGAGCGATCTGCCGCCGCTACTGGCATGTAATGTAAACCATGGGCTTCAAGGCGATGCCGAAGCCCTCATCTATCATCCGATCGAGCGTGCGGGCGGGGAGAAGATGCCGCTGGTTGCGGTGCGCCGCGCAGGGCGGGGCAAAGTGATGGCCGTGGCGGTGAGGACGTTCTGGCGGCTCGGTCTCATGATGTGGGGCGTCGGCAGGAACGACGAGGTTTCGAAGGCCTTCTGGGCGAATTCGGTGCAGTGGCTGGTCAAACGGGAGGATGTCGACCGTGTTCAGGTGGACGTGGACAAGCCGGTCTATCGCAGCGGCGCCCCGGTGACGTTCCGAGCCCGTGTCTTCAACGAGTTGCTCCGGCCGCAGGCGGGCGCCCGTGTGGTGCTTTCGGTGGTTGACGAGGGCCGCGTGCGGCAGACGATTCTGGACGATGAAGGCCAGGGGCGTTACCGGGGGCAACTGAAAGCGGGCGCCCAGGGAGAGTACGCGTTTGAAGTTCAGGCCCGGTCAGGCGGCGCGGAACTGGTCAGAGCCAAAGGGCGATTCACCGTGGGCCGTTACAGTCTGGAATTCGAAGACACGCGGCTGAACCGGGACCTTCTCGAAAGCGTCGCCGCCCGGAGCGGAGGCGTGTTTGCGCCGCCCGATCGCTTGAGCGCGGTGTTGAGCGACCTTGACCTGGCTCCGCAGCCGGTGACGGAGTCGTACCGGGCGCGGTTGTGGGGAAAACCGTGGCCGCTCTTCGTTCTCATCTTACTCCTTGGCGTGGAATGGACGGCCAGGCGCAGGCGAGGAATGATATGAACGGGCTTTCGGCCGGTCGGTGTATCGGAGTTCCGGGAACCGGTACCAGGAGGGTTGCCGGAAGCATTGTCGTGTTTCTGGCTGTCATGATTTCATGCGCCAGGGCGGAAGGCCGCGTGGTGATCAGCGAGGTGATGTTCGATCCATCCGGCAGCGAGTTTTATGACGAGTTTATTGAGATACAGAATACGGGGAGCGAACCCGTGGACCTGGCCCGATGGATGGCCGGGGACGGCGACGAGGCGGACGGCCTGGTCTTTGAAGGCGGGTCTGTGCTGCAGCCCGGGGCGTTCGGGTTGATTCTGGACTCCGGGTATTTTGCGCACTCGACCCGTTACGATCCGCTGCCCCCGTCCGCATTGATCCTGACGGTGGCTGACGCCACGATCGGAAACTCGGGATTGAGCAACTCCACCCCGGAGCGGATCGTTCTGGTGTCGTCGGCCGGCGACACGGTGGGCGTGATGGTGTACACGACGGGAAACAAGCCCGGGTTTTCAGAGGAGAAAGTGGACCCCGACGGCGGCGACGAACCGGAGAACTGGATGGACTCGCGGTGGGAGGGAGGGACACCGGGACGCGTCAACAGCGTCAGTCCCAAACACTACGACCTGGCGCTGGAAAGGATTTCGGAATCGCCGTTTCCGGTTCCTGCGGGCGCCGCGCGGGATTTTGTGCTGCAGGTGATAAACCGGGGGCGCCGGGCGGCTTCGGCGTTTTCCGTAACGTTGCAGGGAATTGCCGGTTGGCATGGGGATTTCCCGGGTCTGGAGCCTGGCGGGCGTCTCCGGGTCGAGACGCCGCTCGGGATCGTGCCTCCGGGACGGCACGAATACGTGGCCAGTGTCATTTTCGATGCCGATGAGGATACTTCGAATAATCAGGTGACCTGGACGGTATTCGGCGGCGTCGGACCCCGGGCGGTGATCGTCAATGAAGTCATGTATGCTCCGGCCGAGGGTGAACCGGAATGGGTGGAACTCCATAACCGATCCGGGCAGGCGCTGGACATGGTCGCGTGGCGAATTGATGACGCGAAGTCTCCGGGCAGTCCTTTCGGAAGCGAACCCTTTCGACTGCAGCCCGATGCGTTCCTGGTGGTGACCGAGGACGAGGACCGGTTCTACAGCCGGTTTCCCGACCGGACGGTTCAGGCTATTGCGCCCCGGAGATGGTCTCGTCTGAACGACAGCGGCGACGCCGTCGTGGTGCGCGATGCAACCGGCGCCGTTGTGGACAGTATGGTTTACGATCCGACGGCTTTCACCGGGCGGTCGCTCGAACGCATCTCCGGTTCAGGACCGAGTGTCGATAGGCTGAACTGGCTGGCAAGTACCCACGACGACGGGGCGACGCCGGGGCGCGAGAACAGCGTGGCGCTGCAACGTGGCATCGACACTGTCAGCCTCCTGGCCGAGCCGAATCCTTTTTACGATCGGGTGGAAATACGCTATCTGCTTCCAACGCCGCGCGCCGACGTGAATCTGTGGGTGTACGACAGGTCCGGCCATCAGGTAAAGACGCTCCTCAATGCGGCTTCCGGCGGCAGCCGGCGGCGTGTGACCTGGGACGGGTCGGGTGAAAACGGCACGCAGTTGAAGCCCGGCATTTATATCTTATTTTTGGAGACTTCGTACAAAGGCCGTATCTTTAGAACCAAAGCCCCTGTCGTACTGGCGAGAGGGCTATAGGAGTGCCGGCGAATCCCCTGCGCCGGAGTATCAGAGCAAACCACGCGTGTACTCTCCCCTTGTATGCATCAAGACAAGGGCGGCGCCTATATGAGAATGGAACCGAACGGAGTCATTCAGGAACCGGAAGACAGACCGGACCTGGTGAGTCAGGTCTGCGGTGTATTGCTGTTCGCGGTTGCGCTGTTAATGGCGGTAAGCCTGGTTTCCCATTCGCCGCAGGATCCACCGAATTCGGGTCGCGCGCCGGAACTGACGGAGAATTGGGCGGGGTGGATCGGCAGCCAGATCTCCTTCTATCTCCTGTTCGCGGTCGGCCACGGCGCTTACGTGCTTACGGCCATCGTACTGATGTGGGGGTGGAATCGGTTCAGAGAACACCCGGCCCTGCCTCTGGTCTCCCGAAGCCTGGCATTGCTGGCCCTGGTGGTGGTTTATAGCGCCGCGGCGTGTGTACCTTCGCGAGGAGAGACCCATCTGTCATTTCTGATGGGCGGTTGGCTGGGCGTTACCCTTGCAGGCAGGGTCCTGGTCCCGTATCTGGGCTTTGTCGGGTCGTACATACTGTTGTGCGCCCTGTTTGTGATTTTCTTTATGGTCCTTACCCACCTGCCTTTTTCCCGAATTCCGGAACTGTGGAGGGCGGGGGCAAAGCGAAATCCGAAACGCATCTCCGGCGGGTCCACTCCCGGGCTGCTTGAACAGCCGCAGACCAGGGAGACGCCTGTGCCGGCGGCCGCGGAACCCGACCAGCCGGAAGAAGGGAACGAATCCGGGAACCATGACGATTCCGTTCTGGTTGTTGAACCGGACGACGCCATCCCCGAGTCCTTTCCACTGTACGAAGACGACGTGGATGAGCCCGAAGAGCAACCGGCGGTTTCGCTGGACCCCGACATCGTATCGGATCCGGTGGAGATATCCAGGTCGACCGGACTGAAGCCGAAGGTGGAAGCTTCGGGAAGCGGGGACGTCCAGTACCGGTTGCCGGACCTGGAATTGCTCAATGAGCCCACGCAGCGGGAAGAGGGGCCGGACCGGTCGGTCCTGCTGGAAGGAGCGCAGACCCTCGAGCACAGCCTCAGCAGTTTCGGCATCGAAGGCAAGGTAGTACAGGTAAATCCGGGTCCGGTCATTACGGGATACGAGGTACAGCCGCCCCGCGGGGTCAAGGTGAACCGGATCGTCAATCTTTCGGACGACCTCGCTCTGGTGATGAAAGCACGAAGCATCCGCATCCAGGCGCCGATTCCCGGCAAAGCGGCCGTCGGCATTGAAGTACCTAACGCAAACCCTTCAACGGTCTTCCTGCGGGAGATTCTCGAATCCGACGCATTTCAGGACGCTGACGACAAGCTGATGCTGGCGCTGGGCAAGTCCGCGACCGGAGAATCCGTCTGCACCAACCTGGCGTCCATGCCGCACCTGCTGATCGCCGGCGCGACGGGCAGCGGGAAGTCGGTATGCGTCAACGGGCTCATAACCAGCATCCTGATGCGATGCAGCCCGGAAGAGGTGCGTTTCATCATGGTGGACCCGAAGATGCTGGAGCTCTCGATCTACAACAACATTCCGCACCTGCTGGCGCCGGTCGTCACCGAACCCCAGAAGGCCTCCGAAGCCTTGAGGTGGGCCGTGGCGGAGATGGAAGACCGTTATCGAAACCTTGCGCAGTACAACGTCAGGAACATCACGGACTTCAACGACAAACTGGAGAAGATGCGCGAGGAGGCGGAATCGGAGGACGACCGCCGTGAAATCCCCCACCTCCTGCCCTACATCGTGGTTGTGGTCGACGAACTCGCTGACCTGATGATGACGGCGCCCGCGGACATCGAGGATTCGCTGGCGCGGCTGGCGCAGATGGCGCGCGCGGTGGGCATCCATCTGATCCTGGCGACGCAGCGGCCGTCGGTAAACGTGATTACGGGCACGATCAAGGCGAACTTTCCTTCCCGCATCGCGTTTCGAGTCGCGTCGAAAGTGGATTCACGTACAATTCTGGATGGCAACGGCGCCGAGAAGCTTCTTGGCCGCGGCGATATGCTGTTCATGCCTGCGGGCAAGCCGGAACCCGTGCGCGTCCACGGCGCGAACATGACCACCGAGGAGACCGAGCGTCTGGTGGAATGGGTAAGCGGCCAGGGCGTGGAAATGGAGCAGCTGGACCTGGGCGTGGACGAAAACGAGTTGATGCTCGCCGAAGGGACCCGCGACAAGCGTTTCGACGAAGCGCTTCGACTGGTCGTTACTCACCAGCAGGGGTCGGCCTCGCTGCTTCAGCGCCGCATGAAAGTGGGATATGCACGGGCCGCGCGCCTTGTAGACGAACTGGAGCAGGCTGGAATCGTCGGCCCGTCGGACGGCAGCAGCAAGGGTCGGGAGGTGCTGGTTGGCATCGAGTATCTGGACCGGTACGGCGAGGATGAACCCGATGTTTTGTAAGTATCGGACAGAAAACGGTGATCGGCGAGGCCTCCCGGCGTTCGTCCGGACGCCCTTCGCCGGCTTTGAACTCGGGGCGAAGCGCATGGATGCGGGACGGCTAGGGTTTCTGTTGTTCGCGGGCGCGCTCCTGATACCGGCGGACGCGCCGGGCATCGACGGACGGGAGGTGATTCGCCGTCAGCAGCAGCGGTACGATAGGCTCACGAGTATTTCCGCCCGGTTCACGAAATCCCACTATTGGAAACTCGTGGACCAGAAGACGCAACTGAGCGGTAACCTCCACGTGGAAAAACCGAATCGGTTCCGTTTCGAGACGCGGGTGCAGACGGTGGTGTCGGATGGAGAACGCGCCTGGAACTACACACCCGAGAACGAACAGGTTCTGCTGAGCAGCTACGATCGGGCGAAGGGCGACAGGAGCTACGAAAAACTGCTCTTCGACCTCATTCTGCTGGGAGGATACGAAGACAGATACGACCCCAGGCTCGCCGGAGAGGAAAGAGTGGACGGCAAGCGATGTTACCGCGTGGAATTGACGGCCCGTGAGGAGGAGAGCTATATTGCCCGCGTCCGGTTGTGGGTGGACAGAAAGCTCTGGCTGGTCCGCCGTGCGGAATATCTGAATTTGAACGAAGATGTAACCACCTACGATATTTCCCGCTTGAAAGTGGACGCGAAACTGAAGCCGGAACTGTTCACCTTCGTGCCGCCGGACGGCGTCGAGGTGATCGACCTGAGGTGACTACGACGCCGGCAGGGACGAATACGGGAATACGAGAATACGAGAAAACCCACTGCTGTCCAAGAACCGCGGGATTCCTGGAGATGAGGTTCGAAAAGTGGATTCGATTGGCGATTATGTACGGGTTTGAACCCGATAACGAGAACCAGGTTGCCATGGGTTCACGTTTGATGCAATACATGTCATTCTGAGCAGATTCGAAGCATCTTTCACCGCTTCCGTGCCGCGCTGGGGGCGGACGTGCTGCCTCTCAGGCATCGATACGTGCAAACCGAACGGGATGATCCCATGCTGCAGTAGATCCTTCGTCGGCCTGCTCTGCATGGCAGTGTGCTCTTACGTGTAACGGACGTGTTTCGCCGACGTCGTACGCAGTCCTCCTCTGGATGACAGTTTTGGCGAAGGTGTGGGCTAAGCGTTTCACCAGTGGCTATTGCAAAGCATGTCATTCTGAGCGGAGTCGAAGAATCTCCCGTATACTCGATTGGACGTGTAGCGCATTCCCGTTGAAGACGAACCTGTGCGCGGACGCCTGGCCAGCCTTTCGGCCTCCTTTGCATAACATTCGGGCTAAAGTGTGAAGGATACATTTCGCGACTTTCGTAGTGAATCAAACCCGTTTTTGGACAGGTGTGGAGAATACCATAAGACGAATGATGTATTCCCGCTCTTTTGTAGTCTCGTAGTTTCGTCTATTCGTAATTTTGCTCTTTCGTAGTCTCTTCTATTCGTAGTTTCGTTTCTTCGTAGTTTCGTTTCTTCGTAGTTTCGTCTATTCGTAGTCTCGCTCTTTCGTAGTTTCGTCGATTCGTAGTTTCGTTCATTCGTAGTCTCGCTCTTTCGTTTATTCGTCTTTTCGTTTCTTCGTAAAGGAGTTGACGTATATGGCAGTCGATATGCAATTTACCGATCTGAAATCCGGATTGGCGGCGTGCCGCGGCCGGCTGGACAATCTCCGGAGGTATCTTTGACCTGGGATCCCGGGAGACCCGCATCGCCGAACTGCAGGGGTTGATGGAGCGTCCCGGATTCTGGGACGACAGGGAGCGGGCCAGGCAGGTCATCGATGAATTGAACGGCCATAAGGACTGGGTAACCGGTTGGCGGGACCTGGACGAGCGCCTTTTGGAACTCGAGGAGTTGCACGAACTTGCCAGGGAAGAGCAGGACGACGAGACCCTGCGGGATCTGCAGCGGGAACAGAGGGCGCTGGGCCGGTCGCTCGAGGAGCTCGAATTCCGGCACATGATGGGCGATAAGGAAGATCGCCTCAATGCCATTCTGACGATTCATCCCGGCGCGGGCGGTACGGAATCTGCCGACTGGGCGCAGATGATGATGAGGATGTACACGCGATGGGCCGAACGCCGCGGGTTCCAGGCGGACGTACTGGACCTGCTCCCAGGTGAGACGGCGGGTATCAAGAGCGTGGCGATTGAAATGAAGGGAGATTACGCGTACGGTTACCTCAAGTCCGAAATGGGCGTGCATCGGCTGGTGCGGCTGTCTCCTTTCGATTCCGGGAGCAGGCGTCACACGTCGTTCGCTTCGGTTTCGGTGTACCCCGAAGCGGAGGGCGACATCGAGGTGGAGATCCAGCCGGAGGATATACGCGTGGATACCTACCGGTCGAGTGGTGCGGGCGGACAGCATGTGAACAAGACCGACTCGGCTGTGCGGATTACGCACCATCCCACGGGCATCGTGGTTCAGTGTCAGAACGAACGATCACAGCACAAGAATCGAAACTCGGCGATGAAGATTCTCAAAGCCAGGCTGTACCAGCTCTACAAGGAAGAGGAAGAGAAAGCCCGCGCGAAGATCGAAAAAGACAAGAAGAAGATCGAGTTCGGCAGCCAGGTCCGCAACTACGTGCTCCATCCCTATCAGCTCGTCAAAGACCTTCGGACCGAGTACGAGACGTCCGGTGTTCAGGACGTGATGGACGGGGACCTGGACGGATTCATGCGGGCCTTTCTGGAGCGGAAAGGGGAGGCCTAACCGCTGGGGCAAAGGGCTTGACTTCACTTTTCGTATTGATTATACTATTTTTATTGTATAACCCGGCCGCTGGCGGTAAATGATCAACCTGTTATTTTTCCGTTTGGGGAGGATTCCGTTTGGCTCAGGAAGGGGCGTCTTCCGCCCCGGAATCGCAACTGGTTGCCCAGCGACTTCAGAAGCTGGACTCGATTCGGGAAATGGGCGTGGAGCCGTTTCCCTATCGGTACGAAGTCACCCATCGTTCCGGGGAAATCAGGGAGACGTTTCAGACGCTCGAGGCGGAAGGGCGGGAAGTGTCGGTGGCGGGGCGACTCATGGCCAGAAGGGACCACGGCAAGTCCGCCTTTGCAGACCTTCTGGATGAGACGGGCCGGATTCAGATCTACGTCAGACGGGATGCGGTGGGTGAAAAGGCATTCGATCTTTGGAAATTGCTTGACATTGGAGATTTCGTCGGGATCGGCGGCCAGGTATTCCGGACCCGTACGGGCGAGATGACTGTGAAGGCGAACGCCCTGGAAATGCTTTCCAAGGCCGTCCGGCCGCTGCCGGTACCCAAGGAAGAGGTTAAAGACGGACAGCGGGTTGTCCACGATGCCTTTGCCGACCCCGAACTGCGATACCGGCGCCGATACCTTGACCTGACGCTGAATCCCGAAGTGAAGGACGTATTTCGCAAGCGGACGGCGACCTTTACCGCCATTCGCGATTTTTTTGACGCTCGCGGGTTCCTGGAGGCCGACACGCCGGTGTTGCAGCCGCTCTATGGCGGCGCCTCCGCCCGCCCCTTTACGACTCATCACAACGCGCTGGATATGAAGCTCTATCTGCGGATCTCGAATGAGCTCTATCTGAAGCGACTTATCGTGGGCGGATTCGAAAGGGTTTACGAATTCAGCCGGGATTTTCGAAACGAAGGAATCGACCGCACCCACAATCCCGAATTCACCATGCTGGAGGCCTATCAGGCATACGCCGACTATACCGACATGATGGAGCTGACCGAGTCGCTGTTCGCTTCGGTCGCCGAATCGGTTACGGGGGCCAGCACGGTTGTCTATCAGGGGGCGAAGATCGATCTTGGCCCGCCATGGCGGCGGATGACCCTTCTGGACGCCATCAGGGCGTACGGCGGCTTCGACGTCGCCGGTGCTTCCGTGGAGGAATTGAAAGAAATCTGCGGGGAACTGGATCTCGAGGTGGATAGCGGTGCGCGGCGCGGGCATCTGATGGATGAGATATTCGAGGCGGTCGTTCAGCCCAACCTGATACAACCCACGTTCATAACGGATTATCCCGTGGAGATGTCGCCGCTGGCCAAGCGGCACAGGGAAAACCCGGAACTCACGGAACGGTTCGAGCCGTTCATCTGCGGCTGGGAAGCGGCCAACGCGTTTTCCGAACTCAACGACCCCATAGACCAGCGGAAACGCTTCGAACACCAGGCCTCCCTGAGGGAGAGCGGGGATGAAGAAGCGCAGGTTCTCGACGCCGATTTCCTGCGGGCTATGGAGTATGGCATGCCGCCTACGGGCGGGATGGGTTTTGGCGTGGACAGGCTCGTGATGCTCTTGACCGACGCACGTTCGATCCGGGACGTCATTCTCTTTCCGCATATGCGGCCCGAGGAGGGCCGACTGGAGACAGCGGGCGATGGGTAGCCTGCTGGAGGCTGCGGATCTGGTCAAGCGGTACCGCGTCGGCCGTTCCGAGATACAGGTACTCAGGGGCGTCTCCCTCTCCGTTGCGCATGGCGAGGTGATCGCGGTTGTCGGCCCTTCCGGTGTCGGTAAGAGTACCTTGTTACACATACTGGGCGGGCTGGATCGCCCAACCGGCGGAACGGTTCGTGTCGACGGCAACGATGTCTTCGCGCTTTCGGATACGGAGCGGGCGCGGTTCCGAAACGAATCCGTGGGTTTTGTCTTTCAGTTTCACCATTTGCTGAACGACTTTACCGCGGAAGAAAACGTGATGCTGCCCCTGATGATTCAAGGGCGTCCGGTCACCGAAGCGCGGGCGGCGGCCGAGGAACTGCTGGATGCCGTTGGGCTCTCCGGGCGCCGCGTTCATCTGCCTTCGGAACTGTCGGGCGGAGAGTCTCAGCGCGTGGCCGTGGCCCGGGCGCTTGTGGGGCGGCCGAAGCTGGTTCTGGCGGACGAGCCTTCCGGCAATCTGGACGCGGAACACAGCGGGGAGTTGCACGATCTGATCTGGCGGCTTGCTGGCAGTCTGAAACAGACCTTTGTCATCGCCACGCACGACCAGAAGCTGGCCGCAAGAGCGGATCGGATTATCAGGATGGAAGACGGAAGTATCGTTCACGACGACTGATACCCGGCCTCGCGGGCAGTTGAGAGGTGGCTTACGGGCCAGGCAAGAGGGTCCAGAGGAGACGAATCCCATGAATAGCAGGTTCTCGGATCGGGTAAAGCGGGTAATGCGGCTCGTCCGCGAGGAGGCGGCCCGGCTGGGCAATAACCATATCAGCAGCGAGCACCTCCTGCTCGGCATTATCCGGGAGGGTAAGGGTTCCGCTGTAAACGTGATGTTGAATCTGGGATTGAACCTGGACAAGATCAAACAGTCGATCGATGACTACGTCGCGTATTCGGGCGGGTCAATGACGATGGGGGACGTCCCCTTCACGCCGCGGGCGAAACAGATTCTCGAAATAGCGGCCGCCGAAGCCAAAGAGATGAAGAGCCAATCTGTCCGGACGTGCCATCTGCTGGTCGCGCTGGTGAAGGACAAGGAGACCATTGCCGCGCAGATTCTAGTGGGATTCGGCGTCGACTACAAGACCGTGAAGGAGGAGGTGATTGCTGTTTTGCAAGGGAAACCGACGGGTAGACGGGAAAAGAAGAAGAGCAAGACTCCCTATCTGGACCACTTCGGACGCGACCTGACCGAACTGGCGCGCGAGGGCAAGCTGGATCCGGTCATTGGAAGGGAGCGGGAGATCGAACGGGTGTCCCAGGTGCTCAGCCGGCGGAAGAAGAACAACCCGGTACTGATCGGCGAACCCGGGGTGGGGAAAACGGCGATCGTCGAAGGACTTGCCCAGCGGATCGTGGAGCGGCGGGTGCCGCAGCTGCTGGCGGACAAGCGCATGGTTACGCTGGATATGGGCGGCATGGTCGCGGGCACGAAATACCGCGGACAGTTCGAGGAGCGCATCAAGGCGGTCATGAACGAACTCCAGCAGAGCCAGGACGTCATCATCTTCATCGACGAGTTGCACACGATCGTAGGCGCCGGAAGCGCCGAGGGAACGCTTGACGCCTCAAATATGTTCAAGCCGGCGTTCTCGAGAGGCGAACTTCAGTGCATAGGCGCGACGACGCTCGACGAATACCGCAAATACATCGAAAAGGACGGCGCGCTGGAACGGCGCTTTCAGACCATACTGGTCGATTCGCCGTCGGTCGACGACGCAATCGATATCCTGCAAGGGTTGAAGGAGAGATTCGAAGCCCACCATCTGGTCACCTATACGGAGGACGCCGTTGTGAGCGCCGTCCGCATGGCCGACAGGTATATCAGCGACCGTCATCTTCCCGACAAGGCAATAGACGTGATCGACGAAACGGGTTCCCGCGTACGACTGGGCCGGTTGAATCCGCCTGAGGAAATCAAGACGCTCGAACTCGAAATTGAAGACATCACGCGGCAGAAGAATGCGGCCGCAAACAGTCAACAGTTCGAAGAAGCGGCCAAACTCAGAGACCAGGAGCGGAAGCTGAAGGAACAGGTCGACGAAATGCGTCAGGAGTGGGAGCAGAAGGTCCGTGACGAGGTGGTGGAGGTGACCGAGCAGGATATCGCGGAAGTGATTTCCAGTATGACGGGCATTCCCGCGTTCCGGCTGGCGCAGGAGGAATCGGAGAAGCTGCTTCGCATGGGCGAGAAGGTGAAGAGCCGCGTGGTCGGTCAGGACGAGGCGGTTGATATCGTCTGCCGCTCCATACGCCGAACGCGGGCGGGATTGAAAGACCCGAATCGTCCCATCGGCACGTTTCTGTTTCTGGGACCCACCGGCGTGGGCAAGACCTATCTCGCGCAGGCGCTGGCCAGGTACCTGTTCGACGACGAGGATGCGCTCATCACGGTGGACATGTCCGAGTACATGGAAAAGTTCGCGGTTTCCCGGCTTATCGGCGCGCCGCCCGGATACGTGGGGTACGACGAGGGCGGCCAGCTGACCGAAAAGGTGCGCAGAAAGCCCTACTCGGTGGTTCTGCTCGACGAGATTGAGAAAGCCCATCCGGACGTGTTCAATCTGCTCTTGCAGGTTCTGGATGAAGGGCGTCTGACCGACAGCTTCGGCCGGAAAGTCAATTTCAGGAATACCATATTGATCATGACGTCCAATCTCGGCACGCGCGACCTGGCGAAGGCCGGAGGGCTCGGCTTTAACCGGTCCGACAAAAAGAGCATTCGTGAAAAAATGGTGGAGCGGGTCGAGGAGGAACTGAAGAAAACGTTCAATCCGGAGTTTTTGAACAGGCTCGACGAAACGGTGGTCTTCAATCCCCTCGAACGGAAAGAGATTATCCGGATCGTGGATCTCGAAATTGCCGAGATATTCGATCGCCTCAAGGAGCGGGATATCGGAATCAGTCTCACGCCGGGCGCCAAGGCGCTTCTGGCGGAAAAGGGGTACGACCCCACCTACGGCGCGCGCCAGTTGAAGCGTACCATACAGAAGCTGGTTGAAGATCCAATGGCGGAGGAGATACTGCAGGGCAAATACACCGCCGGGAGTGAAGTGCGCATCAGCAAGAAGGGTGACGGGCTCCATTTTGTGGATGCCAACGCGGTTGCCGCCGCCGCCGACCAGGAAGTGGTGGACCGTGTTTCGGAGGAGTAAAACAGCTGGTTGTGTCGGCGATTGCGCTCTTGTTTTACTGCCATCATGGTCAATTGGGTCCGGACGTACGGCCGGGCCCAATTTTGCCGTACAGGCCCGACATATAGCAGGAACTTTTGTTGTGACGGAGCGTTTGTTCGATTGTGGCAATTGAATTCAGCCACGGATTCTTCTTTCTTATCGTAGTTTCGCAGCTTCGTAGTCTCGTAGTCTCGCTCTTCAGACTGTTGTTGCGGAGGCGAAAGGCTTTGTTGCGAATCCTCATCGGGTGTTTTCTGGCGCTGCTGGCCTTCACGTCTCCCCGGACGGCGAACGCGCAGGAGGTGCCGGTCATTGCCGAGATCAGGGTCTCGGGAAACCGGATTACCGAAGCGTCGCTGATCAGGTTCTCCTCAGGACTGGCGGAAGGACAACGCCTTATCCTGCCCGACGATCCGCCGCGCGTGATCCGAAATCTCCATCGCTTGAACATTTTTTCGGATATCCAGGTCTTCGTCGATCCCGACGTGGACGAGGGCGTGGCCGTGTTGATTGTCGTGAAAGAGCATCCCAAGCTGGATGACGTTCTTTTTGAGGGCAACAAGGGGATCAAATCAAAAAAACTGAAGAAGACGCTGGCTTTCATAGAGAAACAGTGGCTGTCGCCGCATGAAATCAGGCGTGCGGAAAACAAGATCGTGGAGTTGTACAAGGAAGAGGGATACCTCCTTGCCGGCGTGGAGGGGACACAGGGCGACCCGAATGAAGAAGGTCAGGTCCTGCTCACGTTCAAAGTGAACGAGGGGCGGAAGGTGAAACTGCGCCGGATTCAGTTTTTCGGCAATCAGTCGTTCGAAGCCAAGAAGCTGCGAAAGGCGATGAAGCAGACCAAGCAGGTGGGGGGAATACTGCGCCGCAACCAGTTCGCCGAAGATACCTATCAGGAAGACAAGCAGGCGCTGCTGGCGTTCTACCAGGCGAATGGATTTCGCAATGCGGAGATACTGCGCGACAGCCTGTATTACGATGATGCAAAGGCGAATCTGTTTATCGATCTGTACCTGGATGAAGGGCCCCTGTACAAGTTCGGCAAGATTACTTGGGAGGGAAACGAGCGCGTCAGGGACGCGGGGATAGACAGGATGATCGTCGCCAAGGCGGGCGAGGTGTACAGCGCCGAGCTCAAGAACAAATCCCAGGAGGAAATCCAGAATCTTTACAGCGATATCGGCTATATTACGGCTTCGGTCGCGGTCCAGGAAAGGTTGGCCGAGTCACCGCACACGATCAACGTCCACTTCGACATCGTGGAAAACAAGCCGTGGAAGATTCGGCAGATTACCATTTCGGGCAATACCAAGACGAAGGACAGGGTGATCCGAAGGGAGCTCTGGATACGTCCGGGACAGACCTTTCGAAGGTCCGGCATCGAACGCAGCATGAGGAATATTCAACAGTTGAACTATTTCAGCAACGTGGTGCCCGAAATGAAACCCGTGGAGGAGTCGTCCGAACTCGACGTCATCTTTGCGGTTGAGGAGAAATCCACCGGCACGGCGTCCGTGGGCGCAGGCTACAGCCAGTACGACGGTCTGCTCGGAACCATCGCACTGCAGGTTCCGAACTTTATGGGCAACGGACAACAACTGGAGTTTCAGCTGGAGTTCGGAGACAGGCGCCAGTCCTTCAGGGCCGGATTCACGGAGCCCTGGTTTCTGAACACGCCAACGAGTCTGCAGGGTCTGATCTTCAGAACCACCCGGCGGTATTACAGTGGCTTCGACGAACGAAGGCAGGGTGCACTGGCAAGCGTGGGGCGCCGTCTGGTCTGGCCTGATTTTTCCAGGGCCTCCATCGGGTACCGGATCGAGCAAGTTGAATTCCGGAACTTTGCGGAGGATTTCGACGAGGCGGCGGAGACTTCCTTTCGCGACAACGTGACCAGCAGCATTAATCTGAATTTCACGCGGAACAGCCGGGACCTGCCGGTCTTTCCGACCAGCGGTTCCGTGTTTTCCTACTCGCCGACAATTGCCGGCGGGCCCCTGGGCGGCAATACAGATTTCCTCAAGCACGATATCATAACCAGTTTCTATTTCCCGGTTGCGTGGCGTGTTGCGCTGAATCTCAAGACGACCCTCGGCCTCGTTAAGCCGTACAACAATTCCGACGTGCCGTTTAACGAGCGCTACGTTCCCGGTGGCGTGAACATATTCGAGGGAACGATGGTGCGCGGCTACCCCGAGCAATCGCTGGGTCCGCGCATAAACGGCGTTCCGGACGGAGGGAACTCGCAACTGCTCTTCAACTTGGAATTCACGCTGCCAATCGTGAAGCAGCAGTTTTACGCGCTAGCCTTTGCGGACGCCGGCAACGCCTGGGACGGTGTTTCTGAAGCGAGTATTTTCGATTTGAGGCGGTCGGTTGGCGTCGGGTTCCGCATGATAGCTCCGGTTGTCGGCATTATGGGCTTTGACTTTGCCTGGGGCTTTGACAGGCGGCGCGTCGACGGCCAGAAGCCGCAGATGGCAACCCATTTCCAGTTCGGTCCGCAGTTCTTTTAAGGTGTTGTCTTGAATTGTACCAGGTGCGTCCCGAACGCGAACGAAGACCGCCGGGTGCTTTAAGACAGCTTCCAAACGTTGGAGGGGGATTCAAAATGGACTTGAGACATCGCTTTCTGGTTTCCGTATGCGGCCTGATGGCTTGTCTGGTCGTGGCGTCCACGGCGCGGGCACAGGCGAAAGTCGCTTTTTTTGATCCGAACGAGATTCGTACGAAGTACAAGCCATTCCAGGAGGCCGAAAGAGAATACAACCAGTACGAAGGGGAACTGCAGAAAGAACTCAAGAAGCTCGAGAGCGCATTGAGGAAGAAACAGACCACCTTCGAGCGGCAGAAGGTGATGTACATGGAGAATCGGAGGCGGGAAGAGGAGCAGGCGTTGAAGCGGCAGGAGGAGGAATTACAGCGGTTTCTTGCCCAGATTACCGATCCCGAGCGGGGTAAACTTGCGCTCAAACAGCAGGAATTGCTTGCGCCGCTGCTGAAACGCGTCAACGAGGTGATCACGCGGGTGGCCAAGGGCGAGGGTTACGACTTTGTGCTCAATGCGGCGTCCGTGGTGTATTTCAACGAAGAATACAACCTGACGGAGAAGGTGCTGGAAGCGTTGAACAAAGACCTGGAGGTCGTGGACGATCAGAGAGCCGGCCCCCGCCGTTCAGGTCCGATACGCTAGTGTCTTCAGGCGATGAGAGGAGAGCCGGCTGTGCTGGACGTCGAAGCGATTCAGAAGATTCTGCCGCATCGTTACCCGTTCCTCCTCGTGGACCGCATCGTGGAGCTGGAACCGGAACGCAGGGTGGTCGGGCTCAAGAACGTCTCTGTCAACGAGCCCTTCTTCGCCGGCCATTTCCCGGGGCGGCCCGTGATGCCGGGTGTGTTGATCGTGGAAGCGCTCGCGCAGACCGCGGGTATCCTGATGGGGGAAGCGTCCGGCCTGATACCCATGTTCATGGGCATCGATAAGGCCCGGTTCAGGTCTCCCGTAACGCCGGGCGATCAGTTGCGACTCGAGGTGGAGGTGTTGAGGAGACGACGTAATATTTGCCGCGTTGCAGGCAGGGCATCCGTGGGCGACAAACTCGTCGCGGAAGCGGAGATGATGGCCGCGCTTGTCCCGGCGGACGGCGCGACCTGAGAAAACCGGAGCGCAGTACAATTCCAGATTCTGAACCGGCGGCTCATACGGGCCGCCGGTTCTGTTTATTGTGACAGAATCTGACTGAGGAACAGCCTGGTCCGGTCATGTTGAGGATTGTCGAAAAACCCGTCGGGGTCGTTCTCTTCGACAATTCGACCTTCGTCCATGAAGATAACGCGGTTGGCGACGGTTTTCGCAAATCCCATTTCGTGCGTGACCACCAGCATCGTCATGCCGCTTTGCGCGAGCTCGATCATCACGTCAAGCACTTCCTTGATCATCTCCGGGTCCAGCGCTGAAGTCGGTTCGTCAAACAGCATGATCTTCGGATTCATGCACAAACTGCGAGCAATTGCGACGCGCTGCTGTTGACCGCCCGAAAGCTGACCGGGGTATTTCGACGCCTGCTCCGGAATTCGTACCCGTTTCAAATACCTCATCGCGATTTCTTCAGCTTCCCGTTTAGGCAGCTTTCTCGCCCAGATTGGCGCCAATGTGCAGTTTTCCAGGACCGTGAGATGAGGAAACAGATTGAACTGCTGAAACACCATGCCAACTTCCCGGCGGATGTCTGCGATGTTCTTCAGATTGTCGGTCAGCGATATGCCATCAACCGTGATGTGCCCGCGTTGATGTTCCTCCAGGTGGTTGATACAGCGGATCAGCGTTGATTTGCCGGAACCTGAGGGACCGCAGATTACGATTCTTTCTCCGCGCTGGACGGTGAGATTGATTTCTTTCAGGACGTGGAACCTGCCAAACCACTTGTGCATGTCCGAAATCTCGATCGCAATCCGGTCATTGCGTTCGCCGGCAGCCGTGTCTGTTGCGTCATCAGTCATTTGAGAAGCCTCTAACCTTGATTCGTAAGTTCTCGTGGACGT
>JAAXHE010000211.1 GCA_012271065.1 Candidatus Latescibacterota bacterium
CCGACCCTTCGACAGGCTCAGGGAGCGGCTCAAGTCTTAGAGAAATATCGATGACCGACACGATCGACCTCGCCAGCCTTAACACTGACGCCGACCTCCTCAGGTTCGCCTTGAACGGAAGCTGCGTCGACGGCCCGTCCTTCGAGACCTGGAGCCGGGCGCGATCGTTCATCGCATCCGAGATCCATCGCCCGGGAACCGTGCTGGATATCGGCTGCGCCAACGGTTTCCTCCTGCGGTGCCTCCAGGAATGGTCCGATCACGCGCTCACGCCGTTCGGTATCGACTCCAGCGCGGGCAGGGCTCGGGATATCGCCAGGTTCTTTCCCTCGCAGGGAGACCATTTCGCCCGTCTTCCCGCGGAGCGGTTGGGCGAAATCGACGCTCAGGGTCTTCCCGGGAAGTACGATTTCATCTATTGGGCCGTCTGGGACAATTACGCATTCGATTGTCAGGACCGGATCGATCTGCTTACACACGCTTACGATAGCGTGAAAGACGACGGACGGCTGATTCTGGGTTTCTACGACCGCGAGCCCAAGACAATCGAAAACAAAATCGCCCGGATTCAGGACCTCAATCTCGGGCACGCGGTCCGCGTGGCGAATCCCGACGGGCCGCAGGTACTTCTCAGGATATCAAAATAGCAGAGGCGGTGAGACTGGAGAGATTGCCTGCCTTGTGAGGTTTCTTCTCGTGCCGGAGGCAAGGAAGAACAACATACCGAGCGATGATTTCTTCTACCGTCTTACCTCTCCCGTCTACCCTTGTTTCATTCATCTCTTGATTACGTCCTCGAACTCCTGGAACATCTCGATGCTGATGCCGTCCGGATCCAGCGCATACATCGCGCGGGCAACCACCACGCCGTCGCGGTCCACGTCAGTGGGCGGATTGATGGACCCGAACCCCGCCTCCATGAGTTGCGTGTACATCGCGTCCACGTCGTCCACTTCGAACGCCACGTGCGATGCGCCCAGGTACCTGTTTTCCTGGGGTCGCGCCTCAACCTCCGGATGAACGTATTGAACGAGTTCGAGTATAAACTCGTTCACGGGATGCCGAAGAATCGCAATATTCAGATGGACCTGGTCGTAACCCAGAATCGTATTGTACGAAGGCAGGTCCCTGCGCTCGGATATCCGCACCAGTTCCATCCCGAGCAGGTCCCGATAGAACGAAACCGAACGATCCAGGTCCGAGACGGTAAATCCATGGTGGTGCCCCATTACAATGCCCATGTCTCTTCACTCCCTGAAAGCCGACGGCGGTGAGGATGAAGTTGAATCACCTGCCGAAAAGGCGCCATCGATTGCTGTTTGTGCGAAAATCGTACCGATATTTACCTCTCTAAGTCATACGAAGTTATAACCCGATTAATTCATGAATCGTG
>JAAXHE010000181.1:0-26214 GCA_012271065.1 Candidatus Latescibacterota bacterium
GCCGTAGGCAGGGAATTTGGGGAAAAGGGATTTTTGGATTTGGTTTCCGCCTTTTGCCTTTCGTTTTCAGTTGACTGCTGATGGCCGATAGCTGATAGTCAGATTCTAAGCCATCGCGTCAGGAATATCAACAGACAACGGCCGTTCAATACAGAACCTCGTGAAGTTCATCGCTTTCTGCGGTGATCTGCATGCTTCCGTTGTCCGTGATCACGAAGACATCCTCCCACAGCATCTGAACGCCTTCCGCGGACAATCCGGGCTCGGTGCTCAGGACCATGCCCGGCGCCAGCGGGGTCTGGTCGTCGGGATGAATGCTCGGCGGTTCGGTGATCAGCATGCCCTGCCCGTGGCCCATGCGGGAAGGTCCGAATCGAGCCAGCCCTTCCGTCTTCGAACAGGCCTTGACGATCGCTTCGTTCCCCACTCGGTAGATCTCGGAACACGGCGCCCCGGGACCCAGAGCCGCAGCCATTCTTCGGTTCACCTCCAGCAGCGCGTCGTACATCCTCCTCAACGCGTCCGTGGCGGGGCCCAGGACACCCCAACGTGTGTAGTCAATTGTATACATACCGACGCGGGCGCCCGTATCCACACCCACAACCTGGCCGGAATCCAGCGGCCTGTCGTAAGCGAACGGATTCCGCGATCCCGGGATGCCCAGGAGCAGCATGACGAACGACGTCCCGTCGCCGCCCTCTTCCAGAATCAGCCGCCGCAAAAGGCGCGCGGTCTCACGTTCCGTCATGCCCGGTCGAAGCATCCCGAACAGCCTCAGGCGGGCTCTTGCCGTCACTTCTCCCGCCTGACGGATATACGCGATCTCTTCCTCCGACTTCACCATCCGCGATTTCACGATCACACCCGCGGCGTCCACGAAAGCGACGTCCGGCAAGGCCGAAGTCAGGTCCTGATACGCGCCTGCAGGGATTCCCAAGCGCTGTTCCAGCCCCAACTCCACGCCCACGGACCCCGCGGCCGCTCCCGCGTCACGAAGCGCCTGGATCGCGACGGTATGCGGAAACCCGAACAGGTCGGTGTACCCGCGCACATCGGTCACGTAGGACCCCAGCGCCAGGTTGTCCCGGCCCTGCGTGACAACGATCGGCTCTCCCTCCCGGGGCAGGATGAAGACCGACGGCCGGGTCAGAGACGCGTGGAGGGCGGCGCTCGCCGCCGCACCGGCGAAGTACTGAAAGTTCTCCTCGCCGGTGACGAACAGCGCGTCCATTCCGCGCCGGTCCATCTCCTCACGCGCGCGGGCATACCGCCGGTCCATCTCCTGTCGGGAGAACATCGCGTATTCAAGATCGCCCGATGGTTTCACCCTTCCGCCCCTTGGTGAGTCACGGGTCAAGATGCGTCGCAAATCAAAACGCGCAGATTAAATATTTAATTTATATTTTATAATTGTTAATTTTTATTACGTATTTATCAATAAATTTGTAATTATATGTTGACAATTTAATTTTATCATGGTATCCTTTTTCCGTAGCCATTCAATTGTTCAGCAAGGGTTCGCGTGGCCAGACCCTCGTGTGGGAACGGAGGGCGTTCGTCCGGTCTCCCTCGTGCATGCGGTACGCAGGAGTCCAAGATACCCCGGGCCCCCAACGGGCGCAAGCGCGTTCGATGAACTACACGGCCCCAGCGCCTGATCGGGCTGCTCACATCAGCGGCGCTAACTCATAAAGGAGTAACTCAACCGTGCGGAAAGTACTGGAAGGATGTCCGACCTGCGGCGGCGAACTGACGATATCGGGGTTACAATGTCACGCCTGCCACACCAGAATCGAAAGCCAGTATTCGACGTGCCCCTTTTGTCGTCTGCAGCAGCAAAGCCTCGACTTTATCGAGATTTTCGTCAAAAACCGGGGCAATATCAAGGAAATGGAACGCGAACTGGGCATCTCCTATCCCACGGTTCGCAACCGCCTGAATGCGGTCATCGCCGAGCTTGGCTACGATGTGGGGGCGGAGCCGACCCCGGTGGACGATCGGGCGGAGAAGCGCGGCGAAATCCTGAAGCAGCTCGACAATGGGGAGATTTCAGCAACGGAAGCAGCCGAACTGATCAAGCAACTTGGGAGGAAATGGCGATGAGTACGGAAAGACTGGAAATTCTCAAAATGCTCTCCGAAGGGAAGATCAACCCCGAAGAGGCCGAGTTGTTATTGCGCGCGCTCGACGAGCCGTCAGGCCCGGACGACGAAACTGAAACGGTGGGGAGCGGGCGTGAGAAGAGCAAACGGCCCTTCGACAGATTCACGGAGGTCTTCAGCGAAGTTGGAAAGGAGATCGAGAGCGAGGTTGGCAAAGCGCTCGACTCGGTCCGGTTTCAGGACATCGGGAAGATGGTGAACGAGGCGGTCGATCAGGCGACCTCCTCCATCGCCGATACATCCGATGCATGGGAAAGAGGCGCGGGGAGGCGCCGGTCGGGGAAACAGCAGGAATGGACGTTCGATGCGGCCGGCATTGCGACGATCGACGCCAGGACCGTCAACGGCTCGATCTCGATCAAAAGCGCCGATGGCGACAGGATCGTCGTCCGCGCCTGGAAATCGGTTCACGGACAACGCGCCTTGAGGGATGCGTTCGACCGCGAAGTCGAGGTGCGCGCCGAGCAGGTGGGCGATGTTCTCCGCGTCTTCGCCGAGCATCCCAGTCCGCCCGGCGGCGTGAATCTCGCTGTTCACTACGAAATCGAAACGCCGCGTGCCATGGCTGTGCGTCCACACACCGTGAACGGCAAGATCAGCGTTCAGGGAATCGACGGCGCGATCGACGCCGAAAGCGTAAACGGCGTCGTGGCATTGGAGGGCGATACCGGTCCCTTCAAAGCACAAACCGTCAACGGGAAGATCCGGGCGGAAATCGGACGACTCGTCAACGCGGCGACCTTTCATACCACCAATGGATCGATTGACCTGGACGTGGACCAATGCGCGGCTTCGGCTACCGCCAGGACCAACAACGGCGCCGTCAAAATGACGCTTGGTTCGGATTTTTCAGGCCGGATCGACGCCAAAACGAACAATGGACGCGTCAGATGCGAATTTCCCGTGGCCGCCGAGCGCAAAGGCAGGAAACGCCTTAAGGGAGTCATCGGCAGCGGTAGCGACGTCGTAGTCAAGCTGCGGAGCATGAACGGAAGCATCAAGCTCATGAAGCGTAGCGACGGTTCCAACGCTGACGGAAGCACCGATTGATGCCCAGGCTACGGTATTGCGAAACGGCCTCTTTTCCAAATTTACCCTTTACGCAACTCCCGTTTCTTTTTATATTCGCCCGGTCTTTAACGCGACAGAATGCAATCCCGGAGTAACCCAGAAAAGGAGCAGGAGATGGCGTTGGAGCTGTTCACCCGAGTTTTCGACGTTGAGAAGATCAGGCTATCAGGTACGGAGGAATACATCGTCCGCGGCGGCCGGGACCTTTTCGAAAAACTGCCCCAGGCCTTAGAAGGCATCCGCCAGATCGGCGTCATCGGCTGGGGCTCGCAGGGTCCCGCGCAGGCGCTGAACCTGAGGGAATCCCTTCAGGCCAGCTCGATTACCGTCAAAGTGGGCTTGAGAGAGGGATCGGGTTCCATGGACGAAGCCCGGGCGGCCGGTTTCACGGAAGAAAACGGAACGCTTGGCGAAATGTACACGGTCATCTCCGAATCCGACCTGGTTCTGCTCCTCATCTCCGACGCCGCACAGGCCGAGAACCACGAACGCATCTTCGATGCCCTCAAACCCGGCGCCACCCTTGGCCTTTCACACGGGTTCCTGCTAGGTTATCTGAAAACCGTAGGCGCCGCATTTCCCCCTAACGTCAACGTCATCGCCGTGTGCCCCAAAGGGATGGGGCCGTCAGTACGGCGTCTCTACGAGCAGGGCCGCGAAGTCAATGGCGCGGGCATCAACGCAAGCATCGCCATTCAGCAGGATATCGACGACAGGGCTACCGACTACGCCCTGGGCTGGTCCATCGCCCTCGGGGCGCCGTTCACGTTCCAGACCACGCTGGACAAGGAATACCTTTCGGATATCTACGGCGAGCGAGGCATCCTGCTCGGCGCCGTACACGGCATCGTCGAGAGCCTCTACCGGCGGTTCGTTTCACAGGGACTTGCCGAGGAAGACGCCTTCGTCCAATCCTGCGAGTCCATTACGGGCCCCATTTCCAGGTGCATCTCCCACCACGGGATCCTGCGTCTGTACGAAGACCTGGACGACGACGGCAGGGCCGAATTTCGAAGGGCCTACTGCGCGGCCTACCGGCCCGCACGGGAAATCCTCCTCGAAATCTACGACGACGTGGCCAACGGGAACGAGATCCGCAGCGTCTACGCCGCCCACAAGAGAGGCTTCCCCATCGGCGAGATCGACGGCACCCGGATGTGGGAGGTCGGCAAAGAGGTCCGCGACAGGCGCGTGGAAGACGAGATTCCCATCAACGCATTTACCGCGGGGGTCTACTGCGCCACCATGATCGCCCAGGTGGACATTCTGGCCGACAAGGGGCACACCTATTCCGAGATCTGCAACGAATCCGTCATCGAATGCGTGGACTCCCTCAACCCATACATGCATTTCAAGGGCGTCTCGCACATGATAGACAACTGTTCCACCACCGCCCGGCTGGGCGCCAGAAAGTGGGCGCCGCGTTTCGACTACAACCTCACCCAGCAGGCATACGTCGCCATTGACGACGGCGAAGCCCTTGACGATGGTATTTTCGACCGGTTCCTGGTCCACGAGGTCCACGATTCGCTGGCAACCTGCGCCGAACTGCGCCCCTCCGTGGACATTTCCCTGGTGGAATAGCCGGGATATCTTCCCTGCGCACACGATGCCGAGACATCAGCGGGGTTTCCGTCAAGGCCTCATCTCACCAGGCGTCTGAACAGGTCCTCGCGCATCTCGCAATGCAGCAACTCATCCAGCCGCCGGTTCTCCAATCCATCCCGGATCACCGCGAAACTCTCCCTCACCACCGCTTCGGTGTGGTCCAGCGCCGCATCGTCGTGCGCGCAGTTGAAGAAGAAGCCCGTGGACAGGATCAGGCCTCGTTTAGCGTTCTCCTGAATGAAGAGCGTTGTCACCTTCCTGGCGGCATCGGGATCGTCAACGTGAAAGCGGATGCCCGGGTGGGCGGCAACGCCGACGCATTCGGCGTCCACGCCTACATCACCCGCCGCCCGGTTGATCCTCTCCTTGAACGACGCCCCGATCCGTTCGAAATGGCTCACGGCGTCCCGCCGTTCCAGCTCCTTCACCGTCGTCAGCGCGGCCACGGTCCCGATCGGATCGTCCCAATAGGCGCTCGAAATAAACATCCGCGAAACCGGCTCCATCACCTCCCGGCTGCCTACCACGGCGGCCATCGGATACCCGTTTGAGATCGCTTTGGCAAACACGGACATGTCGGGCACCACGCCCGTGTATTCCTGTACCCCGCCCAATGCGATCCGGAAACCGCAGGACACTTCGTCGAAGATAAGTACCACGCCGTACTTCGTCGCCAGCGCGCGCACCCCCTCCAGATATCCCGGCGGCGGCAACTCGGTGCGCATGGGCTCCATGATGATGCAGGCGACCTCGTTCCGGCTCGCTTTCAACAGGTCCTCCAGCATCTGCAAATCGCCGTACTCGAACGGTATCGTCGTTCCTTCCAGCACTCCCGGCACGCCGATCGGCTCGATTCCCGGCCTGAGGTGACCGTCGAGCCGCTCCTCGCCCAGATTCGCGGCCAGGTACCAGTCGTGCCAGCCGTGGTAACCGCAGAACAGCACCCGGTCCTTCCCCGTAACCCCCCGCGCAATTCTTACCGCCACGGTGCAGGCCTCTCCCCCGCCCTTCGCGTAACGCACCATCTCCGCCGAGGGTACCAGGCGGACCAGCTCTTCCGCCAGTTCCACGGCGCTTTCGTGCACGATGCTGCAGACGGCGCCCTGTTCGATCTGCCGGCGGACGGCCGCGTCGACCACCTCATCCGCATAACCCAGAATGATCGGGCCCACGCCGCTCATCCAGTCGACGTACTCGTTCCCGTCGACGTCCCATATCCGGCAACCTTTGGCCGTCGCGGCATAAACCGGGCTCACGCCCAGCGCCGCCTGCGTGGGACGGCGGCTGAGCAACTGCGTCACGCCCGGTATCACCGCCTGAGCGCGTTCATACACCGCCATCGAACGTGCTACCGAATGGCCAGCGGGCGTTGGTTTCGTTTCGTTCATCTCCGGCCCTCCCGAACGTGCGTTAAGGCGGGACCCACCCAGGCCGCCCGTCTACCACGCGGTCCATCCACCGTCAATGGTCATGTTCTGCCCGGTCATGTAGCTGCTTGCATCGCTGGCGAGGAACACAATCGCCCCCTTCAGCTCGTGCGGCTGGCCCATCCGCCCCATCGGACTCTTCGTACACAGCCGGTCCACCATTTCGTCGGGCGCCGTGCCCATGTTGGGAAAGGGCCCCGGACTCAGACAGTTCACCCTCACCCGGTCCGCCGCCCAGTAGACCGCCAGGTGCCGCGTCACGTGGATGATACCGCCTTTCAGCGCGTGATATGCCGCGGGGCTGGCCGGACACACTCCCGCATACGCATCCGGATAGGACGCCACCTGCCCGTACATGGACCCGAGCATGACAACGCTCGCGGGCGCGCCGCGTTCCACGGCGTCATTGCGCACCAGCCGGGCAAGCGTGAAATATCCGGCCACGTTCCCCTGTTGCCACGCGAACTGCTCGTGTGTCACGTCCGTCCAGTCGTTCAGCACGCCCTCGTTCCCGTTGTTGACCAGAACGTCGATCTGTCCGGCCGCTTCCACCGCATCGGCAAAACCGGCCTCGATGGACCCGCCATCCATATGGTCCAGCCGCACGCCCACGTGCGCGGCGTCGCCGGGCAGCTTCGCGACCGCCGCCTCGGCGCGGCTGCGTTCCCTGCTGCTGATGACGACTCTGGCCCCCGCCTCGGCCAGCGCCATGGCGAACGCCGTTCCCAGAAATCCGGTACCTCCGGTCACCAGCGCCACCTTTCCACTCAGGTCGAATAATCTCTGCACCGTCGGTTCGCTTGCCGCCATTTCTTTCTCCTTGATACAGAAAGCCTTCAGCTGTCAGCTTACCCGTTTCCGACCCACCCATGGTTCCGGCTGAAGGGTCTGACGGCCGGATGCCGGGCGCTGGTCGAGAAATTGCGATTTTTACATCAGATAAATTATCTTCTTTTCGAAAACGCTCAATCTTCATCCGCCGGCGGAACAATAGGCAGAACAATGTGGGAAGGCCGCTCGAGGTCCATGTAAACCGTGTTTCGGGCAACAACAGAGTGCGTATGCCGTCCCACGGGTTCGCCGGTATTCGGATTCACGTCGAACCGGGGGAAATTGCTGCTGGCGATATCCACGCGGATCCGGTGGCCGCGCACGAACAGATTGCTGGTTGGCGTCAGATCGATCCTGACGGAATACACCTCGCCGGGAACCATCATCTCGGGTTGCTTCCACCCGTTCCGATAGCGCGTGCGGATGATGGAGTCCACCATATTCATGTGATAGCCACCCGGGTAGTCTTCGCTGGAAGGGTAGACGTCGATCAGCTTGGCCGTGAAATCCGTGTCCACCGCGGTCGAAGAGATCCAGAGATTCACGGATAGCGGGCCGGTGACTTCTACGTCCTCCAACAGTGGCTTCGTCTGGAAGACGAGAACGTCATCCCGGGACGCGAGCGTCGGGTAAGGCGGCCGTGCGCCGACGATGCCCGGCGCCTCCTGCTGGTGGGCGGCTCCGTCCAGCACGATGCTGCGCATCCGGGCCCTCGGGGGCGTGTACCGCTCCACCATCCCCTCGCCCAGCGGCGCCATTTCGTAGAAGCCGGTCACGTTTCCGGCAATGGTGGGCACCGGGTGTTCCGGATCGTGAGCGTAGCTGGCCGGAGCGCCATCCTTAGGCGTGGTCTCCGGACCGAGGCCGCCACCGGGGTGAAAATAGTACGGCGTGTATCTGGTGCGGGCAAGCGGCCATTCCCGCTCGAACCGCCACGAGCCGCCGTGGTTGAGACGGCCGGCGCCGTTCCGCCGGCCATCGCCCCCTCCCATCACGAAGATACGAACCGGTGGATCATCTTCCACGTCGTTGCGGATACCCTTCAACCAGCGGTCGAACCAGCGCAGGCGCACACGGTTGTACACATTGTCGCCCCATGCCGAGTCGGGTCCGAAATCCACGTCGCCGGCGAACGAGTCGCCCTCGCCTCGTATGCCTCCGTGGTTCCACGGACCCATCAGCAGCCGCTGGGGCGTCGTGTTCTGTTTCGACATCGCCGCGAAATAGTTCGTCGTCGCACCGGCGAACGGGTCGTACCAACCCCCGCTGAAGACCGAAGGAATATCGCCGTGCCGGTCGAAATAGCGCTCCTGGTCGCAGCAGTCCTGCCGCCAGAATTCGTCGTACTCGCCGCGGTGGTAGTAATTGAACAGCACCCGTTCCAGATTCGGCACCAGGGCCAGGGGCGTGTCCCCCGGCTTGAACGGCGTGGCATGGACCAGTTCCCTCATCCGCTCCATGGCCTCCACGAACGCGCGCTGCGCGGCCGGGTCGTCCCTGATCTCCTGCGCGTCGTGCCCGTGCAGAAACAGCGCGCCGAACATATGCAGCGCCATCGCGCCGCCCTCGCGCGAGCAATGCGCGTACATATTGGTCGGCCCCACGTCCTGCCACATCGCCGCCAGATTCGGCGGCCGGTACAGCGCCATCACGGCCTGAACGATCGCGCCGTGCGAACTTCCCACCGTGCCCACCCTCCCGTTGGACCAGGACTGATCCGCAATCCAGGACACCGTGTCGTATCCGTCCCTGCCCTCGCCGGGATTGGCGGTGTGGAAGTACTGACCCGTGCCCTCGGACCCGTGCCGCCCCCTCAGGTCCTGGATCACCGCCACGTATCCCCGTCGCGCGAAAAACATCCCGACGGGCTCCACCCACATCTGAGGACTGCTCTTGTCATAGGACGTCCGCCCCAGAATCGCGGGATATCTGCCGGGCGCGGGTTCCCCGTCGACGGCGGGACGGTAGACGTCCGTCGCCAGCGGCACCCCGTCGCGCATGGGCACCATGACGTCGGTGGCAATGACGACGCCGTATTCCGGTTCCCGGTTCATGTTGCTTCGGTTCCTCCCATTGACGTGAACCCTGACGTTTTATTGTGCCGGAATTCCGTTTCCGGCGACGATGGCCGGTACGCCAGAGTCATACCTGACCTCCACGTAGTCAGCCGTTTCGACCAGATCGAGTGCGGTACCGCCGACGTGCGCGGTCTTGCCGTTGCACATCGCGACGGACAATAATCCGCCGTCGCGCCCGTGTCGAACCATGCAAAGTTCCGCGTCGGTCCGGATGTCCAAGTCCTTCTGCAGCATCCACCTGCCTTGCCGCCCGATGTCTTCCGCGTCTATGGCCAGGACCACGTCCCGCCGTCCATCTGCGAGCTCGATTTCCACGGCCGCGTCCGAGTCCGAAGGGGCCCGGCCATCTTGGCGCTCCAGCGAAAGACGTCGTACTCCGATGATGGCCGGCTGACCCTCATAGGGTTCGATGACACCGACGAACGTGGACGCCAGCGGACCCGCATCCGATTGCCGCCGCACCATCACCCTCGGGATCCACGCCGTCTCATTGCCGCCATAGCCGCGCAGCGCAACCCAGGCCTCGGCCGTAGAGGCCTGCGCGCCTTCCGTCAGGTCGGTATACCGCAGATGGATGTCACGGTCGGCGTTCAGATATCCGTACCGGTCCTCCACCTTCCAGTCCACGTGCCAGCCAGGAGCAGGTTGTTCATCGCCATTGAAATTTCGCATCTGCGTTTCGTATCCGTATTCCGCGGACGGCGCCAGCGCGAGCCCCCGTGTTGAAATCTTCCCGAAATGACTGTGCATGAACTTCGCGTGGTCTCGCCCGCCCGCAACGCGGAATACATCCAGAACGTAGCTGCTCCTGTCCGAAGTGTCGACCATCGCCACGGTCCGTTCATAGCGCGATATCCCGTACAGCGCCGAACCGTTCGCCCGGATCGCCCGGAACCGCTCGCCGTCCGCCCACAACGTGGACTCGCCATCCGCGGGCCGCTCCTGGTCCTTGCCGTCCACGACCACGGTGTTGTGGCCGGCGGTACTCACGTACCAGTGAAACTTCGGCCCGCTCCACCCACCGTAGTGTACCGGTGGGTAACCGAAATCCGGCATCAGGTCCAGGCCCATTGCGAAGAGCCCGAGGTTCATCCCGTCGGCGTGCCCGTGAGGTCCGCCGGAGTCGTAGTCCAGCCACGCGGCGCGGCGGCCGTCGCCCCGGCCCGAACGCAGCACGGCCAGACGCCACTCCGTCTTGTTGGCGCTGGCCTGCTCGATCTCCTTCCCGCGGGCGTCGATGACTGCCTGCACCCCGGTCTGAAATGCTTCCGGATCTTCCGAAAACAGGTCGTACGGCAACCCTTCAACCGTACTTCCGTTGGCCTGGAATAAAGCCTGGACGTAGGCCGCATCGCCCGTTTCCCGGTACAGATGCCACAGAAAAGCGTACATCGACGGCTCCAGACCGGAATCCCGGGAAAAGGCGACCCCCACGTAGTTTTCCACCTTCCCCGCGTAGGCGCCCGTGTCGCCCGCCTGGGGATAGTACTGTTGCAGACACCACGTATCGATGTGAAACCGATACGTCTGCCGTAGCTTCGGGTGCCTTGTCAGCATGTCGCCCAGAAAACCGGGGTCGACCCTGCTGAACCGCGCCAGAAACTGCGCCAGGCTCTGTATCACCCCTGAACAGTAGCCCGCGAGGCCCTTTTCCCCCGTCACGCCGTCCACCGCCGTGGCGCGTTCCATCATCTCGGCGATCAATCCATACACCTTCTCCCGGTTTCCCTCCCAGTCGAGGACCGAGTGAATCGTGATCAACGCGATTTCCTTGCGGGGATAGTTGGACCGGATCCGATCGTGATTTACGACCGTATCCTGGAGGATACCCTCCTCAATATGCCGCATTACGTCAGCCGGCGACGCCTTGCTCGTCTCAATGCAGTACTGCGCGGCCTTGCCGCTCAGGAATTCCGCCAGCGCTTCATCTTTCCCTAACGCCTCCCGGACCTGATCGTACGCCTGCGCGAGTAATCGGGCCTCCTCGCACGCGTCGTGCCAGGTGGACACGTACCCGGCGTGCGCGGGCCCTTCGTACATCATTGCCTGATCTTTGAAATTGAACGTCGTGTACAGGTCCGCCACCCTGTCGAGCAGCACGCCCGCCTTGTGGGCATACACCTGATCCCCGGTTGCCGCATAGGCCTCGGCGAGCGTCTTGATGCCGCCGTGTACGACCTGCTTCCATTGTCCGTATACCAGGTACGTCCCAACGAACCACCATGTATTCTCTCCTTCGCGGTACCCCTCGCCGTCGTCCACCCCGAACAGGTGCAACGGATCCGCAGGATCGGGATGCTCCGCATTGAACAACAGCGAGCGGTTGGCAAGGCGGTGCTGAAACACCCCGCGTTCATCGAGACCGGAGCGGTAAAACGCATGGAAGTCGTTCTTGGGAAACAGCTCTTCGCAGTGCGGGCATCGAAGCTTCCAGGGGAGGCGCAGCGCCTGGATACGCCAGTTGTACATGGGCACGCCCTCCCCGCATGCCGGGCAGTGTCCGTTCGACCAGACCATCCAGGATCTCCTGATGGTACTGCCGAACATCAGGTCCCACAGCTCGTCGTCCGAAAACGCCACCCACGGCTGAGCCGCCTCGACGATTCTGTCCCTCGCCCGCTTCGCCCACGCGTGGTTCTCCGCGTTGCGCTTCGCCTTTTCAATCAACTCCGCCGGATAGAACAAGCTGCCCTTGCTCACGGCCGTCCTCCTCATTGTGTCGCGGCGACGGAACAATCCTGCTTGATCGGCCCGCCACATCCACCTATTTTCGCTAAGCGAGATAACCCTCGATTATCCACGGACCAGGAAACGGATCCATGCTGGTTGCCTCACAGGACTTCCGCTGGCACGACCGCGGTGATGGAGGCGTCTACGTCTTCGGAGAGGACGGCTACCTCACGATCGACGGTTCACGCGGCCGCGCGCGCTGTTCCCGGCGAATCGAAAACCCCATCCGGCGCACGGAGGATGCGATCGCGCTGAAACTCCGGGTGGCCCTCGGAAAATGCTACCACATCCTCTTCTACGGCGCGGACAACCGGATTGCGCTGGATTGCCGGATTGACGCCGACGGTCGAATCCAGCTTAACGGAGAACGGGGAACCGTCGACGCCGGAGCGTCCCTGACCTTTCACTACGGCAGACCCTACACCGATCCGGCCATACGCCCACCCTATGTCGTGCCGTCCGACGAACATTGCCTGACCCTTTCGGGATTCGATCTCGAAACGGGCACATTCAAGTTCACCCTCGACAATAGCGACCCCGTCGAGATTTCCGGATGCATCGGGCCGGACATCGACGAAATACGCGCGATTGAACTCGCCACGGAGACTGTTGAAGCCGGCAGCCTCATCCGACTGAAGGAGTATGCTGAGTACAGGGGTAAGTTCATCGCCTGCAGGGAGACCTTCCAGCTGCACTGGGAGCCGGTCGCTCCGCCGCCGGACGGCATGCCGGACGACAACGTCTGCGAGACGCTCATGCGCCCGGTGGATTACCGGTGGATCGAGACGACCACAAGATACGGATATGTCAAGGTCCGCATCCCGCCGCTGAAGGCGGGCGCCGTGGAATTCGAAATGAAGCCGTCCGACGCGGAGCTGGAGTCCTGCCTCATCCTGGAGGAATACCAGGGCATCATCAAATACGGAAATATCCAGTTCGGGTTGCTTGGGGGCAAGATAATCATCTGCACCGCCGAAGGCATCACTGAATTCGATCAGACCGTCGAAGCCGTGAACGACAGGGTGTACACGTTCCGGGTTGAATGGGATATGCGAAGCGGAGCGGTTCGTCTGCTGATCGACGGCGAACCGATGACGCACGGAGGGTCGGACGCGTTCTCCTTCGCCAACTTTCCGGACAAAGGGATCGATACCATTACGCTTCATCCCGGAGACGTGCGGGCGAGACGCAGTTTGATGCAGAGGCGCAACGGCGTCAAGCCGCAGAAGGTATCCACGTCGATCGTACGCTGGGGCGCCTTCAGGGTGTACGATCTTGCCGGGGATATAGCTGGTTCACATTGACGATACGGCCTGGCGATATCGATTTACGCGCGATCGTCCGGCACAAGGTTTTTGGAACCCGCACCCGGTGGAGTTCGTCAGCGAAGTACAAGGCTCGGCGGCTGAATTCAGGCAACCTGTTTCCGGGACAGAACACAGCCATGATCCCGCTTATCTCTCACAGGCAGGCACGTTCAGGCGAAAAACCGCGAGCTTTCACCGTAAATAGTTTGAAGTATCCGCCCTTGACTTTCCGGCGGCATTGGTTAATTTCCGTTCGATCCCAGGCGCCCAATCGTCAGACCGAACGTTGGGATCCCCGATAGTCAGACGGAATCAGCGAAATGCCGTCCTCCTCCGTCAGGGGGATATCAAGGAGGCGCATCCGTGCACGTCGCCATAATCGGCAATGGCGTCACCGGCGTTACCGCGGCGATCAGGCTGCGGCGCAAACAGCCGGACTGGCGCATCACCCTTATTTCCGGCGAATCCAGATTCCACTATTCGCGGCCGGCCCTGATGTACGTTTTCATGGGCCATATGACCTATAACGGCACCAAGCCCTTCGAGGACGACTTCTGGTCCGTCAACCGGCTGGACCTGCGCCGTGACTGGGTCACCCGGATCGACGCTTCCGGCAAATGCCTTTCCCTACACCGCGGCGGAGACTTTCACTTCGACAAACTGCTCATCGCCACCGGCTCGAAATCCAACAAGTTCGGATGGCCGGGACAAGACCTCAAAGGCGTTCAGGGCCTCTATTCCCTGCAGGACCTCCGCACCCTGTACGACAACGCGCAACACACGCGACACGCTGTCATTGTTGGGGGCGGCCTCATCGGCATCGAACTGGCCGAAATGCTGCACTCGCGCAACATTCACGTCACCTTTCTCGTGCGCGAACCGTCTTACTGGAGCAACATCCTCCCGATGGAAGAGTCCGGCATGATCAACGAGATCATCCAAGAACAGGGGCTTGGTCTGAGACTCCGGACCAGCCTGAAAGAAATTCTGGACGACGGGAACGGCAGCGCATGCGGCGTTGTGACGGAAGACGGCGAGACTCTGGAATGCCAGTTTGTGGGCTTGACCACCGGCGTGTCTCCAAATATAGACCTCGTAAGGGATTCCGATATCGAAACCGGCAGGGGGATCCTGGTCGACCACAGTTTTCAGACCAGCGTTCCGGATGTCTATGCCGCGGGCGACTGCGCCGAAATCGTCACGGGTGGTGAGCGGAATCTATTGCAGCAGGTCTGGTACACCGGCAAGAAACAGGGTGCGGTCGCGGGGGACGTCATCGCGGGCGAAGACTGTACCTACGACCCGGGCATCTGGTTCAACTCCGCCAAGTTCCTGGACCTGGAATACCAGGTCTACGGCCGCGTCAACCTCAATGTGCCGGGTGAATGGAACCTCTACTGGCAACACCCCACGCAGCGCCAGTCCGTACGTATCGTCCATACCGAACCTGACGTGATCGGCATCAACCTCATGGGTATCCGCTACCGCCACGAAGTCTGCGAACGCTGGATTTCGGAACAGCGCCCGGTCGACTTCGTGCTGGACCACCTGGCGGAGGCCAACTTCGACCCCGAGTTCTTCGACCGGCACGAATCCGAAATCGTACCCGCCCTCAGGGAGCAATTGTCATGATCGATACCGCCACCCTCGTCTACGACTTCGACGAGGAAACGCTTGGCTTCGTGGAACCGCCCGAGCAGCCGGCGCCGCCTGCATCCTGGCCCGAAAGGCTCTCGATTGCGGCCGTCTCGCTCGGCTTCCTGGCCCTCATCGTCACCCTGCTCGGTCCGCTTTCCGGTACCTGGACCGGCATCCTGCTCAGCTTCGGCCTGATCGTGCTGGGTTCGGCCGCGTATTACTGGTTCGCCTACAGGAACACCGTCCCGGGCATTAAGCACGACAGAATCATGTTCGGCAGCGCGACCCATCTGGGGCTCGTCGGATGGGCCCTGGGCATCGGAATCACCGGATTCTACGTGGTGCTCTACTGGTTTCCCGAATACCTGGAACGCGGCGTCCGGCTGGTGGATCCTCTATCCCTGGCGCTCGCCGGGGGTCCGGCGGACCGATGGTTCTTCTACGGCTTCCTCTACACGCTCGCCATCCTCGTGTTCGGCGTCCGCATGTTCATGAAGTACCGCCACAACCGCTACCAGATCGTCCGCACCGCGTCCGTGATGTTCTTCCAGCTCGGCTTCGCCTTTCTCATTCCGCAGATGCTCAAGAGCTTCAACCAGCCCGAATTCTATTTCACCTATTTCTGGCCGCTCAAATACGACTATCTCTTTCCTTCAACAGTGGGCAGCCTGACCGGCCATCCCGGCGCGCTCGGCGTCTTTATGGTCTTCTGGGGCGCCGTAGCCACCTTCATCGCCACACCCGTACTCACCTACTTTTACGGAAAACGCTGGTACTGCTCCTGGGTATGCGGATGCGGCGGCCTCGCCGAGACCCTGGGCGATCCCTTTCGTCAGCTTTCGAGCAAGACGACCCGCTCGTGGAGAATCGAACGGGGCATCATCTACTCTGTCCTCATCTTCATCACGGTCACCACAATCGCGCTGTGGGTCAACTCCGCCACCGAAGGCCGCGTCTTCGGCCGGCTTTCGGGGCCGCTTGCCAGCGCGTACGGATTCTACATCGGCGCCCTGTTTTCCGGCGTCATCGGCGTGGGCTTCTATCCACTGATGGGCAGCCGGGTCTGGTGCCGCTTCGGCTGCCCCATGGCCGCGATCCTGGGCATCTTCCAGCGTTTCTTCTCACGTTTCCGGATCACGACCAACGGCGGCCAGTGCATGTCCTGCGGCAATTGCTCCACCTACTGCGAAATGGGCATCGACGTCCGGGCGTACGCCCAGCGCGGCGAGAACATCGTTCGTGCTTCCTGCGTGGGATGCGGCATCTGCTCCGCCGTGTGCCCGCGCGGGGTGCTCAAGCTGGAAAACGGCCCCACGCACGCGGACCGGTACCCCGGCTCCGATCGCCCCCTGGCCGCCTTCCAGGAAGCGGTGAGCGCCGCAAAGGTGTACGAGGGAAAGAACGGGCAGGCCGCGCCGGAACCTGCCGATCCCGCCCTCCTCAGCCAGCGCAGGCCGCTCAAATCGCAGTTTACGCGGCGCCTATAATGGCGTTGAGCGTCCGGCTGGGGCGCATCGCGCCGGCGGTCAGGTCCGGATCGGGCGCGTAATAGCCGCCAAGATCCACCGGCTCACCCTGGGCGGCCAGCAGTTCCGCGCTTATCCTCTCCTCATTCTCCACGAGTTTCCCCGCGACATCCCCGAACCGCGCTTTCAACTCCGGATCGCTGTCCTGAGCGGCCAGGGCCTGTGCCCAGTACATCGCCAGATAGAATGTGCTGCCCCGGTTGTCGATCTCGTTCACCTTCCGGGAGGGCGAGCGCGAGTTCTCCAGGTATTTTGTAATGGCCCGGTCCAGCGTATCCGCGAGCACCGCGGCCTTCGCGTTGCCCGCAGTCTCGGCGATCAGGCGAAACGAAGGCGCCAGGGCGCAGTATTCTCCCAGCGAGTCCCACCTCAGGTGCCCCTCCCGCACGAACTGCTGGACGTGCTTGGGCGCCGATCCGCCCGCGCCGGTCTCGAAGAGGCCGCCGCCGTTCATCAATCTTACGATCGACAGCATCCTCGCGCTGGTCCCGAGTTCCAGTATTGGAAACAAATCCGTGAGATAGTCGCGAAGCACGTTGCCCGTCGCCGCGATCGTATCCTCCCCCCTGCGTATCCGCTCCAGCGAAAACCGCATTGCGTCCCTTGGCTTCATCACGCGGACGTCCAGGCCCGCGGTGTCGTGTTCGGACAGGCAGGCGTTCAGCTTCCCGATTATCTCGACATCGTGCGCCCTTTGACGGTTCAGCCAGAACACCACCGGTGTTCCGGAGACCCTCGCCCGCCTCACGGCCAGCCCGACCCAGTCCCTGATCGCGGCGTCTTTCGTCTGGCACATCCGGAAGACATCCCCGGTTTCAACCGACTGGTCGAGCATCACGTTTCCGGACGCGTCCACAACGCGGATCTCACCGTGCGCGTGGGCTTCGAAGGTCTTGTCGTGCGAACCGTATTCCTCGGCCTTCTGCGCCATCAGACCCACGTTGGACACGCTGCCCATCGTGGCGGGATCGAACTGCCCCCGCGCCTTCGCGTCTTCGAGAATCTCTTTGTACATCGTCGCATAGCACCGGTCCGGCACCATGGCGACGGTATCCTGCAGATCGCCGTCCCGGTTCCACATCTTCCCGCCGTCCCGAACCACATTGGGCATCGAGGCATCGATAATCACGTCGTTCGGCATGTGAAGATTCGTGATGCCGCGGTCGGAATCGACCATCGCCAGGCCGGGGCGATTGTCGTAAACGGCGGCGATATCGGCCTCGATCTCCGCCCTTTTGCCGTCGGGAAGGCGATCGAGCCGTGACAAAACGTCGGCCAGGCCGTAATTCACGTCGGCCCCGATCGCTTCCAGCGTACCGGCGTGTTTTTCCAGCGCCTCCTGAAAATAGACCGAGACACAATGGCCGAACATTATGGGATCGGAGACTTTCATCATGGTGGACTTGAGGTGCAGCGAAAGCAGCGCGCCGTCACGCTTCGCCGCATCCATCTGCTCCGAGAAGAACCGCCGGAGGGCGTTCACGTTCATCACCGCGGTGTCCACCACCTCGCCGGCTTCCAGGGATATCCCTTCCTTGAGTACGTTGACCCGACCGTCGCCTGCGACGAACTCGATTCGCACCTCGGTCGCCGCGTTGACGGTGGTTGATTTCTCGCTCTCGAAGAAGTCTCCGCCCGTCATGTGGGCGACACGCGCCCTGGACCCCGACTCCGGCCATGGCCGCATCATCCTGTGCGGATTCCTCCGGAAGAACGCCTTTACCGACGCGGCGGCCCGCCGGTCCGAGTTACCCTCGCGCAGGACGGGATTCACGGCTGAGCCGAGGATCGCGGCGAATCGGGCCTGCAACGCTCTCTCGGCGTCGGTTTGCGGCTCGTCTGGGTAGTCAGGAATGTCGTAGCCCTTGCCCTGCAGTTCCGCGATGGCCGCTTTCAGCTGCGGGACCGTCGCGCTGATGTTGGGCAGTTTAAGGATATTGGCCTCGGGTTCCCGGGTCAGGTCGCCGAGTTCACCCAGACAATCCGGAATCCGCTGCGCTTCGGCCAGATTTTCGGGGAAGTTGGCGATGATCCGACCCGCAAGAGAGATATCGCTGAGTTCGACTTCGATGCCGGACCCCCGGGTGTACGCCTGAACAACCGGCAGCAATGCGCAGGTTGCCAGCGCGGGGGCTTCGTCGATCTTTGTCCACATGATCTTGGCTGTCGCCATTTGCTGTCCTCTCCTTCCCGTGATCGAAAAACCGGGCGTGGGTCGGGTTTTGGGTTGCATCATCCGTCCACACGCAGAAATCGCAGCTCGGAATTCTCGCGTCCGAATATCAATTCGTCCTTCGCTCCGTCCGGCCGACGGATTTCCAGACGTTCACCGTCCCATCGGCACGCGGGCGCCCCTGCTTCATGCGTATCCGGCCAGATGACCGTCAGCAATTCAACTTCACGAGTCGCATCAGTGGTGGCATGCAGCGCCCCGTCGGTGAGCTGCGTCATCACGCAGTCCGGCGGTGCGACGCGGTCCAGCGTCACATCCGGCCCCGCAAAGGTCAGAGACAGTCTTGTCTTGATTCCCCTGATTTCGCAACCCCGGTCCGAGTTGACGATCTTACCGGCCGTATGCGCCATGAACGTCACCCGGACCGGCCGGTCACTTCTTACTTCGTCCATTACGATCAGGTACCGCCCGTCGACCATGACGACGTGGCGGCGTGCCCGCCCGACATCGTCTCCGAACGACCTGTCTGCTTCCGCCGCGATGGCCAGATGCCGGGACGCCTCCTCCCAATACAGAAACGTCCCGGTTCCGGGGCCCTGCGGCCTGCCGTCCACCAGCGTAGTGCTGTATCCCTCGGGCGGCGTACTGTAGTCGTGGCTGCGCCGGATCAGTGGCTCTCCTCCGGCCACCACCTGGATCGCGTTCAGGTCCCGGCTCATATGGCCGAAACCGGGAGCGGCGTATCCGCTCTTGAACGACACGTACAGCTCCGGATCCGGCCATGCCGACGCGAGCGCGGCCCACCGGATCTCCTCGTAGACTCTCAGGCGCTTCAAACCCGTCATTATAGAACTCAACAACGCCGGCGCCGGCCTGTCGCCCACGTCGGTACGCTGCGCCTCGGGTTGATAGGGAATCCCGGTGGAACGCCAGATCACCGTACACCAGTCGGAACGCCTGTTTTCGCCCTCGCCGCCGTACGCGTCGGCGTACAGCGAGAAAATGGGTTCGTCATACCGGCGCGCCAGCAGATGCAGAAAAGGCGCCGCCCCGGTGTTCATGCCGTCGTTGAACCCCGCCGGGACCCCGCGCGGCGTAAAATAGATCGGAAAATACCCCGCGTCGCGCATACCCGGCAATGAGAATACGCCGTCGTCGGCGCCCGTTGCGGACTCCATCGCCGCGCCGTGCAGAATGACCCCGCGCAGAAACACCGCCCAGTAGTTGACGGATTCCGGCCAGGACCCATCAAGCGGGAACGCGCGCATCGGCGTTCCGATGTCTTCCCTGGCAATCCTGAGGACGGCTTCCGCGTCCAGCGTTTCATCCCGGAGGCATAGCGCCAGCACGGTCGCTACGCTATCCGAAATCGGCGTCAGGTTTGCAATCCTCCCCTTCCAGTAGGCCTGGTCGTTCTCCATGGACCAAAGGTACACCAGCAGCCCGTTCTCGATCAGCCGATCGTTGAAGTCCCTGCGTTCATCAGGCGGGATCAGGTCGCCCAGCCAGTCCATCGCCAGCGCGCAGTACATCGCCTTCCACATCAGGTCGGGGTCCGCACCGTATACCCTCGGGTCTCCCCAGAGCACGTGCTCCACGAGTATCCGGACCATCTTCCGGGCGAGCAACCCGTACCGGTCGTCTCCCTCGATCAGATAGACCAGGGCCGCGGCCATCATCTGGTGAGGGTCCCGCTGAAACAGCGTATCCTCCGCGTGACCCTGCATCAGCAGGTCGTCGCCGGCGAGCAGGTCGTCGATCGGGATTTCGCGGATCTCCGTCGCATCGGGCGTGAGGCCGCACTCCATAATCGTCCCGCGCCGAAGCACCTCGTCCACCTGCGCCTTCATCGCGTCATAATGCGGTTTCAGGCCTCCTTCCTTTGCCTGTACCCGCAGCCGCTCGACGTCCCCGCTGCGCAGCAGAACCCGTGGCCTCGGACTCGTACCCAAGACGTTGCAGGGACATTCGATACCGGACGTCGCGCTCATTCCGACGGGCACGAGGCGCAGCCTGTAACGTCCCCTTGGCACTTCACCGATGCAGATTTCAAACGTCATCTCGTTCGAATCCGCAACGACCCGGCCTCTGTCCAGCGTCTCGCCCGCGTCGTTCACCAGAGATGCCTGCCACCGCGTGCCCCCCAGGCCGTCCCCGGCCATCCGGAAACGGCCGCGGCCGCGCTGATCGTTGCCTAACCGGAGCGGATCCAGGCGGACTCGCCTGGGCGGGATGAACTTGCATTGCGCTTCCGCCAGCATCGCGCCGGTCTCCGGATCGGATACCGAAACCACCAGGCGGTATGGATACAGGAAGCCTCTGAACGCACCGAACATGCAGTCCAACCGCAACCGCGTTTCGCCCTCGCCGCGGGCCTGATCCACGAAAACGGATTCGCGTCCGTGAGGGTCGGCAAGCGCGACGCGTACGTCCAGCGTGTCAGGCAGCTTGTCCGCAGGTTGCAGATTCATCACCACTTCTTTCTGTGACAGACCCTCGTCGCGCAGGCTGAGATTCTCGATCTGCAATCGCGGACTCAACACGAGGCGGCCCAAACTGTCGGCCCGAAGCGAATCGCCGACGATCGGATACCGCACGGCCCGGCTCAGCGTGCTGACTTCCAGGCCCGGTTGAATGCGCGAGAGACCGTTGACCACGAAACCGTCCGGCAACATCTCGGGCGGCGGCGTATCCATCCAATCCGTGAACCGCGAGACGTTGAGGGGAACCTGAAGTCCGGACCGGGGGCGAATGCCGAGGATCGCCCAAGGTATCGTCAGACGCGCCGACCAGCCGCCGTCGTCCGGCTTCACGTCGAACGCCGTCCGCTCCGCGCCATCGGGTAAACGGACCGTCCCATCCGAAAGACATTCCAGCTGAAGAAGCCTGTCTCCCGCAGTCACCATCGCCACGACAATGCGGTCTTCACCATCTGTCCGACCTTCGCATGCCGCCGAAACCACCAGCGCCTCACGAGTCCAGAACGCGGAGACGCGCGTACGTCCCCGCGGCCGATCCAGATGAGGGCGGGAGGGATTCATCATATTTCGCGTTCCCCGGCGCTTTGCGTACTCGAATCCGGTCAGCTTGGAACTCTGGCGGCTGTCCCAGATATGCTTCGCAATCTCCATCCGGGCCAGTTCACCCAGCGCCGAGGGCTCGCGCCCCGCGGTCCATACGTCTTTCTGGTTTAGTTCAATTTCCATTATACGAGTCGTTTTGGCCGGGCGCCCGGCGTTTCGGTTGTCTCCGGTTTCCCTTTATGCCTTCGTGTCTTCGCGTGAGCCGATTTTTGTCTGTCCAAACGCAATGAACCCTGGAGTGGTCTTCGGACAGAACATTAACCACATTCAATTCAATACAAAAGCGAATAGTTGAAATAGATTATATTCCAATAAGGAATAGATCGTTACTGCTCCCTTAACCCCCTGACGAGCCGGCGTCAGCCCGCCTCCGTAATCCTGTACAACGGCTCCAGCCCATTCGCGATCCGCTCCACGTTCTCCGCGCAGGCCTCCCCGCGCCTCCTGGATGTGCCGTACGTCTGTCCCGCGGTATGGGGCGTGGCGACGACGTTCGGCAGTTGCTGAAACGGATGGTCCGCGGGCAGCGGCTCTTCGGCGTACACATCCAGCCCGGCGCCCCTGATCTCCCCGTTCTGCAGCGCCTCGACGAGCGCGGCCTCTTCCGCGATCTCCCCTCTCGCCACGTTGATCAGCACCGCCGTTGGCTTCATCGCCGCCAGCGCCTGTCTGTCGATCATGTGACGCGTTTTCGACGTCAGCGGCACGTGCAGTGACACGTAATCGGCCTGCGTGAGCACCGATTCCAGTTCCGACGGCGCGGCAAACACTTCCACCCCCAGTTCATCCAGCCGTTCCCGGGGGACGTCCACAGCGTCTACGGCCACTACCCTCATTCCCATGGCTTTCGCCCTCGCCGCCAGCGCCTGTCCGCTCGCGCCCAACCCGACAAGCCCGAGCGTCTTCCCCTCCAGCTCCTCGCTCACCGGAAAGTAGAACACCTTCGCCCGGAGGTTCCGCACGTGCTCGTCGAACTGTTTCGCGAAATAAAGCATCAGAAACATCGCGTGCTCCGCCAGCGCCACCGCGCTGAACGGGCCGGGCGTATTGGCAAGCATCAGACCCTTTTTGAGAAAATACGCCACGTCCACGTGGTCCACCCCGGTTCCCAGCACCTGCCACAGCTTCACGCGGGCAGCCAGCGCGGCGTCGATCAGCGCTCGCGTGCCCACCGATCCACCCTGGTCCACCACCACGTCCACGTCCTCGAACTGTCCGGCCATGGGTTTCGCGGGATCGTACAGGCACACGGAATGCCCTTCTCCGACCGCCGATCTGAAATCGTCGTACCATGGCTGGAGCATACCCGGTACTTTCAGGTACAGGACCTTCATCTGATATCAACCTCCCGGTTGCGTCAAGACGTTCGCATGATATGACATCCCCACCTCCAAAGAACTCCCATTCCATTGACTTCTCTCGTAAAGGCGGGTAGCCGGTAGACGTAAGACGGGAGAAGAAGCCCTTGCCCTATAGGGGTGTCTGATCTGCCTCTGGCATGAGTTGAAATCTTCGCAGGGCAGCCAATCTCTTCCGTCTTACGTCTACCCGGTTCTGGGGCCATCCCGCTGACCCCCTTCCTGAGAGGAAAGGGAACGGTGATGGGTTGATGTATCGGGCTTCGCAAGACGGCGATATCCTTTCAATCAGAGTATCTATAGATGACCGGCACACGAAACCGGTCTTCCTCCCTCTCTCCCTGTGGGAGAGAGGGCCGGGGAGAGAGGTCTGGGCGGTGGTGTGCCAAAATCAGTTTTAAATTAGACAGAAACGACGGTAAAGAAATGGACACTTCCGTACAAGATCGCAGCAACACGAAGCGAAGCCCTGCGTGTGCCTATATTAGGGGTATCCATGCGACGATATCCCAAAGAGCATAGAAGGGCTCGTATTCATGATATTAAGGGAGATAGCCATGCAAATCAAGCATTTGCGTGAAGGCGGTGTTCCGAAGGCACGGATTGCCCGACGGTTGGGTGTCTTACGGCAGACGGCGTCTAACCCCCTGAACCGCGAGGAGGTATTTCGCAAGGTCAGGGCGCAACGCGCCTCGCGAGTACGCAGGCCGTAACGGGTCGTGAACGCTACAGCAGACCTCGAAAAAGGCAATGCTGGAGCCGACCCTTCTCTCGAGCGGGGAAGGCCGCCGTCGTTGGAAGGAGAAAGCAACGCGTGCATCCAACGGTCCCGCCGTGGTACTGGCGACAGTATGCATTCACAGGGAGATCCGACGCAACACGGGATACCCCGCGCGGTGGTGGGGAGACACCAACCGGAAGTACGCGAGGGTCAGGCCGGGCCGTGCGGGGTGGCGGAGAGGCTCGTAGTACCGTTGAAGCCGAGTAACGCCGGTGGAGGAAAGTGGTTCAGGTTCAAGGGCAACGTGAAAGGATCGAGAGCCGGGAGATTGGAATGAACCTGAGACCTCCAGGTCGGAGAGCCGGATGCGGGAAATCTCACGTCCGGTTCGATGAGCGGGACGTGGAAACGGAACGTGGAGCGGCTATTGAGGCGCCGCCTCACTGGAAATTGACTGCTGGAGTTAAGATTCGATTGGAACCTGTGAATGGATTGTCGGTGTTCCCATACACGGTTTATTTGGCTGTAATCCCAAGCCCCCGAAGCAATTCAAAAACCTCATCAGGCGTTGTATCCTGGTGGGTATCCTTTTCCCCTTGGCACGCATCAAAGCGCGATTGCAATTCGCAATCGTCGATTCCACCTGCCTCACCGATAAAAACCAACTGTGTTCCCGGTTTCTCGTCGCCCCACGGCTCACCCATAATCAGACGCGCCCGTTGGCCGGCAACGTGGACGATTCCCTTGCGGCCGGGAATATCGTTGAGGTAAACAAACCCTTTGGCGCGGTAGATAGTCGCAGGCAGGTTTTTCACCGCATCACGCACGGCCCCACGTGACAGAGGTTGGTCAGTCGTATAGCGCCACGTGTTGAAAACAAGCGTATGGTCGGCATGGTGTTCGTGATGATTCACGTCAGCATTGTCGTGTTCATGCGCCTCGCCGTCAGCATGAACGTGAACATCCAGACCCGATTTCCCCGAAAAGCGCTGGAGGTCGTATTTCCCGACACCGAGTACCAGATCGAGCGGAACCTTCCCATATGTAGCCTGGAGGATTCGCGCTCCTGGAACGAGATCTCTGACAAAGTCTGCCAATTCCTCCCGCTTTTCATCATTGACCAGGTCAAGCTTGTTCAGTACCAGAATATCTGCCATGGCGATCTGGTCTACCGCGAGCCGACGATGCTTTTCATTCACCTGATAAATCTGCTCGGCGTCAACCACGGTCAGCACACTGTCCACTCGCGTCCGAGACTGCAATTCGGTAGCCATAAAGGTCAATGAAACCGCCACGGGGTCGGATACGCCGCTTGTTTCAACGACGATATACTCCGGCGGGTCCGGGCGTTGAATCAATTGAACCACTGCCTCAAGCAGGTCATTGCGAATCGAGCAACAGATACAACCGTTGGACAGATTGATGGTTGATTCCCCGGAGACGCCGGAGACTAACGCGGCGTCAATGTTAATCTCTCCAAAATCGTTGACCAATACCGCCACGCGCAACCCGTGGTCGGCGTTGAGAATATGGTTGAGCAGGGTGGTCTTGCCCGCGCCCAGGAAGCCGCTGATAATTGTTACTGGAATAGGTTCTTTCAAGTCTTGAATTTCAGCCATTGATTCCTCTGCGGCCGAATTGAGGATTGGTCAAGTCCACCAGGTGTGACGTGATTGCAGGCGGCGTCATGTTTGAGCGGCAGGGCGTGCAGCGCTGGTCTCGGGCGCCATCTGCTGGATTCTCAGCAATGATTGAATGCGATTGCGACAGGTTGATCGGTCGGTCTGCCAATTGATCAGCGCGACATCGCCCCAGGTGTCTGGCGAACGCTCTACGGAATGGAACCGCAGGCGGTGGGCGATCCCCAGCCACCCTGTGTTTGGGAATGCGCCCGGCTGGATGACGCTAAGGGTCACGCTTGTTCCCCCCTGGATTTACGCCGGTACGTGCGCAACTTCACATAGGCGGGGCGGATGATGAAACCCGTTATCGCCAGCGCCAGGACGGCGATGCTCAGCGCGTCCACATAGATCCACTCACCCTCGGGGCCGAAGAGGGCTTTGCCGGTGTGCAGGTCCAGAACCAACTTGCTGAAGCTGACAACCTCGGGAAGGGGGGTTTCCGCCATGGTTGCGTTCACGGCGGTCAGCTCCGTCCAGGTCGCGCCCAGATCCCCGGTAACGAAGAGACCGTTGCTGCCCTGGATGTGGACGATGCGACCATCTTCGGCAAAGGTTGCTGCCCCCCTGAAGTCGGAGATGCGCTTCCACCGCTCCGCCTCAAAGAGCCAGGTGCTTTCCCGCGTGCCGACCAGGATGCGCTCTCCCTGTTGGTCGATGTTGAAGATGTCCAGGCCCTCCAATTCCGGAACGCTGCGGTAATCGCTCCCACTCAGGTGAAGCAACCCTTTGCGCGTCCCGATGTACACCTCCTCATTGCCGGTAAGCAGGCCGCACTTGATCTGTCCCAGGCGACTGGCGGTGGTCTGGTAGCCGGGAAAC
>JAAXHE010000181.1:26327-31531 GCA_012271065.1 Candidatus Latescibacterota bacterium
TGCTCCAGCAGTATCGCGGTCACGCAAACGAGAATCGTGAAGACCAGTGCGAAGATGGAGGTCCAGGCATGCCAACGGCGAACCCCTTTCTTGTAGCGTCCCTTCACTTGCCGGCGGCCCCTGTCCGTGCTCTCGTTCATCGATCTTGTCTCCTCAATGGACGCATTCACAGGCTATAGCCGAGTGACAGCAGATAGTTCCTGGGCGTTCCCGGCATGATCCGGTCGCGGCGCCAGGCGTTCTGGTAGTACCCCACGTCGGTGAGATTTTTGACGCTCAGATCCACTCTCAGGGTCTGCAGCCGGTAGGTGACGGTGGCATCGACCCGCACGTAGTCGTCGAGGATGAAGTCATTGTCCAGATTGCCCTGGCGCTCTCCCGTATAGATCACGCCCAGTCCCACATCAAGGCCATTGTTGTAGAGCGGGTCTCCGTAAAAGCGATCGATGGGTACCGACGCAGGCTGATCGAGGATCGCAACGATGCCGGCATCGGCCGTTCTCTCGTCGCGCAACAACTCAAAATTCAGTTCCAGCGCTGTCGATTGAGACCAACCCCAGTAGACGGAAGGGTTGACGTACCAGCGATCCTGCTCAACGAAATCGCGAAAACTCTCCGTTGTCAATTGAGAGCCGTACAGCCTGTAGAGTACCCTGCCCTCGCGGTCGAGCGGACCGGACGCCGAAAATCGGGGGCTCATGTGGCCGTAGCTGCCCGCGCTCAGGTACAACTGGCGCGTGGAGATTGTAGACGGCTGGGGGGTAATGGTGTTAATAATCCCTCCCGGCTCAATCGCGCCATAGAGGATGGAGGCCGGGCCTTTGAGCACCTCCACCCGTTCGAGATTGCCCGGCTCAGCAGCAAACCGATTGTAGTACGGCACTCCATTGTGGTAGTAGTTGCGCCTGGGATCCAACCGGAAGCCGCGAATGACGAAATCTTCGGAGACTGCCGAATTCGTACCGCGACTGAAAACGCCGCTCACATTTTTGAGGCCGTCCCAAAGGGTGGTGGCCTGCTGATCTTCGAGTACCTGTCTCTTGATGGTCAGAACGGATTGCGGTGTGTCTTCCAGCGGAATGGGAATCCCAAGAGCCGTGCCGCTGTGCGTGGAGGAATAGCCCGTATCGGGTTCGGCGGAGACGACCAACTCAGGCAGGGCATACACCCTCGTTTCCTGCGAGGAATAGCCCGTGTCAGGTTCGGCGGAGACGACCGCGCCAGTCTTGACTGCTTCTTGCTCGGCCCAGCCGGGACTGCACAAGGCGCTGAGGATCACGGCCGCGGAAAGGGGAATGGCTCGGACCCTTGAGACGTTCAGCAGCAACGAAATCTTCCGGAACTTTTGCATTTCTCCTCCTGTAGTGTGCGCAAATGCGCGTGATCTATGATAATGCGTGCTCATTATCAATAAGTAGCCGAGGGAAGCTGCCTGCGGTCACCCCCTCAACGGTTCCCTTCACCGTGACTTCACCCCTGCCACACTGTTTAAGCGGGTTTCAATTCCCCGCGCTGCAATCGCGGCATTGTCCGTAGAGCGTGATCTCGTGCTCTTCGAGCTCGAAGCCCGGCGGCGCAAGGTTCGCGATACCCTCCGGGCACCCGGGGATGTCGAACGCTTCGTCGCAATCACGACAGAGAAAATGGTGATGATGGCCCCGGTCGGTCGGCTCGTAGCGCACATCATTGACGCCCATTTCCACGGCACGCACTTCACCGGAGTCTTGCAGGCGCCTGAGTTGCCGATAAACCGTTGCAATGCCCAGCGTCGGCACGATGGGGGACGCCAGGTCGAGGATTCCCATGGGGCGAAGTGGACCGGGGGCGTCGCGAATAACCCTCACGATGGCGCTGCGTTGGTTGGTGAGTCTGTTGCTCATGTGTATGCCTCCTTTGGCCGCTTGATGCCGGATCGGCTCGACGGTCTTCAATCGCCTGGCTCTCAAAGCGCCCTCGTCTGTAGCCGGATTCCGATCTTTGGCTAGATGCGTTAATCAGCATTCTCCAATTCCCAGGGTGATCCTCAGTGGCGTTCGATGAGCACGCCCAACCGCCCGCAGTTGCCGCGAATTGACGGTGATTCAAGGGAGAGCACAACCCTTGAAATGATATTGATAACTCATTATCATTAGTTGGCAAGCAGGAATGTAAGGGATACGATCTGGGAAGTCAAGTGGTAAATATCGATTTCAATTCGCATCGGGTGTTTGTATTTCAATAATTATGAAACCCGTGTCCCTGGCCGGGAAACCAGATCAGGTCGACAACCTGCGCGATGCCGATGCCAACGCAATACCCGATGACGGTCCCGTAGAAAAACGGCTTGGCCTTCTCGTACATCCGCGGCCCGCCGTAGTGCACGATCAGCAGCTTGGCCGCCCATACGAGCATGATGCTCAGCACATAGTACCGGGGTCCCGTCGTATACTGGAACGCCAGGCCGAGCGGGTGCAGCGGCCACCAAGGAAACCACGTCCGCAGCAGCGCGAGCAGACCCGCCTCTCCAGCGCCGATAAGCCAGATCCCCAGCTTCTGCGGGTCGAAAACGGTTCGGTCCGTTTCTCCGATGGACGTCGCCAGACCGTTGAATATGCCGTGCGGCCCCTCCCACAAGGTCCACGACCGCAGAAAGAGTGCGGACTCCGTATAGCAGTAATGGATAATGAAGCCAACGCAGACCAGAAAGCTGACCACGAATCCGACAAAGACCGTCCCGCCGACCCATCCCCGGCGTGATTTCAGATGGTCCATCGCCTTCAGATGATGGGGAAGCATCTGAATCGTCTGCAGCCGGCCCCCTCCGAAGAAGACGCTGCTGTTCAGGAGCCCCAATCCAACCAGGTTCCGGGTATCCATCGTGGCCGTGCCCGTAATGGACTTGAGCCACCATCCGCCCTTGCCGCCCACTGGGACCAGATATCCGAAGCCCGTCGCCGCCATGTACTTCGCCACCGTGAAATACGCAATGAACATCAACGTCATCTGACCCAGGGCGAGGCTGAACGAGAGGCCCACGGCCATGAAGAATCCACAGACGAAACTCGCGCAGACCAGCAGCCCCGCCACCGCGGTCCGGTAGGAAACCGGACCCTCCCCCTCCCCGCCGCCTTCCCAGGCCTTCTTCCAGACGTACGCGAGGTGACGCCTGGCCATCCACAGGGACCACACCACCAGGACCGTCATTGCCCCGTGGCTTTCCAGATTGACGATCTCGTTGCCGGTCGAGGGTTGCCCCGCCATGCCCACGGTGAACCCGGTCCGGTTCATCACGCCCACCTTCACCACCGCCAGCAGGCCCATGAACCAGAAACTGAACAGCAGGTCCAGGCGACACAGATAACCCAGACCGATCACGAGCGGTAAAACCCGATAGTAGACGCGGGGAAAGTTGTGGGCCACCACCATCCACTTGGTGTTCACCGAGTCGAACAGCGTGACGCGCGGCACCTGGGGGTACCAGAACGTGATGATGTTCCAGCAGATGATGCCGGCCGTCCAGGCAAAACCCAGCCAGAACAACGGCGACCGGAAGAGCCTCGGAATGGCGCGGCCGGGTCCGATTCCGTCGGTCAGATCAGAGGGAAAACTGACCAGCGGATAGGTCAGCCGCTCGGCGTCGGCCCACTGTCGATGAAAAATCGTGGTAACGAAAAAAGCCACGCCTACCATGGCGAGGCTGCCTGCCAGCCACCAGCCCACCGGCGCCAGCCACCCGGACCAGGGGACTGACTCCCCCTTGCGCAACCCGAAATAGAACCGGTCCACGATTTCCGGCACGGGCTCGGGGAACGCCCAGTGCGGCAGCTCGTCGAGGAACAGGTCGGCCCATCGATTCTCGGGGGTTGCGAAGAAATGCGGCGCGGGCAGCGCGCCCGTCATATACCCCGTCCACCCCACTCCGGGCATCATCCCCGCGATCCAGGCCATGGCGAAGATAACCATCATCTCCGTGCGGGAAAGCACACTCCCGGGCGCGACCCGGGCGATCACCATGTTGATGACCACCCAGATTACAAATACCAGTATCAGCGATACAGGGAAATTGGACTTGACCAGCGACCCGACGTGCAGAACCATCGACCCGGCGATGCCGTAATACGCCGAGGCGGCAGCCGTCAACAGACCCAGAACCACCGACCGCGCGGTGATACCGCTCCCCGCGGAATCGGGGTCTTCAGAACGGTTCCGGTGATCGTCAAGACGCGCCTGAGCCATAATTACCGGTACCCCGGCCAAACCGGCGCGCTGCCGGTCGTTCGGTCATCCCGGCCGTCTCATCCGCCAGGAACAAACCGCCTCAGATAATCCACGGCTTTGGGGACCGCCGTGTCCTCCGCCTCCACCGCCTGACCTTCGTAGACCACGGAAACCCAACCATTAAAGTCCACGCTTCTCAAAATCTCAAAAATTCTTGGATAGTCCAGCCAGGCCTCCTCGCCGGTCTGAATCCGGTAGATCTTCGCGCGCACGTGTACGGCCAGCGGCGCCGTTTCCGCGATGCTTCCACAGAAATCCAGCGCGGGGTCCTCCCTGCCGTTCGCGCCGCTGGCGCCGGGCGACCCGACGTACTGACCGGTGTCCAGGATATGGGACAGATAGGCGTTGTTCACCGTTTCGATGATGCGGCGCACATCCTTTCCCGTTCGCGTCACGCACCCGTGGTTGTGGTTGTGCAGGCCCAGCACCACGCCCTTCTCTTCGCCATAGGCGGCGACATCCCGCATACACGGCATCATCCGCGCCCACACCTCCTCCTCCGTCGCGCCGCCGCGCACCCACGCCGCGAATATCCGCACCATCGGGACCCCCATGAAGGCCGCTACGTCCACCCACTCCCTGACCTCGGAAACCGCGCCGGCAAGCTCCGGCTCCGGCCTGCCGAAATCGTTGCTCACCCCGATATAGGAGATCGCCAGCCCGCGCTTCAGACACCGCATCCTGATATTCCGCAGGTACGCCGGTTCCTTGGAGGCGAACGCCCCCGTATGGATATCGATGCCATCCAGCCTCAACTCATGCGCCCGGTCGATAAACCCCTCCAGGTCCATCTTGCCGTCCGCAAACCGGTCCTTGTAGCTCAGCGACATACAGCCCAGTTTCATCATCCCGCCGATCTCCTCGATTAACAGTCCGTTGAGAAAGTCGCTCTGCAGGCGAGGCAGAGCCATTGTGGCCGAAGACAAGGCGCGCAACCGAGTCCCATC
>JAAXHE010000181.1:31593-52813 GCA_012271065.1 Candidatus Latescibacterota bacterium
ATGGACTTTTTCAACGGGCTGTTAAGCCGGACAACGGCCCGTCCCGGCCCGTTCGCGAATTAAACCTGCGCCAGGACTTCCAAAAGCCTGTCGACGTCCGCGCTGCCGTTGTACAGATGCGTGGACACCCGCAGCCGGCCGTATTCTCCCCAGCACAGCACATTATGCGCCGCGAGCGCCGTTTCGAGCCCCTTTGCGTCGTCCACCGCAAAGCAGGTGTTTCCAGAACGCGCTACGCGTTCCCTGGGGCTGATCACCGGGTATCCGAGCCGGTCCAGGCCCGCGCTCACCTGCTCCGACAGATCGCGCGCATGCGCGTCGATCCGGTCCATTCCCACGCCCATCAGGACCTCCAGCGCCTTGTCCAAGTGCATGACCACCATCATCGCCGGATTCCCGGGCTCCATCCGGTCCGGCATCGGCTTTTCATCCACGTCGGGATGGCGCTCGGCGCGCTGGGCCGGCCAAACCGCCAGGTTCCGCCAGCCGAAACACGTCGTCCCAATCTGGGACTCCGCGTGTTCGCTCACGTGGCACGGAGCGACGCCGTGCGTCGCCAGCAACCATTTGTAGCTGCTGCTCACCGTCATATCCGCCAGCGCGGCATCGACCCGCACCACGCCGGAGGCGTGGGTGGCGTCTACCGCCAGCAGCACACCCCTGCCGCGCGTCCCTTCGGAAAGCCGCGCCACGTCCAGGTTCTGCCCCGTGTAGAAACTTACCTGGCTCACGGCCAGCACCCGGGTGCGCGAATCCACGGCAGCCAGCAGGTCCGCTTCGTGGACGAACCAGTCGCGGTGCGGAACCAACCGGACCTCCACACCCAGCCGGTCCAGTTGCTTCCACGCGTAAGCCACCGACGGGAATTCCAGGTTCGTGGTCACCACGTTATCCCCGTCACGCCAATCCAGCCCCCTCGCCAGCCAGTTGATGCCCTCGGCCGCTGACGGCACGAACGCAATGCGCTTTGCGGGCACGCCCCACAAATCACCCATGCGGCCGCGGCACCTGTTCCCGATCGTGTAGATCACGTCCCGCCCGTCGTATCCCCCGCTTTTCAGGCGCGCGAATTCTGCATAGACCGACTCCTGCGCCCTCAGCCACGGACTCTCTCCTCCCGTACACAGATGCGTAATCCCTTCAAGCCCCACGAATTCGTCGGGCGATATCAACGGCTCGATCTTCATAGACCCTCATTCTGATATTGACGCCGCGCGCCCGTCACACGTGAAAGATGTACAGATCCCGGTCTACTTCAGACGGCGCGACCCGCGCGCCGTTCCGGCGATGGCTCTCGGCCACGGCGAAACAGGCCTCCGTGACGTGGTGCGTGACCTCCACGTTGCCCAGCGAGGGCTGTCCCGATTCGTGGGCGGCCACCAGGTCCTCCAGACACTCGACCACGGCGCTCCGCGGTTCCACCTCCGGAAATGCGGCAGCTTCCACGGACGGACGACCCCCCCTCCCGGGTTCCACCTTGCGCAATTCCCAGCCTACACCGTTGTTCCGCGACCGAATCGCCCCCTCGCTCCCCACCACCTCGAATTCCCAATGACCGGCTGGAATGGTCCACGCTTCGGCGCCGTCTTCGAATTCCAGGTGATACCTCGACACCGGATCTTCATCCAGGCGGTTGTTCTCTATCGCCAGGTCTTCCGGAAGCAGCTCTCCCCGCACCCGCGCGATCTTCGGATCGCCCAGCAGATACGAAAGCGTGTCTATCGAATGGACGTGTCCGTGCAGAAGATTCGAACGGGAAAAATGCACCGCCACACTGACCTTGCCGATTTCCCCCTGCGCGATCAGCGCCCTCGCCGCGTGGTAGCGGTTGTCGAACCGCCGCAGGACGCCGGTATTGAACACGGTCCCGTGTTCCCTGCAGGCATCCCGGACCGCGTCGGCTTCGGCCATCGAGCACGCCATCGCCTTTTCCAGGTAGAGCATCGGTACTTCCGCCCGGGCGACCGCCACCCCCATCTCGGCGTGCAGGACCCCTTTCGTGCACACCGCGACCATATCGGGCCGTTCCACTTCGATCATCTCGAGATAATCCTCGTACAACGCCTCTACGCCCCACTTGTCGCCGAATGCGCGCCGCTTTTCCTCCACGAGGTCCGATCCCGCCGCGAGTTCCAGGCGCTCGCTCGCCTTGCACGACGCCGCCACCGAATACGGCAGCGCGATGGATGGATAGCCCACCACTTCCTCGTCGATCGTACTGCCCATTCGCCCCAGGCCCACTATGGCGACCCGATACGTTTTCATAAGTCTGCTCCTTTTACCATCCCGTTAATAAAGCCCATCCGGGCTGATGATCAGCTTTCAGCCGTAAGTGATCAGCACGCCACGCCCCTCAACGCGGGCTTTCGTATTTCAGCCTTCCTCGGGTGGTACTTCAAGGGGTCGGAGAGATGCATTTTAACACCCCAAACCGGAAGCGTCAAGGCCAAAAACACACTTTCAGAGTCCCCGCTTGCGCCGGCGCCGCCAATGCCTTATTATTGCGGAACACCTCAAATGCTTCAGAGCGAAACAGATGGCCGTCGGACAGGCGCGGATCAAACCGGAACGGGCATTCACCATGCAAGAAGGTCACGTCATCGAATCTTGTTCGATTGAAGGAACCGAGACGCGTTTCCGGTATCCTCGCTGGAACGACCTGGACGCTTTCATCGACATGCACCGGACGCTTACGCGCGAGAACGTCATGTGCAGGCGCCTTGAACTCGACGCTGCCTCCGGGGGCCGCGAACTCTCACAGGCCCTGGTCGGGCTTAAACAGAAGCAGTCGAGTTACCTCCTCGTCGAACAGGACGGCGTTCTGGTGGGCGAGGGATTCACAACAAGAAGCGGGCACGACTATTGTACAATCGGACTTGCCCTGGTGGCACGAGCGCGCGGCCGCGGAATAGGCACTCGCCTTATGCAGATCCTGGAAGACGAGTCCCGGAGGCTCGGCGCGCGCAGGCTGTACCTCACCGTGTGGTCCGCCAATGTCTCCGCGGTCCACGTCTACCGGAAAGTCGGCTACGTGGAATCCGGCCGCCGCCCGGACTGGGTATTGATGGACTCCGGCGAGACCTGCGACCTGATCGATATGGTGAAGATCCTCGAGTAAAGACTGTCAGCTATAGACGGGGAGACGTGAGACGGAAGAGGGGAGAGATTACCTGCCGTGTGGGGTTTCTTATCGTGCCGGAGGCAACTAAGAACTATTAATCGGGCAATGGTTTCTTCTCCCGTCTAACCTCTCCCCTCTCACCGCCTTTAGGCGACCCTTGCGGTCGCATTTTCAATCATAGTATTCTCAAGAGTTGTCGGGGACGCCCATGAAGTTGACGTGTGAAGAGAAGGCGATGCTGGCAGGAGAGATGGGACCTGCGGCGGCGACAGCTTTGACGCGACAGATGGAGGTGGGGACGTTCTTTCGCGCGGAGGACTTCGTGCCCGTACGAACGGTGCACGCGATGGCGGACATCGAAGCGCTGGCGGAGCCGGGGTTGCGTTATCTGGAAGAAACCGCCGCCGCGGGCGCGCGTTTCCGGGTCCCGGTGACGACCAATCCCCGGAGCGTGGATTTCGCCATGTGGCGGGACGTTGGGCAGGACGAGGATACCGTTAACAGGGAACGCCGTATCGTGAAGGCGCTGACGGCGATGGGCGCGCTGCCGTGCAACACCTGCATCAACTATCAGACCGTGGACCCGCCGCGATCTGGCGAACACCTGGGCTGGGGCGATACGGGCACAGTGATCTTCGCGAACTCGGTTGCAGGCGCCAGGTCGAACTTCGAGGCCGGGCCCGCGGCCGTGTGGGCGGGCCTTACGGGACGGGTGCCGCGCTACGGGTTCCACCTTCCCGAAAAGCGGCGGGGCACCGTTCGCGTGATGGTTGAGGACCCGCCGAAGTCAAACAGCGATTGGGGCGCGCTCGGCTGCGTTGTGGGGCGGCGGGCGGACGACTACTGGCGTGTTCCGGTATTCGAGGGCATTCAGGAAAGGCCGTCGACCGACGACCTGAAGCACCTGGGCGCGGCGCTGGCCAGTTACGGGTCGCTGGCGATGTTTCATATGTTGGGGGTGACGCCCGAGGCCCGAACGGCCGAAGAGGCTTATGGAGGTCCAGAGCCGGAGGAGACGATCGTGATATCGCCGGGAACGCTGCGGGCGGCGTACGATTCCTTCCAGCCTGAGAAAGATGCGGTCGACCTCGTCGTGTGCGGCACGCCGCAACTTTCGCTCTTCGAACTTCAGTCGATCGCGGAACTGCTGAGGGGTCGGCGCGTTCATCCCGACACAACGCTGTATCTGACCACGAATTATCAGATCAAAGCGCTGGCTGACCGGATGGGATATACGGATATCGTGGAAAACGCGGGAGGGAGGATCCTTGCGGGGGTCTGTTTCTATATTATGAACGCCCGAGTCCTGCAAGAGCGTTTTCATTACCGCACGCTGGTAACGAATTCGGCGAAGTTGGCGAATATTATTTCCGGATATGGATACAACCCGATATTCCGGCCGGTGGAAACGTGTATCGATGCGGCGGTGACAGGAAGAGTCGGGTAAGGGGAACGGCGACGGAGACTTTCGTTCCGACGCTTAGCCGGTTAGTCGAAAGAAAGCAAAAGTGACTGAGACCACTGTACTTCGCGGGAATCCGGGCGTCGGACCCGATGCGGAAGGGGTCGCGCTGGTGTGCGACGAGGGCTTCAGCGCGCGGTATGACTATGACCGGTACCGGGGCGTGATCAGCCGGAAAACCCATCCGCTATACGGGCAGTCGATCTCCGGAAAAATCGTCGTGTTCCGCACGTCCAAAGGGGGCGTGGCCACGTCGTGGATGATGCTCGACATGGTTGAGAGGGGCACCTGCCCGGCGGGGTTTATCTTCGGTCGTACCAATCCGGTGATGGTGCAGGGCGCGGTGCTGTCCAACGTGGCATTGATGCACGAACTCGAACCCGACCCGCTGGCGACCATCCGGACCGGCGATTCCGTCCGCATGCGCCCGGCGCAAGGGGTCGTGGAGGTCGTGAGGAAGTTGTCAATCGGCTGAGGACGACACCAAATGGCGTTCTCCTTTTGTCTACTAAACATCATCGCTTCCTTTTGTACGCCCCTTGCCGGGTTTCTATACTCAGGACAACAGCCTTTTTATTTTCCCAAACATAAAAGACTCTGTAACTTCCGGCCTTGAAATAAAAAGTGGGGCCCGCCTTTGGCGAGTCCCGTTTCTTTCTGGAGCCTCTCGTCGGTGCGCCTACCTGCAATGTTTCCAGCTTTGACACAACCTGTGCAGCGATATCATCCCTCAGATTCTCCAGCACCTTGCCTGCAGCACGTGAAAGCAAATAATCAGCCACTATTTCGACCGTTTCCTCTTCAAGTCGTTTACGAGTTCTTTGGTTTCGTCGGCCGACATAATCTCGATCTTGCCATCCTTATAATCACGATACAGCTCAGCACTACGCCGGCGCTCCCATGAATCGTCAACAACCTCGTCAATCCGGTCCCGAGGCCTCTCTCCTCGTATTACTCTGTCAATCAACCTAATTGCCCCGTCAACAATCGCAAGGCCCACAACATTACCTCCTCAAATGTCTATCGTTCTCACTCGCCAAGAACCTGCCTGTGCGCACCAGAATGGGCTCCCGCGCGTTCTTGAGTCCAGCCGTCTCAATTGCACAATTACACATTTGGAGCGACCACCGCGCTCATTCCATCAAGTAGTCCGTCGTTCCAATCCATCGGCGATTCAATGCCCTAACAACAAGATAACGTCTTTTTGAGAAAAATACAATTCTCCATTGGTAGTTTTCGATTAAATTCGAGTATTCAGCATCTTATCCACTTATAAAGAGCACGCAGGTCGGATTGTCAGGTTGGCGCGAAAAATTCACGAGCCATATTGCACCTGACCAATTCGGCGATTTATAGCTGTATAATGCATGATTGCCATTGACGAGGCACGATAAATGATGGAACGGGAATCACGGTTGGGGCAGATCATCATTCTGAATGGCGCACCGCGATCCGGGAAGTCAAGCATTGCCGCCGCGATCCAGGAAGCGTCGGACGAATTATGGATGAATCTGGGTGCAGATCGTTACATACGCATTACATCCGAACCGTATCGTCCGGGCATCGGGCTGCGGCCGGCCGGAATTGAGAAAATGGAAGAGAAACCGTTCGCACGAAGAGAGAAGATCGAAGCCTTGGTGCCAACTATGTATGCAGCGATGTACGACTCGATCGCCGCACACAGTCGTCTTGGTGTAAACGTCGTCGTCGACGTCGGCCACCATGACGACTACGCAAGTCCTCAGGGAATCCTTTACGATTGCGCACGGCGAATGCAAGATCTGCCGGTTCTGTTCGTCGGCGTGCGTTGTCCTGTTGAAATCGTATGGAAACGACGGCGCGACACGTGGCTCAAGGAACAGGAAATTCCGGATGACACGCCTCCGCCCTATAGCGTGCATCGATGGGATCGCGAAGTGCACAAACCCGGAATCTATGACCTCGAGGTAGATACCGCGAAGATGAGCCCGCAGGAATGCGGCCAGGTAATACTGAAACATCTGAAGCACGGCCCCAAACCCACGGCCTTCAAGCGGCTTACCGCATTGTCGGCGCGCGACAGAGAATAGCAGCGATGGCAATTTCGATTCTTGTAGGCACATCGGCCCGCGGGTCGCTCACTGACAGTCCGGCGGCAGGATGAATGAAATCAACGCGAAATCCATGGTTGTCCCGGCGACCTTTCTCAGTTCCGGTGCAACATAACCGCGTATTTTTCTATCGTACCGATGGATCTGTCGGCAACTTGCCTACGAGGTGGTCTCCAAACATATAGGAATTCTTGCGCGGCCGTGATGGCACCCGTATCCACATCGTCGTGGCTGAACGGCTGAAAGATTCCACTCGTAACGTCATCCAGATCAAACACATCAAGCGACCCGGACGGATTTATCATATAGACAACCCATTCCCTCGTTAAAGTTTCCGGGTGGTCGTATGAGACGAACAGATATCGATCCTCAACCAATGTCATAGATCCTACAGTGGTAATATCCAATGGTCTCAATTCGTCAAAAGTTCCACGCCCGATATCGTGGTAGAGATCGGGCACCGCAACGAAACCTTGCGGACGCCGGCCGAATTTCGCCGTAATCTCACCTGTTACCGCATCGATCTCTTTGATCGAGTAGTCATTCGGGCCCAGATAATAAAACACCTGCAACGAAGCGTTATAGCACAACTTTGCGAGATGTCTCATCCGAAACGACACGTAACTCTGATTCGGATCGGAAACCGGTGTACGGCTCAAGACTGCCCACGTCGCTGGATCCCGGCGCTGTAATTCCATGATAAGGCTTGAGTTTACGCGTAGAAAGAATACCCCGTCATTGCGACCGGCGTGAATCTTCGATACCCCGATAGATTGGGTGCGATCCAGGAATCGGCCCTTGCGATCGTACCGGAGAATCTGCCCTTGGACCCCATCAAGGAGATAGACCCTGCCCTCGGGATCCATCGTCAAATTGTCAGCCGACAAATGCTCCCCGGGACCTCTACCTATTCGCCCGAATGAGCGAATGTACTCTAAGTCCCGGTAGTTGATTTCGTGCGCCTGATGGCTTTCCCGGTCGGTAACCATCAAGGTGCCCTCAGGTGAAATACCCATCCACACAACATCCCCAATCTCAGGCAGGTCCTTATCAAACACAAGCTCGACGCTTTCTCGCAATTCAAGCGCCACTTTCCCTGCATTTCGCAGTGGCTTCTCCGGAATGCGCTCTTCATCAGGTACTTCATCCAAAACATCAGTCCATCCGCACCCGGCAATTGTACCCACGATGAGCGCGCCTGCGATCAGAAAGACGCGCGCAGGAAATATCGAGCTCAAATCAGTGTACGCGCGAACCATACTCATTGGTGTTCTTCCTGCATTGTGTTATCCTTGCCGCCGAATCCCACCCGTTCAATCTCCCTCTTCCGCTTCAATATTCGTACGTATCACAACCGTACCGGCGATAAAATCGTGGATCGCTCGGCGCTTATCGTTCGTGAGCATGGTGACGATTTCAGCGAACCACCAAACCTGCGCGATAAGTGCAATCCACATCTGACCTGAAGTGGCTAAACTCGAATCAGAACTGATTCTGGTTATAGACTCACTGAAAGGCAGTCCCTCTATCATTCGGTAAGACTCATAAACGAGCAAAGAAACCGAGATGAGTATTGGAATACAGTCTCGAAGCAAGGCATGTCTAAACGTTATCGGTCCTTCGGTCTCGACATCGACAACTCGTACGCACGTAGACATCTTCCCCACAGTTTGACCGAATCGACCATGCATATAGACCGAATAGACCCACGCATGCGTGTAATTAAAGATAAAAATTACGACATATAACCAACGTGCCGTATCCCAGAATGAATTATCAAATGACAAACAGTATTGTGCAATTAGAGCCAATGGCACAAGCACCAGGGCATCAGTAATACCAGCCCAAAACCTCGGCCAGAATGTCCGATACACTTGATCAGGATAGGCAGGATGTTTCCTGTAAAACCACCAGGCAATGGGTGGAATGACTAAAAACGCCACGACCATAATCACAGCGCCTATGACGATCAACCAAGCCATTATTCTCCATAATTCCATGCCGCACCTTCCAATAAGGCGATTCTTGTGATCACAGTTTTATCTTTAAGAAGTGGCCGAATTTTTACGACCTTTCAGCATATGGAATCGCGCCTAATTGTACCATTCCACATTCTTTAACCCACGGCTGTCCGAGGCAGGAATCGAATTCGGACGGGCGTGACTGGCGTTTCCGGGAGCGAGGGCATCCTGCTCTCGACGCGAATAGGGGTAGGTGACGCTAGGTGCGAGGGCAGGATGCCCTCGCTCCGGCTACGGGTGGATCGTATCGTGATAGCAGGCAGAATGCCTTCGGCCGAAAGGCACTCGTGTCTGGTGTAGCGTCTTCGCGGTTTTGCCAGGTTCTGCGACCACCCTTGAGGAAAGAATCCCAGGTCCGATCACCGCTGCCCACGTTTGTTTGGAAAAGACGATTTTTGACAGTTTTCAATGCTTCCCGAATGTGATCCGACTTTCATGTCAAGCCTGGCTAAGGCTTCATCTGAGATACCTTACCGGGTCAATTAATCGTCCGCAGAAACATCAGTTCGACTAATTTCAATATAACTTAGGTTGATCAACAGCACAATTTCGCGTGACCACGGTCGAAAACAAGAACGCCCCCGAATCCACGTTTTCGAGAGCGTCTGTTTACTCAACCCGCCGGAAGCCAGGTCCGCTTTATTTCCTGCATGATGTATCCATACAAGCGTCCCTTCCGTTTATTCGGCCTCAGATAATCCAATCACCCACGCCAGCTGATCTTTGATGGTTGCCTTGAAATCGCTGCTCAGGCCGGTTTTTTCGTAACGGATGTACCCGTCCTGATCTACAATACACGTGTACGGTATACTATCGAAACCGAATTCACGTTGTGTTTCTTCATTTCCCATCAAGTGAGTCAGGCTGGGCGCCAGCCGCGCCTTTGTGCCTGATATCATATATTTGCGCTTCTCCTCGTCCTGCGTATCCAGATTGACGGCCAGAAACTCAACCGACTTCTGACCAAGACTACGCCGCAGAGTTTCGAGTTGAGGCAATTCGTCCAGGCATGGTCCGCACCAGTTCGCCCAGAAATTGATCAACACAACCTTCCCTTTCAGCCCATTCAAGTTCACCGGATCATCTTTCAACGTCTTTAAGACGAAAGCCGGCGCGGGTCGCTTGACTCGCTCTTCGATCAGGCGGGCTTTGCGCGATTCTTCAATCTCGGCCTTCAAATCGGCGTAAGCATTAATAATCCCCTCCGCGGAACCGAACTTCCCGACATACGCTCTGCTCCAGAGTTCGTATACAGGTTTGCGGGTCACCGATCTCTTCAGAAGGTCACATGCCAATTTATACGCATGATCCCAAAGGCGCTGTTCGATGTATAGCCTCAGCAGATCCAGCCGAATCCCGTCTACGGTTTTCTGGCGTGTTGCCTGATCCGGGAAGGCCGCCACGGGCAACGCCTCCACCTGCTGCAAGCTGCGCCGGATTACCTTCAATGCCTCCTTCGGCTGATTCGCCAACTGAAAAGCCTGGCCCAAGAGTACGAGTCTTTCAATGATCTTCCGATTGTAGCTTCCAGTTTGGGCGTGCATTTTCTCGGCCAGTTCCAGTGACTTACGGGCGTATACCAGGGTTTGATCGGGAAATAGCCTCTTTTCGACGAAGGTTTGTACAACTTGTTCATACAATCCATTTCTATTCGGAATGAGCGTAATAGCTTCCTGAGCCAGATTGAACAGGAATCCGGCATCGTCGACCACCATCCTGTAGGAATGGAACAGCTGTGCGGTGGCATCTCCCTTCAGGAATGTGTGTGGAAACTCTGTGCGGAAGGTTTCCATTGCGTGAATACCGTCCCATATTTCTTCTGCGCTTTCTGCCCGTGCCAGCTGCGCTCTCGCATCCGAGAAACGCTTTATTTCCACGGGCGAATGCGTCTGGGTGCCAGCACAAGCGTCTGAAATCGGAAATACAGCGATGAGAATCAAAATCCCTATAATCTTGATCTGAACATTACAAAACGTCATTTCATTGTTGTATTTCAACACGCAGACCTCCCGTCAGTCTCTTCCTTCCCGGAATATAATCAGTTTCCGAGCCACGTATTGTGTGATGGAACGGTTCAATTTGAGTGCAACGAAATAAATCCCGTCAGAAAGCGGGTGTTTTCGCAGCAGAACGGTATGGCTTCCTATGCTTTGCATTTCGTTTACAGGTAATGCAGCCAACTCCCCCGACACATTCAAAACCATGAGTTCAACGTGTACGGAATCTTTGGAGGCAGACTCCGGAATAGTGTAATTGATCGTTACCACGGAATCCGCCGGCGAATCGGACAGTGTCAACGTCGGCCTGGCGGTACTGTCCGTTGAAGCTTTGCGTTGTTGCGTGACTTTACTTGTGTCGGTACTCCTGACCTGTCCGTCTGCATTTCCCTTCGTTGCGCTTTGCTGAAGGGAAGCTTCCGCCTGTTTGCGGCGGTTGACAGGGTTAGACGGGGCGTCTTTCTCAATTTCAATTGTCATCTCAGCGGCGGTCGCGCCCGGCTTCGGTGACGAATCCGAACCGTTTTCCCACTGGACAATGGCGACAAATCCGGAATAGTAGATCCCCGTTCGCACAACCGCTGCCGTCAGAATACCGCCTGTTCGCCAGTACGGACTTCGGGAAAAGAACCGCTTTGCACTTGCCCAGATCGAATCCGGTGTCAACAGGAGCATTGGCGGCAGTGCGGCCATGACCTTCTTCGTCAGTTCCGACGTCGGTTGGCGCTCCTTCAATGTCTCCTCGACGATCGGCATCAGATCCTCCCGAAGCTGGTCGCGGCCCACCTGAAGCCTGCCAAGCACGGTGCTTTCGGGTACTTCCAGCATCTCGGCGATTTCCCTGTACTTCAAACCCTCCATGTAGTGAAGGAGCACGACTTCTCGATACTTTTCCGCAAGCCGTTCGACGGCTCCAAGGATGTGGATTCGCATCTCTTCCATCTCGTATTCGTTGTCCGGTGCCGTCGGGAGACGAACGAACGTATCTGGCAGGACGTCGCTATGAATGGCCGCTTCCTTCGAATCGTCCATATTCCCGATCGGTACGTTCGGCTTGCGTTTCCGAATCCACTCGTTGGAAAGATTCATAGCGATACCCCGGACCCATGCGCGAAATTTCACGGGGTCCTTCAACGATTTGAGATTCCGATATGCCTCTACGAAGGTTTCCTGGACGATGTCCTCCGCAGAGGCGAAATTCCCCGTCCTTCCTACGACCTGGGCGCACACCGTCCCCTTGTAACGTTCAACAAGCGGTTCAAAAGCGTCTTTGTCCCCCGACAAAACTCGCCTGACAAATATGCCGTCTGCCACGTCCATAAGCTCTCCACATTAGAGGGATCAGTCCGGGCACATTGCCAGATGTTTGCGTATCGATCCCTGCTCCTACCATAATAGTGACGTCCGAACCCGAATCCTAAAATAAATCTTTCGAAATCCGCGTCGCGCCAACCAATCGGATGCCTGCGTTGGACAATAGGAACCCTGGCTAAAGCCGATCAATTGTGGACCGAACCTCCCATCGCTACAGCAATGCAGATTCGCCAATTGACGACGCGCTATGATCGCATCCAGCGGCGTAATCCGGAAAAACCCGCGATCGCAAGTCAGGAATAGTTGGTTGGTCCGCTGACGGCCGGATTGACGGGTAGTCCGCGCGGGTCGTATGCAGCACCGAATCCAGATACCGTCGCTCTTTTTGCGCTTGACATCCAGCGAACGATGCTTACATAATGACTGCAGGTGCGAACCTGCACGCTTGCACCTGAGTATGGGCAGGAAACGCGATCGTAACGCAGTTTCTTCACCGCCGGAGTCGGGTGAGCGAATCCAACCGAAAGGACAATTCGAGGATCGTCGGGGACATCCGCGTAACCGCGCTGGACGCGGGGCGATTCCGACTCGACGGGGGCACGATGTTCGGCGTGGTCCCCCGGTCGATCTGGGAAAAGAAGATCCGGCCCGACGAGCGGAACCGGATTCAGCTCGGCCTGAACTGCCTGCTGGTGGAAACGCCGTCCGAGACGGTTCTGGTGGAAACCGGCATCGGCGCCGCGAAGCTGTCCCCCAGGTACAGGGACATATACGCAGCCGACCCGTCCCGGGGCGTGGTCGACGCGCTCGCCGAAGCGGGTATCGCGCCCAAGGCGGTGGACCGGGTGGTGCTCACTCACCTGCACATGGACCACGCGGGCGGGACGACGGTTCAGACGGACGATGGATATGTGCCCGCGTTTCCGAACGCCCGGTACATCATGCAACGACAGGAATGGGAAGACGCCGTTGGCGCGGACCGGCAGACCGTTCGCGGGTACAACGCCGCGTCGGACCTGTTGCCGCTGGAACGCGCGGGCGTACTGGAGCTGGTGGAGGGCGACACGGAGGTCTGCGACGGCGTTCGCGTTTTTCTCACACCTGGCCACACCCGTACCCATCAGTCCGTCCTGGTACAATCGGGCGGCGAGGCCGTCTGCTTCGTTGGAGACCTGGTCCCCACGCGACATCACGCGCACCCGGTCTACATTATGGCGTTCGATTTGTACCCGAGAAAGACGTTCAAGGTGCGGCAGCAGGTGTTGGAGCGAGCGGCCAACAAAGGCTGGCTGGTGGCGTGGCCGCACGACCCGGAGCAGGTCTGGGCATACATCACGATTGACGACAGGGGTGATTACACTCCGGTGGAGGAGCTCTGAGATGGCGGTGAAGATGGTATTCTGGCCGGCGTTCAAGCCGGATTGGATGGCGCGCGTCAGGGAGCTGGGCGTGGAGGCGTGCGAAGCGGACTCCGAGGCCGCGGCGCTGGACCTGATCTGTGACGCTGACGCATATTACGGCCGCATGACGCCGGCGCTGCTGGCGGCCGGAAAGAAGCTGCGGTGGATACAGGCGACGAGCGCGGGGCTTGACGGTTACTATTTCCCTGAATTGAGAGACAGCGCCGTAACCGTCACCAACCTGCGCGGGATTTACAGCGACGTCATTGCAGAACACGTGTTTGCGTTGCTGCTTTCCATGGCCAGGGGCATTCCGGCATATTTCCGGAGCCAGCTGGAGGGTCGATGGGAAAATAATAGCGTACCGGTAATCCACGTGGCGGGCACAACCCTCGGCGTGCTGGGTCTGGGCGGCATCGGGCTGGCGGTTGCCGAACGGGGCCATGCGTTCGGGATGCGCGTGCTCGCCCTGGATCCGGCCCCAAAGGGACGTCCCGACTATGTGGAACGTATCTACGGCGTACACGAATTGCACGAGATGCTGGGTGAGGTGGATTTCTTCGTCATCTGCGCCCCGCATACCGGCGAGACCGACCGGATGATCGATGCTGCGGCGTTGGAGGCGATGAAACCGAGTGCGATATTCATCAACATCGGCCGGGGAAAGGTGGTGGACCTCGCCGCGCTCACCCGGGCGCTGGGGAACGGAGAAATCGCGGGCGCCGGTCTGGACGTCTTCGAGGAAGAGCCGCTGCCGGAAGGGCATCCGCTGTGGGCGATGGAGAATGTGATGATCACCCCGCACGTTGCGGCAATCTCGGACCGGATCGAGGATAGACGGATCGTCCTGATTCTGGAAAACATACAGCGGTTCCGGGACGGCGAACCGCTGTTGAACGTGGTTGATAACAAGAGGGGATACGTGGTTTCCCTGAGTGAGTAGCCGAACCAAAAAGGAGGATGGCGATGTTCGATAGCGAAATGGAACCGCTGGGACAGACCTGGACCGAAATTGCAGGTGAATCCTGCGGAGCACGGGCAGACGAACGCGGCCCCATCGGCGGGGGCGAGGGATATAAATGCGCGGTATCCGCACCGGCGGACACCGTATCCACACTGGACGATCTCCTGGAAGCGCTGGCGCAGGCGAAATCGGGAGACGTGGTCTACATTGACGGCGCGGCAGAAATCGACTGCACCGAGCGGGTGTATATCGAGTCCCTCGTGCTGGAAATCCCCGAAGGCGTCACACTGGCCAGCGACAGGGGCGCTGACGGTTCGGACGGCGGGATGATCCTGAGCGACACGTTCGATACAAATCCCCTGATCCATGTGACGGGTCCGAATGTGCGGGTCTCCGGATTGCGTATAAAGGGACCCAATCCCAAGCGGTGCCTGGAACACCACAACCGGTCCTTCCGCGAAGGCAGGGGGCACGAGTATTATTATAAATTCCCTACATCCAATGGGATCACCACCAGACAACCGGGGCTGGAGGTGGACAATTGTGAACTGGCGGGCTGGAGCCACGCGGCGGTCTATCTCAGCACCGGAGACGGTCATCATGTACACCACAATTTCATCCATCACAATCAATACAACGGCCTGGGATACGGCGTGAGTCACGACGAGGCGTTCTCGCTGATCGAATACAACCAGTTCGACTACAACCGGCACTCACTGGCGGGAACGGGCAGATCGGGCAGTGGATATGAGGCCCGACACAACGTGGAAATCGGCGAGTCGCTCAGCCACTGTTTCGATATGCACGGCGGCAGGGACCGGAAGGACGGGACCGACGTCGCGGGCACCTGGATGAACGTGCATCACAACACATTCCGCTGTCCCAAGACCGCCGTCGTCATACGGGGCGTACCTGAAGAAGGCGTCGATATCCACCACAACTGGCTCTACCAGCGACCGGACGAACTGTCGGTACGGTCGGACGGAAAGACACGGGTCCGGAACAATGCCTACGGGCTCGCGGAGCCGGTCCTGGTGGCCAATGCCGACGTGGGCAACTGACTAGACCCTTCGTTGTCCTGTCAAGCAGCTCACTTCTCACTTCACGGCCGCCATACCGCGTGAATCGCGGGCCGCCTGCTGTGCCCGCCGCGTTGAACGACGCCCTGTCGGGCCCGCCTTCACCGGCTCCCGGTTGGCGGTTTCCTTTCTGGAGTTTCCGGATGTCGCTGTTCGTTCGCTTTGCGTTTGCGCTCATGGTCCCGATTCTGCTGGTACTGGGCGGCACGCTGGGCTACGTATGGATCGAGGGATGGAAGTTCTGGGAAGGTCTTTACATGACGGTGATCACGATTACGACCGTCGGCTACGCAGAGGTGCATCCGCTGTCGCCGACGGGTCAGCGATTCACGGTCCTGCTTCTGATGTTCAGTTTTATCGCCGTCGGGTATTCGGTGACGACGTTTATCAGCCGTGGACTTTCTGGACGTCGTCGTGGGGAAGGGCGATGCGGCTGGAGCAGTTTCACGTAGACGAGGGGTCGCCACTGGTCGGCAAGCAATTGAAAGACACGGATATCGGTCAGCGGACGGGCGCGATCGTCGTTGGCATCCAGGGACCGGACGGAAAGCTCCGGGTTGACCCAGCAGCCTCGGCCGGGCTTTCGGGCGTCACGATTCATCAGGACAACGTGCTCATCGCACTGGGCAGCGACAGTCAGCTGAACCGGTTGAAGGATATGGCGGAACAATGATGTCCGGTCCCGGATAGGGATCGAGGATGGCGGCAGGAAACCGTTTCTTAATACCTTCTGTAACGTTACGGGTCGTCGGGGCCGATAGGTCGGGCGACCCGTTTTCAAACCAGGAGACTACCGATGAGTCTTCCATTGTGCGTTATAACGGACCCGGATGGGCAGACGGCGCCGGACGGATCGCGGTATCACGGCGGGTTCTACATCCGGGAGATTCTCGCGCACGCCGGGATTCCCTATGACGAGGTCGAACGTCCCCTGTCCGGCCTGGATGGCAGTCGCGTGGTACTGCTGCCATGGTATATGCCGCTGGCAAAGTCGGAGCGGACCCTGCTTGCGGAATTCGTGAAGTCGGGTGGCGCGCTGATCGGCCTGGGAGGCATGTCGGGGCTCGACGACGTGTTCGGCGCGGCGGACAGGGGAGAGATGGCGGACGGATACGTGCAGGTGGCGGCGAAGGACCACCCGGTCACCTCCGGGTTTAACAGCAGTCTGCACTGTTTCGGCGGGCGGCGCATCAAGGCCGCGGACGGTACGGCGCTCGCGCGCGTGATGGGCGCCAGCGACGGGGTGGTGGAGCACCGCGCCGGGAATGGCCTGGCAATCGCCGTGGGCCCGGACGTGGTCCGGTCCATCGTGCAGATCCAGCAGGGGCACCCCATTCCCCCTGCGACCGGTCCCACCCGGATCGACGTGATCCAGGGGCTGGCGCTCGACCTGGACCGCGACAGGTCGCCCGTGCCCGGCGAGGAGGAGAACCTGGTCTTCCTGGAGCCTATAGCTGACGAGTTCCGGGAATTGATCATCAAGGCGGTTCTTTACGCGTGCCGGGAGTGCGGCGTCGCCCTGCCCGTCCTGTGGTACTGGCCCGACAATCTGCCCGCCGTCGCGCATATGTCGCACGACTCGGACGGCGGAGACGAAGCGCTGGGATGGTCTTTGCTCCGTCTGACGCAAGAGGTGGACATCCGTACGACGTGGTGCAACATGGCGGGACACTACCTGCCGGCGTTCTACCGCGCCATCCAGGACTACGGCTCGGAAGTGGCCTTGCACTACGACGCCCAGGCCTGGCAGACGGCGTCTGACGACCAGAAGCCGGACACCGCACATCTGAAATGGGGATATGACGAATTGGCGGGTCAGTTGAAGACGGTTACGGAAGCGGCGGGACGGCCGGTCACCACGAACAAGAACCATACGCTGCGCTGGCAGGGCCGGCTGGAGTTCTTCCGATGGTGCGAACGCCTGGGCATCACCCTGGAGCAGAGCCGCGGGCCGAATACGCCCTATACCAACGGCTTCCCCTTCGGCGGGTGCCACCCCTGGTTTCCGATTGACGACGAAGCGCCCGGCGGTCCGCCGATCGACGTGCTGGAAGTGAACCTGACCGTGCAGGATATCCACAAGCGGTGCTCCACCCGCCTGGCGCACTGCTTCGCAGACCGGACGTTCGATCACCACGGTATCGCGCATTTTCTCTTTCACCCCGCCCACGTCGGGGATCCGGCCGTTCGAGGCGGGCTCAGGGAAATCGTCGGGTACACCATGGACAAGGGAATGCCCTGGTGGACCGCGGCCCGGATCGACGCGTGGGAACGCGCGCGGCGCACGGTGCGGTTCGGACTGCGCGATAACGGTGCGTACGAGGTCTCCTCGGACGCCGACCTGGCAGGTGCGACGGTGTTGCAGCTTGACGTTAAAGGTGACACGCACAGGGACGTGGTGGAGCGATACGGCTTTCCGTTCCGCGCCGTTTCGATGGATCTGGAACCGGGGACCAGCGTGGAATTACCGTAGGGCTGAAGACCGACTGATGATTGGCCGGGAGGAGACGGGACGTGATGCAATCTATCGCCGAGAGTGCCAATTCGGGAAACCCGGAACATGAGCCGTAAACCCATCTGCGTGATCGTCACCGGCCAGCCGGGATCGGGCAAGACGACTTTGTCCGGGAAGCTCGCCGACCGGCTATGGATGCCGGTTATCAGCCGCGACCGGATAAAGGAAGGCTACGTCAACACCCACGGAGTGAAGCACGATCGGTTGCCGCCGGATACCAACAGGGTGGTCTCCGATCTTTTCTTCAAGATCGTGAATCAGTATCTCTCCGCGAAGATCTCAGTCATAATAGAGGCGGCATTTCAGCACACCGTCTGGGAAGCAGGAATCCCGGAGATCCGTGAATTGAGTACGCCGCTCTTAGTCGTCTGCACCGTCGACGGGATGCTGGCGGCAAAGCGCCATCTCCAGCGGGGTCTGGGCGATCCGGACCGGGAATTCTACCACGGCGACAAACGCGTTGAAATATTCAGGCAAACCGGTGAGATCGCGCCTCCGGGGGACTATACGGCTCCGGATTTCGACGTGCCAACCATCCACGTTTCAACCGAAAGTGAATACTCGCCCGGTATCGACGAGATCGTAAAGCGAATCCGATCATTGAGCGATTAACACGGCTCTGCGTAGAGTCTCGGACATCAAATGAAATTCTACAGATTGCAAAGCGTGCACTACGTGCAATAGAATGTGTGACGAATTTTCCTCCGATTTGGATGTCGTATGATGCTCCTGAGAGGAGAATGGTCGGGTGAACAGGCTTCAGAAAACGGGTTCGTATCACGGTATTGGCTTGACTCGCCGGGTACGATCCGGTACCTTGTTCGTGTACTCGAGAGGTTGAAACCCATATTTTGCATTTGCGACTGGCTGCAGTTGCCTGCGGAGGTCTGCCATGGTCAGTGACGCGACTCGAAGAATGGCCTGGAACGAGTATCTGGACGTGGAGCGGGCGGCCAGATACTATGATAAGCTCTCCCGCCAGTATCGCAGGCGGCACAATGCAGTCATGATAGGACTCGCGCTGTGCGCGATAGCAGGAGCCGGGCGATTTATGTTTTCGGACTACATTGGCCGGCTTGCCGAAGTCATCGTCGATTTGGGCATTATAGCTGTCAGTGTGTTCGGTTTACTCGGGAATCATGCGAGAAAGTCCGCAAGTCTTCACGCGGTCAGCGTGTTGTGTTTTGACTTGCAGGATAAACACAAAGCGTTGTGGTCGAAGATAGAAAACAACGTAATAGGCAACGACGAAGCCTACAACATACTGATGGATCTTATCGAGGCCGGCGAGAGGGCAACAAGCATTCCGGGTTGGGCTGATATCTCAGTTAATGACAAATTGAACAGGGAGAGCCAGAGAGAAGCTGATGATTCACTGGTAGATCAATATTCGATCAGGGAGGCATGATGGCAAGAAGGGGCACCGAAGAACGAGCCATAAGGCCGCCGCGCAATCCCGAGAGCCCCAGACCCGCACCGCCTCCCAGGCCTGAAACAACCCCACAAGCTCCATCCAGGCCGAAATCGCCGCCGGGCCCACGAGAAAACAGATGACAAAGAAGCCGAGGTGAAAACCTCGGCTTCTTTGTGCCTGACGAAATCCAGCGGCACGGTCATACCTCGCTTCCGCATTGTGCTCGTCGACTCCTCCGGTGTCCGCCAGCGGAACCCGGTTCGTCCATGCGACGTCCTACCGGAGAATTCTCTCATCGCGCAGAAAGCGTTCGACCTCCTCCCAGAAGGCCGGCCAGTCGGGAGGACAGTTGTTGTGCCCGGCATCGTAGGCGATGAGACGGATGCGTCTGGCCGCCTTTTGAAGCGCGACGCCGTGGCTGAACGGGATCAGGGAATCCCTTGTTCCGTGCGCGATGAGTACGGGCCCGGGATAGTTCCTCAGTGTCTTCAGATTGTTGAAAGGGTCGCGGGCGAAGAATGGAGGGACGAAGAATTTCTCCGCGGCCATGGCATTGACGCTCTTGAAGGTGGAAATCAGCACCAGCGCGGCGGGCGGGCGTTCGGCCGCGAGCGCGCACGCCACGCCTCCGCCGAGGGAGCGGCCCAGAAATACGATCCGGTCCGCGTCTACGTCTTCCCGGGCCGCCAGCATGTCGTACGCGGCCACGAAGGTTTCGGTGACGCTGCCCTGGGTCGGCGAGCCCTCGGACCGTCCGTAGCCGGGGAATTCGACGAGCAGGACGGCGAATCCCAGACGCCTGAGCGCGCCCATTTCGCCGACCCAGTGGTCGATGAGTTCGGCGTTGCCGTGGGCGACGATGACCGCCGGAGCGGGGCCCGCGTCCGAATCGGGCGGGAGCAGCCAGGTTTCCGTTCGGCCGGCGCGCGTTTTTAGCCAAATGCGTTCCATTCCTGGCGCATCCGAAGGTAGAGGCGGCGTCCGGACCAGGTGTCGCGGGAATATGAAGCGGCGCTGCGCGAAGAAAAGGACGGCGCCGTAAAAGATGTAGAGCGCCATGCCGCCGAGGAGGATTCGGATCAGAATGTGGAGTTTGGAGTCCATATTTCGACTAAGGCGAAAAAGGCCCCGGAGGAAAAATCACCGGGGCTTATTCGATGGTGCTTGAGAATCTGCCGGAGCGTCAGCAGGTGACGTCCTTGCCCTCGCTGCCGAATACGGCCAGGCGATCCTGTGACGTGGTTTCTTTCACCCGCGCGGGGAAATAGTGGAATTGAAGGGCACGGCGCCGCTGTGGCGTGGTGTTGGCGGGGGTGCCGTGATGAATCAGCCCGGACCAGATGAGGCAGCCCCCGGGTTCGAGCGGGACCGCCACGACGCGGTCTCTGACCACATGCGTATCGCACAGCTGCCAGTCGCGGCGCTTGAAATGGACCACGGGACCCCGCAGGTGCGTACCGGGTATCACCCTCATGCAGCCGTTTTCGGGCGTGGCGTGATCCAGGGAAATCCACATGCTGACGATCTGCGTTCCCATGGGCAGATTGAAATAGGCGTGGTCCTGGTGCCAGGGTTTCTCACGTCCAACCAGCGGCGGTTTGAGGATGGCCTGGTGGGAATAGAGCGCCGGTTCCTCGCCGATGATCCGCCCCATGACGTCCAGAATTTTCGGGTGTTCGGCCACCGCGGTCAGGCGGTGGTCGTAACCCATGAAATACTGGAGCTTGCGAACGGCGTCCCACCGTTCGTCGTCCGAAAGCGCATGCAGGGTGTCCTTGTAGCTTGACTCGAATTGAACGCCCTTGAATTCCGGATTCTTCCCCTTGATGAGATCCATGAGGCC
>JAAXHE010000181.1:52858-57287 GCA_012271065.1 Candidatus Latescibacterota bacterium
CCGCCGTCGTCGACGTAATTGTCGAAGGCCACCCGCTCACGGGTCTGTTCCATCGGTGTCTCTCCTGGTGTCCTTCCCCAAAACTAACTGTCCATTCTCTCGCGGGTTCGTTCCGTATCGCGTCATTTAAACCTAAACCGGGCGGGCTTTTCTGTCAACCCAAAACGGGATCACGGGGTAACCTCTTGCAATATCCCGTCCGTGACCTTATCTTCCCGAAACGCGGTGAGAGGGGAGACGGTCGAAGAAATGCGGGTAGACGGGAGACGTAAGACGGGAGAAGAAATCCTTGCCCGGTATGTATTTCTTCACCGCCTTCGGCGCGAATAGAATCCTCTCGAGGCAGGCAATCTCTCCCCTCTCCCGTCTTCCTTCTCACCAGGGGGTGGGGCGGGGTGTGGTCCTCTACCCTCTTACGTCTCACGTCTTACGCCTTTATCGGAGGTATCACAATGGAAACGCGCACACTTGGCAGGACGGACATGGAGGTGACACGCCTTGGGTTCGGCGGCGCCAGGATCGGACTTGAAGACGTGGACCCGAACAAGGTTGGCAGACTGCTGAACCGGGTGCTGGACGACGGAATCACGTTGATCGACACGGCGGCCAGCTATCACAACAGCGAGGAACTGATCGGCCGGCACATCGGATCTCGCCGAAACGAGTACGTTCTGGCAACGAAGTGCGGCCAGGTAATCGGCGACGCAACCGGGGAGCCCTGGTCGGGTGAGGTGATCGATGAGAGCATCGACCGGTCGCTGAAACGGCTGAGGACGGACTACGTGGACCTGGTCCAGCTTCACACGTGTTCGGCGGACGTGCTCAGGACGGGAGAAGCCGTGGATGCGGTGATGCGGGCGAAGGAAGCGGGTAAGACGCGATACGTTGGGTATAGCGGCGACGGCGAGGACGCGCTGGTGGCAATCCGGATGGGGGTATTCAGCACCCTGCAGACCTCGTTCAACCTGGTGGACCAGAAAGGACGCGCCAACGTGCTGCCGGAGGCGCGGGAGGCGGGGATGGGCGTGATCGCCAAGAGGCCGATCGCGAACGGAGCGATCGGCCGGTCGGCGTCCCCTTACGGGTACGCCGATGCCTACTGGGAGCGGGCGCAGCAACTCGAGATTCCGGACGGGGCCCCGGAGGATGCCGTAGAACTTTCGCTTCGATTCACGCTTTCGCAGGACGCCATCGACACCGCGATCGTGGGGACCACGAATCCGGACCACGCCCGGAATAACCTGGCGTTGACGGGGAAGGGCCCCCTCGCGGACTCCGTGCTGGAGGCGTTCTACGGGCAGTTCGATGCGCTGGGAGCGGAGTGGAACTCGTTGACGTGAACCGCGCGACCGGATTGCCGGGAGGTGATCTCCAACGGATCCCTATCGGCGATCCCACCGGCTGGGATTGATGCCGGGGGCTTCGCTGGCCATATTGGCCGGCTTGTTGCCGCCGTGGAAGTCCCAGTGGCGGGTGTTCGGATCCGCGAACAGGGGACGTACGAAATCGGGCAGGGCGGCGAGGTCGGCCTCGTCCCACGCGGGGACTTCGTCGATGGGTCCCGCCCAGGCCGGACGGTAGGCGATGGCGATCATTTCACGGGCGTGGGCGCCGGTGTTCGGGAAGTTCCCGTGAAAGACCTTGTGGTTGATCAGAACGGCGCCGCCGGATTCAACGGGGACCATGACCTGTTCGGGATGGTCCTCGTAGCGTTTGTACGGGTTGGCGTCCGCATGCATGGACAGATGGGAACGGGGTATCACGCGGAACGGCGAGACATCCCGCGTGAGGTCGTCCAGGTAATAGAGCACCCTCACCATGAACGGTACGCTGCCGCCGTAGCCGAAGATCCGGGAACCGTAGGGCTGGCCGTCGGTATGCAGACTGATGCCGGGATGGCCGGGCTCGGAGCGGGCGTACGTGCATGACATGAAGATGGTCGCGCCGCCGAAGAGTTCGTTCAGGAAGACGAGGGTGGGAGGATGGGCGATGAGTTCGGTGATGGGACCGCCGGTGAACTGCAGGTTCGGACAGACCTGCTGGTGTACGCTATAGTCCACCGCGCGGGTCTCGAGCCTGGCGGTCTCGGCCTTGAGCTGGGCAACGTGTCCTGGCGCAAGCAGATCCGGCAGGACCACGTATCCGTCGAGTTCGATCTGACGAATGCGATCGCCCAGCGTGAGCCTGGACCAGTCCCGGTCATCGACACGGACGGATTCCATGCCGGGCCTTTCGGATTGGATTAGAAAAAAACCAGGGCGGCGATGCTCGCCCTGGCATGACCCGGGAGCCAGGCCGAACGCGATTCAGACCCGGTACTTTTCGACCTTGGATTCGTCGACTTCCACCCCGAGGCCGGGCTCCAGGGGAACTTTCAACTGTCCGTTTTCGAACCTGAAGGGTTCGGCGAGAACGTCGTCGACCAGCCCGTGGTAGCAGGTGTCACTGGGCCCCGAAAAGTTGGGCGTGGCGGCGGCGATATGGGTGATCGCGGCGGTCTTGAGGCCCAGGTCGTGCGAACAGTGCATCAGACAGGGGACATCCCATGGCTCCGCCGCGTCGGCGATTTTCCTGACGCGAAGCAGGGCGCCGGCGGCCGGGGTATCGGGCATCAGAGAGTCGGCGCATCCTGCCTCGAGAAAGGGCCTGATGCTGCCGGGCAGGGCCACGCCGCCGTTCACGAGGATGTGAGTGCCCACTTCGGCCCTCACCCGTGCGAGCGTTTCCACGTGTTCCGTGTCGCACGGGTCTTCGAAGTGCCTGACGCCCAGGTCCGCCATTTTCTTCATGATCTCCAGCGTCTCTCCAGGGGGATATCCGCCGTTCGCGTCGGGCCGGAATGCGGCTTCGTCGCCGATCTCCTTACAGGCCGCATCGGCGATGGCCAGGTCCTGCGCGGGGTCGTTGCCGGCTTTCGTCTTGATGACGCGGAACCCCCACCGGTCGATGTATTCACGGGCCGTAGCGGCCGACTCTTCGGGTTCCTTCAGGCCCATGCACGCCGTGAAGTCGACCTCCGTACGAACGATGCCCCCCATAAGGCGGCAGAGGGGCAGCCCCGCGTGCTTTCCGAGGAGGTCCCAGAGCGCCATTTCGACCCCGGACATCGGGCCCCTCGGGATGCCTGCACTATCCATCAGGCCAATTGCCTTTTCGATGTCGGATACGTGGGCGCCGGACAGGATGGCGTTCGGATCAGTTGCGAAGCCGCCCGTGCCCTCGCCCCAACCCACGAGTCCGGAGTCGCTTTCGATCCTGACGATGAGCCCGGTTCCGCCGAGCGTAGCGCCTCCCGCGCCGCGACCGACGTACGGCCCGACGGGCGCGGCATAGGGGATGCTGACGCTGGTTGCCGTGATATTCTTAATGATCATCGTTCGGTTCCTCTTCGACGGGGACGCGCGGTTCCAGAGTGCGTGAATCGGTCTGACGTCCGAATGTGAGGATCAGAACGAAACCTCAACAGTCCGTTGGAAAAGTTGCTCTGCAGGCGAGGCCTAAGGCAAGGCGCGCGACCCCGGGTGCAGGCCGTCACTCGGTCGTCGTGCAGCTCGCGGCGATGTGCCCCTTGATCTTGCCCGTCATCTCGTCCGCGGGATTCTTACGCGTCAGGGTTTCCACGACCGATTTCTTCGCCGGATCGATGAGCAGGACCAGGCCCGTCTTGTTGTTGGCCTTGAACGGCTCCTCGAATCCGAGCGCGGCGGCCAGCAGGCGGGACTGGGAGGTGCGCTTCGCGTCAGTCACGTCGAGCTCGAGAAAGAGGACGGGCTTGTCCGCAAGAGAGGTCCGGACCTCATCGAGGACGGGAATCAGCGCCGTGCAGGCGCCGCACCAGTCCGCGTGTACCTTGACAACGTACAGGGATGGATCGCCGTCGCCCGGCACCTCAACGGTACCCGCGAGGCTGGATCCGGCTATCAGAAAGAACGAAAGGGCTGCGAGGGAAAGCGTGTTTCGGATGCGCATGGAACAACTCCTTTGAAACGGCACGAAAAAGGACCAGGCCGGCGGCATCCCGATGATGGACGCACGCCTTGCCTGGACGGACTTCGGAATCGACGCATTGCCGCCGCTCCAGTCCCCTCGATGGGTATTTCGCACCGGAACGGACAGCAGGCATATGCGCCGGACGGCCTGACGTCTGTAAGACCGACTCCGTAGCATTCCGATCAGCCGGCGGGTCACCGCGACTGATGCCTTATATACGACGGTTAAGGGCCGCGGGTTCCCTGAATCCACGGAAGAACGTCGGGGTCGAAGGGTCGCCGAGCGGTAACGACAGGGTACCGTAGCGCGGGCATTTCGACAAGCTCAATGAACGCGCTACGAAAATGCACGTCCAGGAGGCGCGAAAAATGTCGGCATTTTATCACTTCCGGCTATATATTGACTAAAGTAGTCTTTATCCTGAATAATTCATAAAAAA
>JAAXHE010000191.1 GCA_012271065.1 Candidatus Latescibacterota bacterium
TATGCGCCAGTTGTATGAAGGTGGGGATACCGGGGTGCGGTTGGCGACTGGCGCCTGAGAGTCTGGATTCCGGATCAAGTCTGGAATGACGAGAGGCTGCGGGCAAGCGTGACGTTTGCCCGCAGCGGATATGTTTTAGTCGGGTCATTCGGGCGGGGGCGAAACGAGTGAGTTTGGTGGAGAAAGTGGAAATTGCCCTGTGGTGAGTGGAAAAGGGGTATTTGACGATGGCGCGAACGCGGTATAGAGGAGAACGTGGATTCCCGCTCCCGCTTTTCGCGGGGACATGTTTCGCGGGAATGACGGTTCAGTCGGGCACGCTGGCGGCCTAGTTTGGCGCGTCCGCGCGCGGATATCGGGGCGGTTGGCGGAGCGGGCCCACGGCGGCAAATGCGCGATTTTTCGAGATGACGGACCGGGTGTCGACTCCTCGTTTTCATAAACATTTGTGAAAATTACCCTGTGAAGTTTGAAAATCGGGGTATTTGACGATGGGGCAAACGGGGTGTAATGGAGAGGAGGCGTTTGCTTCATGTTCGGCTCCTTGGCTGTTTCTGACCAGGCTATCAGCCACCTGCGCCTTCGACTAGCAGGGAGATGGGGAAGTTCAATCTCGCCCGGTGCGGACGACGGTCTGGGCAATTGGCTAACCGTCACCATCCCTGGATTCCGGATCGAGTCCGGAATGAAGGGAGCCGCAGACCAAGCGGACGCTCCAAAATCCGCCAGTTCCTGAGGTTCAATCAAACTTCAAATGGCATACACTGGATTCCCGTTGCTGCAAGAATTACGGGAAGGCCTGTTTGCGCGCGATTCTCTCGGACCTGAAAGGGGGACTCGATTGAACGAGATGCTGCCCAGAATTCGGGGGGCGATGCCTGCTTTGCTGACTCCCCTGACGCCGGACCTGAAGGTCGACCGCGAAGGGTTCGTCAGATTGATCGACTACGTGCTGGAGGGGGGCGTTCACGGCGTGGTAGTACTCGGCAGCTCGGGCGAGTTTCAATCAATCGACTGGGACCAGCGCTATGCAGCGGTATCGACCGTGGTGGAGGCTTCCGGGGGCAGCGTGCCGGTTATCGCCGGGGCGGGACTGCCCAATCTGAAGGCGACTATCGATCAGATCAAGGCGTCCGCCGACGCCGGGGCCGACTGCTGCCTGGTCACGCCACCGTATTACTTTCCAATCGGTCAGGACGCTATCGCGGCGTGGTTCGAGAAGCTGATAGAGGCGTCGCCGGTACCGATCCTGTACTACCACTACCCGGCAATGACGAAGGTGTCGGTGGAGCCGGATACCCTAGTGCGACTTCGCGACGCTGGGCTTGCCGGAATAAAGGACAGCGGGGCGCAGATTCTCTACTTGCAGCAGGTGCTCGCGCGGCTGGCGGACGATCCGGGTTTCAGAGTGACGATAGGCGGAGAGGCGTACTTCCTGGCCGCGCTGTTGCATGGGGCGGACGGTTCGATAGGCCCGCATCCGAACGTCGCGCCGGAAATCAACGTGGGGCTGTTCGAGGCGTTTATAGCGGGCGACATGGAGACCGCGGCGGAAATGCAGCGTCTCGCGGCGGCGCTCGCGGGCGCGATGCTGGAGGGGGCGGGCAGCCCTCTGGCCAGGGGCAAGGCCGTGCTCGAAAAGTTGGGCATCTGCGACCGGACGATGGCTCCGCCGATGGCCGCCCTAACGGATGCGGAGGCGGACGATATCTGGGCCAGGGTCAAGGGCCTTATCAGAATTCCGGCACCCGTCGGCTGACGGAAACGCAAGGCCACGTCTAGCTGTGGGGGTATCGCCGGAGCGAATGTGTTGAGAATTTGCACAGTCGCCCTCGCGGAGAGGGCTTGGGGTTAGGGGGG
>JAAXHE010000241.1 GCA_012271065.1 Candidatus Latescibacterota bacterium
TTGCGGTTGAAACAATAGACCCGATCTTCGTCGTCGCCGAAAACTGCCGCAGCCGGCATAGGGATGCCGTCCGGAACTTGCGCCCAGTTTCGATCGAATTCGTAGGTGTGTGCGCCGTTGCCGACGACATTGGTGGCAGTGGTCATTTGAGCCTCCTCATTGCAATTGAGTGTACGATCCATTGGCTTCAGCCTAGTTTTACCACAATTTGATGAGGTTCAGCGTCGCGCCACAGGCTTGGCGAGAAAGATATCCGGTTTGCCGTGCCCATTGGCGTCCGACAGCTACCGCCGCATCGAAGTCCGGCCAGGCATCGGGCCGGTGTTCGGCAAAACTCTCGACCAGCAGGGGTGCCGCCTGATCGCTCCCGGTTGGCCCAGGTGTCTCCAAGTCCACTATCCGCATGGCGAGCCTTGAGGAATTACCCGACAGGCCGTCGGCCCCATCAGAATGCTGGAATGCCCGGGGTCTGCACGCGGATGCTGTAGAGCGATTGGCCCGAGGTAAGGAACAGCGTCCGCATATCGTCGCCGCCGAAGCAGATGTTCCGCGTAACTTCGGGGGTTTCGAGCACTCCGAGGCGCTCTCCCTCAGGCGAAACGATCCAAACGCCCCCGGACCCGGTGCACCATACTCTACCTGTAGTGTCGACTTTCATGCCGTCGGGGACTCCCGGAGCGTCGGAGCCCATCTCGATCAGGATACGATTGCCGCTCAGGGTTCCATCCGCCGCGACGTCGAAGGCTCGGATCCGTCGATTGGGGCAGAACTCACCCCGTTCCTCGCGGTCGAAGTCCGCTGGTTCCGCCCGACTTATGGCGACGTACAGGACGGATTCGTCAGGGGACAAGGCGAGGCCGTTTGCGTACTCGCATTCGTCCGTGGCCAGGTGCACGTTCCCGGCCGGATCAATGCGATACACGCCGGCAAACGGGATTTCTCTGAGCTCCTCCGGAAATCGAAGATGTGGATCGGTGAAAAAGATCGTGTCATCGGTCCGGCAGATGATGTCGTTGGGCTTGTTGAAGCGCTTCCCGTCCCACCGATCGGCAATGGAGGCGACGTTGCCTTCGGCATCCATGCGCGTAACGCATCGGTGATCCGCCCCCTCGCACATAAGCAGGTTCCCCTGGCGGTCCAGGGTGCAGCCGTTGCCCTCGCCAGTATTCTCGCGGACTACGGTAGTTTCCTGTGTCTGGGGGTCCCATTTGAGCAGCTGCTGACGCTCCAGGTCAACAAAGGTCAGGTACCCGCCAGGGTGCCACAGAGGGCCTTCGGTGCGCACCTGATTCCCGTCGAGCAGCGTGAGTTCGGTTTCGGCAAGGAGCCCTGACAAATCCTCAGCCATCGTTAGCCTCCAGTTCGGGGGGATGAATTGTGGGCGATTATAGCAACGAAAGGTGTGCGGCGTTCCTGTGAATGCGCGGTGACGCTGCCGAACAGCCGTCGATTGCTTCCCTGCGTTGCCCTCGTCAATGTCAGCGGGTACACTGGCGGCCGTTGTTTGCGCA
>JAAXHE010000210.1 GCA_012271065.1 Candidatus Latescibacterota bacterium
GACCTCTTTTTTCAGGAAGAATAAAGTGATAACTTTACCCAAGTGCCAGATTTAGTGAACGGTGTGCCGAAGAAGGGTTGTGGATCTTGCCTTGTTTCCATGCGAATATGTCCCGGTAGGCGTCAGCCCGGTTTAAGGGTGTTTTCATATTAGAGAAGTTACGGTGCAGAGAATTTTGAAGCAGTTGCTGATCCCGTGTTTTTTTGTTTTTCTCTTATCTGGCTGCGGCTGCGGAGAGAAAGCCGTCCCGGACGGGCGGGTTGAAGCTCCTGCGGAACCGGTCTCGCCGGAACTTCCCGCCGAACCGATCTCGCCTGAAGTTCCCGCTGAACCTCCCTCACCGGAAATCCCTGCGGATCCTATGCTTTCGTATATTTCTCTCCCCGGGGGGTTCTCCATCTCGCTTTATTCAAACGAAGTGCCCGGAGCGCGTTCGCTTGCCCTTGGCGCCGAGGGCACGCTGTTTGTAGGTACGAGATCTGAAACCGTGTACGCCCTCAGCGACACAGACGGCGATAACTACGCCGAGACCGTCCGTCTAATTGCGGATGACCTTAATGTTCCGAACGGCGTCGCTTTTCGGGAAGGAGATCTTTATGTCGCGGAAATAAGCCGAATTCTTCGCTACGACGAAATCGAGAACCGTCTTTCATCTCCTCCGGATCCCGTGGTTATAGTTGATACGCTCCCGAAAGATGCGCATCATGGGTGGAAGTTCATCCGGTTCGGACCGGACGGAAAGCTTTATGTCCCCGTCGGAGCGCCATGCAACGTCTGCAGAAGAGACGACGAGCGCTACGCCGCGGTCCTGAGAGTTGATCCCGACGGATCGGATCTCGAGGTTTTCGCGCGCGGGGTGAGAAACACCGTGGGTTTTGACTGGCATCCGGAATCTGATGTGTTCTGGTTTACAGATAACGGAAGAGATAACATCAGTAGCGACAGGGAAATTAATGATAACAGCCCTCCGGACGAACTTAACCGCGCTGTCGCCGCGGGACTTCATTTCGGTTTTCCGTACTGTCATGGAAGCAACGTTCGGGATCCGCAGTTTGGCTCGGAGCGCGAGTGCGGCGAATTCACTCCTCCCCAGTGGGAACTGCCCGCGCACGTCGCGGCGCTCGGGATGCGGTTTTATACGGGCTCCATGTTCCCCGAGTATTGGAAAAATGCGATTTTCATCGCGGAGCACGGTTCGTGGAACAGGAGCGTGCCCATAGGCTACAGGGTAACCTCGGTCCACCTCGACGAAGCGGGGGAAGCGGCCTCATACGAGGTGTTCGCAGGGGGATGGCTCAAAAGCGACGGAACC
>JAAXHE010000166.1:0-377 GCA_012271065.1 Candidatus Latescibacterota bacterium
ATCCTGCGGCCCCTGATACCGCAGTACGGGCACCTGGCGGCCCACCCCGGCTCCAACACGCTCATCGTCGTCGACCGCGGCTCGAACGTGCGCCGCATGCTCGACATCATCGGCCGGATGGACCGGGCCTCCGAGGAGGACATCGAGGTCATCCGTCTGGAAAACGCCTCCGCGGGCGAAGTCGTGGCCCTGCTCTCGACGCTTGGCCAGGTGTCCGTGGCGGAGGGCGTGCCGGCGCTCCAACTGGCGGCCGACGCCCGCACCAACAGCATCCTGTTCAGCGGACCGGACAACCAGCGGTTGCGCTACCGGGCGTTGATCGCCCATCTGGACACGCCCGCGGCGGTAGGACTCCGGCGGCGGATTCGACGTCCTGC
>JAAXHE010000166.1:426-6266 GCA_012271065.1 Candidatus Latescibacterota bacterium
TCGTGGACATTCTGTTGCGGGGGTTGAGTTCAGCCGTCGGCGGCGGGGTGCTGGACCGGATCCTGTACGCGCCCGGCCGGCAGCGGCCGCGGGTGATCCTCAACGCCGTGGACGACGACTTGAAGGATTTCCTGACCGAGGTGAGCGCGTGGACCCGAGACCCGAAGTATTTCGAAGGATTCACACAAACCCGTAGCTATAGCGTGTATGTCAGTCTCTCGACCTGCTTCCGCGACCTCGGCAAACGGTACTGCCGTTGGCGTCCGGTCGTGAGCTATTCGGGCACCTACGAGGAGTACACCAATTCCAGCGACGAGGCGCGGGAATTCGCCGAACAGTTCAGCCTAGTGGATGGGCGGATCGATCCCGATGTCACGCTCGGCGGCCAAAAGGCGGCGAACATCGACCGCTTATTGGCCGATGTTTTCGGAGCCCCTTTCCTGAATGGCGCATTGACGCGCAATTGCCCGCTGGGCGGCTCGATCGATGGCTTGCCTTGCAACGACACCGAACTCATCGGCGATATTGTGCTCCGGGCGATCGAATACGCCCTGGTCGATGTGGACAACGACCCGCCCAACGCGGACGGAAGCGTGGACAGCAAGGGACGAGCGACCATCCAGCCGGGCGAATACCGTTTGCTGGCACCCAAGGAAATAGAAATTCTGCGAGAAAACGGGTTTGCCGACCTGACCGATCCCAATGCCCCTGTCGATTCAATCGAGAATCTGGACAAGGAGGTCAAGGTGTTCCATCACGCCAAGAGGGGCGATGACGCCACCGTCCCATACAAGGTCAATCGCCTGTACGTGTACGAGCGGTATCCCGACGTTATCGGCATGCCGCAGTGCAATTCCCAGGAAAGAAAAGTCTATCCAACCTGTTACACCGATGAATTCGAGGGCATCGAGGAAGTCACCCTGTTCATCCACGAGGCCACGCACATCTGGCAAAATGATGTGACCATGCGAACGGACATTGCTCGCGACGCGGGCAAGTACGCCAATACGTATCACTACCGGTTGAAGGATCGGTCGCTGGAGAACAAGGACTTCTCCTGTTTCACGCGCGAGCAGCAGGCGGAGATGGTGGCGGATCTTTACCGGCTCAGGCAAAACGAGAACTCGCGACTGTCCACGAACAACAGTCATGGCACCATGAACAGCGCAAGGCGCCAGGCCGCGATCACGGAGTTGGAGGCCATCGTGCCCATACCCCTTCCCGGACAGGTCCCGCAACCGGGAGACCCGGATGATCCCTGCGCGGGTGCCGTTTGATGCGGCGGACCGGGGACTGAGCCGCGCCACGGGTCTTGCCGTACAACCCTCTGTCCCGAATTAGCAATGAAGAGAAAACACATGAGCAATCCAGAATACCGTGCGCAACGATGCCATGGATCATTTTTAGGGGTGTTTGGGTGGGTCGTATTCGCCATGGGGCCGTGGGATGCGCCTCAGGCGCAGACCGAGCGGTGCACGGGCGCGGACATGACGTGCCTGGAGGAGGACCGGGATACGCACATCGGGTCTTGTACAAGATTCAGCTTCAAGCGCATCACGCTCGCAGGGCGGGAACCTGACAACATGCGGGCCGGTTGGTACATGTACAGTCACAGGGGCGGGGGGCTGTTGCCCTTGGACGCGCCGGATTGGCAGGGTGTTGTCCCGCATCTGGAACTATTGAGTGACGCCGAGGCGCCTTCGGACGAGGTCGGCGCGTGTCTTATGGCCAGTTTCTGGCGTTGCGAGGTAAGAACGTTTAAGGACACTGACATTTGTGTCGCGGAAGAATACCTTGAGCGCGTTCCCGACGAATGCGGTGTGACGCTCGCGAAAGCGCCGCTGTCGGACGGCGCGCCCGCGCAATGGTATGGGACGCATCCTGAAGTCGAGGGCGTGGTCCCGCTGATCGTGGGAGGTGTGATCCCGCCGATCACGTACGCGACGTCATTTGCAAGCGCATACGGTCGATACGGCGGTGCCGGGGAAGTGCTGCGTTGGCTGGAGTTGGCCGATGCCGTTGGGGCCAATCCGGTGAACATCTGTGCCCTGAGAAGCGCCTACGAATGCTACACGCAAGGCGAGCACGCCGGCGACGCAAGCGTCTGTGCGGCGCCCTTGGTAGATGCAGGAGCGGGAGACCGATCGGGCGTGCCGTAAATCCAGTAGCAATACTGCCGCCGCCGGAAGATGATCGACGCTTGGACGATTCCTCACGGTGGGCGTGACCGGCACAGCGGCGAATTCAGCGGCGGTACAACTAGCCGACACTGGCAGACGCGAGCCGGCGACCTCAACGGCAGGATGGACCGGTACCTCAAGCGCACGTCGACGGCGACCGGAGGCGGATTGATGCCCGATGTCATACTCCAGCGGGCATCCGGCGGCGGATTCGGCGTCCTACCCGCGCCGCCCGGGTCCGCCAACGCGACCGGGGCGTCCGCCTGGACGGTGACCACCGCGGCGGACGTGGTGCCAAGCGACACCAACCTGGACGGGTTCGTGGACATTCTGCTGAGAGGGTTGAGTTCAGCCGTCGGTGGCGGGGTGCTGGACCGGATCCTGTACGCGCCGGGGCGGCGGCGGTCGCAGGTGATCCTCAACGCCGTGGACGATGAATTGAAGAACTTTCTCTCCGAAGTCGGCAGTTGGACCCAGGACCCGAATTATTTCGAGGGTTTCAAAAAGGACCGCATGTATAACATATACGTGCGGTTCAGGACCTGCTTTCGCTCCCGCGACCTCAGCAAGAGGTATTGCCGTTGGCATCCGGAGTTCAGCTATGCGAGCGCCTACGAGGAGTACACCAACCTCAGCGACGAGGCGCGGGAATTCGCCGAACAGTTCAGCCTGGTGGACGGGCGGATCAAACCCGACCTGCCGTTGGGCGATAGCAGCGCAAGGAACCTGAACAGGATATTGGAAGATGTCCTTGGCGTGGAAGTATTTGACGGAAAACTCGAACAATCATGTCCGGCAACGCAAACAATCATTGCCTTCGATCAGTTTGAGATCTGGTGTGACAACGTCAAGGCGTTCGGACGCATGATAATCGACCTCATCACTGGAACGGATCGCCAAGTGAAAGACGCCCCTTAGCCAGGCCGGACGCTGACCAGCGACGAAATTGAGTTTCTAAAATCCTACGGGCCAATCGAAAGCGGTACATTCGATTATGATGAGCTGCGTATCGTGCCAAGATCAAGGGAGTTTTTTCGGGAAAACGACGCAACTCATTCCACCGCTTATGTCACTACGACGGAACCCCACATCATCAACGTGCGGAGATCCGACCACAAGGCATCGTATGACCCTGACGATATTGAGGACACTGAAATGCTTGGCGTTGTCCTTCATGAGATCGTGCACACTTGCCAATTTCTCTGCGAAGGATGGAAGCACGGAAGGAAGCCGATGGAAAGAGGAGCCGAATACGTGTACCGGGTGTTGAACGGACCGTTGTATGGAGCACTTGATTTCGGCATCTTGGGGCGGGAACAACAGGCTGAGGTCATTCATGATCGGATGCGGACAAATGAGGGATTACAGCCAGCCAGGCCCGGGAATGCAATGACGGAATGCGTGGAGCAAGAACCGCCACCCCGAACAGGCTGCGTCGGCGGTATAGAGCAAGTCGTTCCAATTTCCACCATGCGGGACGAGTTGAATGGCCTATCGATTCCGGGAGTAGCCTCCGTCCCGTAGAGCAAGGAGCAAACTAATGAGAATGGCGATATTGATCGTGTTGGCGATGTCTGCATGGGCAGGAACAAAGATTCAAGCTAACGTACCTATAAATGACCCAATCGTTTCGTACATAAAAATACCTCTCTGGGGAGGACTGACGTCAAGATGGTACATATACACAGAGAATGGTTTTGTCGCCCCAATTAATGACGATTTACCGGCTCATATTGACTTGCAGATAAGTCCATTTTTCGACCTAATTTGGCTATTGAATCTTACGGGAAAAAGTGTGCTGACTCCGGATCAAGTGCGAGGGATTTCGAATTGTGTCAACAGGAGTACTCCTCAATACAAACAACTACACCAGCTACCAACGCTCCCGGATGACATCGACTATATTGACAATTGTCTTAGAAGTAGTGGGTTTATCTTGGAAGAAGAACCAGCCGAGTCAAGTTCTGTTGTTGGTGATCTGGAAAACTGACATCAGCAATGTGTAGGAAGTGCTACACCGCAGGCACTCGAATCCTCGTTTAGTGGCTGAGCCACTACATCGCACGGTACGCCACAGTGTCGAGACATGACACTAAAGGGTGATGCGTCGCCGGGCTGCGGATCGCGCTCCGTTCGGGCTGGAGATGGAGCGTCGCCCACGGCCCCAACACCACCGGAATCCGATGTTTCGGGCGCACGCTCGATTCCGCGTCGTTCACTATGGCCCACTCATTGTAACGATAAAAAAAGGCATGAACGCGCGAAAATGCAGATCCGGTTTGGAGCGGCGGTATGAGAGGAACCGAGGCCTTGTTCGGGCTGGCCGTGCTTGGCGTGTGTGCGATGACAGCCGCAGTGGGGCAGGAAGAAAGGCCGGTGCTCACCAACACGGACATCGTCGCGCTCACCGAGACGGGTCTGTCGCCGGCGATGATCTTGACGCTGATCGAGGACGTGAATGGAGATCCGGACGATCCCTGCGGTGGTGCGGTTTGATGCGGCGGACCGGGGACAGAGCCGCGCCACGGGTCGTGTCGTACAACCCTCTGTCCCGATTGAGCAAGAAGAGAAAACACATGAGGAATCCAGAATACCGGGCGCAACGATGCCATCGATTGTTGTTCGGGGTGCTTGCGTGGACCGGGTTCGCCATGGGGCCGTGGGATAAGCCACAAGCGCAGACCGGGCGCTGCACGGGTACGGACATGATGTGCCTGGAGGAGGATCGGGATACGCATATCGGGTCTTGTTCTAGATTAAGCTACAAGCACATCTCGCTTGCGGGGCGGGAACCGGACAACATGCGGGCCGGTTGGTACATGTACAGCCACCGATGCGGCGGCCTGTTGCCCTTGGACGCGCCGGATTGGAGACCTGTTGTCGAGCAGTTGGAATTATTGCGCGACGCCAAGGGGCCTTCGGACGAGGTCGACGCGTGCCTTTTGGACGGTTTCTGGCTTTGTCTGGCAATTACATTCAAGGACCTTGAGATATGTGCCGCGGAAGAATACCTCAAGCGCGTTCCCGACGAATGCGATGTGACGCTCGCGAAAGCGCAGCTGTCCGACGGCGCACCCGCGAAATGGTACGGAATGCACCCTGAAGTCGAGGGCGTGGTCCCGCTGATCGTGCGTGAAGCTGACCAGACTTGGCCCCAACGCGTTGCGAGCGCCTATGGCCGGTACGGCGGCGCCAGGGAAGTGCTGCGTTGGCTGGAGCTGGCCGATGCCGTTGGGGCCAATCCGGTGAACATCTGCGCCCTGAAAAGCGCCTACGAGTGTTACACGGAAGGCGACCACGCCGGCGACGCGAGCACCTGTATGGCACCCCTGGTGGATGCAGGAGCCCGATCACGCGTGCCATAAATCCAGTAGCACTGCCGCCGCCGCGAGATGATCGGCGCTTGGGCTATGCGCTCACGATGGGCGTGAACGGCACAGCGGCGGTGCAACTGGCCAACACTTGGCAGGCGCGAGCCGACGACCTCAACGGCGACGCCAGGAAGGACCTGTACCTCAAACGCACGTCCACGGCCGTCGGAGGCGGATTGATGCCCGATGTCATACTGCGGCAGGCCTCCGGCGGCGGATTCGACGTCCTGCCCGCGCCGCCCGGGTCCACCAACGCCACCGCAGCGGCCTCCTGGGCGGCGGCCACCGC
>JAAXHE010000016.1 GCA_012271065.1 Candidatus Latescibacterota bacterium
CGCAAAGAAGGGGTCAACCGTTCGATCACGCGTGATGTTGCGGGAGAAGGGGTCCAGCAGGAACTGCTCAAGATCATCGAGGGTTGTATCGCCAACGTGCCCCCGCAGGGCGGCCGGAAGCATCCGCACCAGGAGATGTTGCAGATCAACACCAGGAACATCCTGTTCATCTGCGGCGGGGCGTTCGACGGTTTGCAGGAGATAATCTCGAAACGTGTGTCGTCGGGCGCCGCGATGGGCTTTCTGGCGCAGAACCAGGAGCGGAGCGACAAGAGGGCGAGTTCCGTGGCTATGCTGGACCTGGTGACGCCCGAAGACCTGCTGCAGTTCGGGTTCATACCAGAACTGGTGGGTCGATTGCCGGTGGTCGCGGCGTTGCAGCCACTGGATCGAGAAGACCTGATCCGGGTCTTGATCGAGCCGAGAAACGCAATTATCAAGCAGTACCAGAGGCTGTTTGACATCGACGACGTCAAGCTGGAATTCACTGAAGACGCCCTGGAGGCGGCCGCCGAGCGAGCGCTCACCTACCAGACCGGCGCCCGTATTTTGCGGCACATCGTCGAGGACGCGTTGATGGAAGTGATGTACGAGTTGCCATCGCTGCGGGATATCGGCCGCTGCGTCGTTCACCGCGACGCCATCGCCGGCGAGGCCTCGCCCCGGTTGTACCGGCGTGGGGGCGGCCGGCACATGACGCTGAAGAATGCGCTGGCGCGTTCGCGGACGAACCAAGAAAGAAAATCGGCGTAGCCGTTTATCCTGCCGCCACAGCGGTTTCGATCTGGTCGGTCAGGGGAAGGCCGGCCGGATACCGCAGTTCCAGGGGTTCTCCGGAAGAGTGGAGCGCAGTTTCCGGCTTGACCCGCAACCTCCCATCCGCAACGGCGCGGAGGGTTTCCAGGATCAGGTAGGGTTCACGGCGGTAGCCGGCCTCGCGGATTCGCTGGAACAAACGAAAATGCTCCCCTTCGGCAGCGCGGATATCTGATACATCACGCCCTTGCAACGCCTGCCAGTCCTGTTCGAATTCGTCGCCGGATATCGGGACTACGCAATGGGACAAAACGGGGCCACGGTCCACCTCCTCAGTGGCCAGGTGGATCATTGCTCCGGTTCGAGTCGATCGCGATTCGATCAACTGCCAGATGACGGATTGCCATGTGCCAATGGGTCCATCGGGGAGGGCGCCGTGAAGGTTCAGCAGGGGATATCGGCGGCACATGTCCCCGCTGCAGATAAGCATGTATCCGGCCAGGGCGCAAACGTCGGGGTCGTAGCGTTCCAGGAGCCGGAGGGCTTCACGGTCGAATCCGAGACGGTGACGGGATATTGGGCCGCCGCCGTTTTCACGCCGATATCGATTGGACGACAGTGTTACCAAAGGCAACCCATAAGAGCGCACGAGCTCGAAGAATTGGTCAGACCCTTCGGCCTCACCGGGTTCACGATTGCTGAACACGAACTCGAGCTTGGCGTCCAGGCGGCCCCGGTCGATGGCGTCGTGGATGAAACGGAGGAGGCCTCGCGAACCCTCACCCCTGCCGGTTGAAAACCATCCTAAGCGCAACATCGCGCGTAACCGATGCGGCCCCGGAAATCAGAAGGGCAGGTCATCATCATCGAAAAGGGATGGGTCATCCGGTTCCAATGGAGGCGGCGGGTCCCAATCGTCAGCGGCGATGGGCAGCTCAGGGATGGCTGATGCCGGCGAGAG
>JAAXHE010000049.1 GCA_012271065.1 Candidatus Latescibacterota bacterium
CAGCAGCAGCGGCTGTGCATCGCCAGGACCATTGCCGTGAGCCCGGAGGTCATCCTGATGGATGAACCTTGTTCGGCCCTTGATCCCATTGCCACCGCGCATATCGAGGATCTGATCGACGAGCTCAAGAAAAACTACGCCATTGCGATCGTCACTCACTCGATGCAGCAGGCCGCCAGAGTCTCCCAACGCACCGCGTATTTTCATCTCGGCCGCCTCATCGAGGTCGGCGATACGGACCAGATCTTCACCAATCCCCAACACGAATTGACCGAGGACTACATCACCGGCCGATTCGGCTGAGCGGCTTCTGTCGCGCGTCCTGCGCCCGGTTGGCCGGCTCTGCAAAAAAGTGCAACAACTCCGCGCGCCTGCAAGAAAAGTGCAACTCCACGCGTCTGTAAAAAAAGTGCAATAACTCGGCGCGATACTCTGCGCCGAACAAATCTGCTTTCCAGCAGGGCTACAGCGCTGAGGAGTTCGCCCGATGAGATACGTCCTGTCGATTCTGACCGTTTCCTGCCTGTTCGCCGCGCCATCGTTGCGCGCACAGACCGAATCCCAGGAGGAAATCGCTCAACTCAGGGCTCGAATCGCCCTGTTGGAGGAGCGGCTTGCGCACATCGCATTGAGCCTTGCCGGGGACGCACGCATCGAAGCGAGCGTTGCCGGAGACGTGCGGACCGAAGCGAGCCGTGCAGGGGACGTTGGCGAGGAGGCGGAGATCGAGGTCGAGCGGGTGGTGGAGCTTCTGCCTCCAGCAGCGGCGGAGCCGTCGTGGACGGAGGGTCTGGTTCTGGACGGCGACCTGCGCTATCGCCACGAGACGATCAATGACGACGCGGTTTCGGTGCGGCACAGGCACCGGATGAGGGCACGGGCCAACGCGACGGCAACCCTGAACGAAGACATGGAAGTGGGCTTTGGCCTGTCCACGGGAGGCATCGCCAACGACAGCGGCAATCAGAGCTTTGACGAGGGATTCTCCAGGAAGTCGGTGGGCGTGGATCTGGCTTACTTCGATTGGAGTCTTTCGGAAACACTGATCCTGGTTGGCGGGAAGATGTCCAATCCGTTCTTCCGGCCCGGAGGCTACCATCTGCTCTACGATGGAGACATAAGACCGGAAGGGCTTGCACTAAGAGCGTCTTCAGGCACGTTCTTCGCGAACGCCTCGGCATTCTGGGCGGAGGAACGCGGTTCGGATCCCGACACCATGTGGTACGGGCTTCAGGCGGGTTACAGGGGGTCTCCGGCGCGGGGCGTGTCCCTGACCGCCGGGGCGAGCGTTCACGAACTCAGCCATGCGCAGGGCCGGGCTCCGGTGTTCACGCCGCGCAACGGTCAGGGCAATCAGCTCGACGCGAACGGAAACTATCTCTACGGGTTTTCCCAGGTGGAGGTGTTCGGTGAGCTGACAGTCGATTTGGCCGGCCACCCATTGAGAATGTATGTGGACTATGTGAAGAACACGGCTGCCGAGGAATTTTCGGACGGTCTTGCTGTGGGGATCGACTATCGGCGCGCCACGGATACCGGGACATGGAGCGTCGCCTACATCTACCAGGATCTCGGGGCCAACGCGGTTGTCGGCGCGTTCACGGACTCAGATTTCGCCGGCGGTACCGCTGACGGTGGCGGTTACACGTTGCGTGCGGGATATGCGTTTCCGCGGGGGTGGAATCTGGGGTTGCGGTACATCCTCGGCTATCGGGGTGAAGCGGCCGGCAATCTTCGCGATTACGACAGGCTTCAGGCGGACATCGTCTTCAACTACTGAGCCCGGACGCCGTTTTTCATTGAACGTCGAGAGGGCGGGTGCGCACATAGCGAATTTGACAGTCCATGGAAACGGGAATCCGATTTCCGCAGGCTTGTCTGTTAAAACTCCTTCCGTGGACTGTGGAACAGTCCGCCCGGAGTCGAGTGCCGCGCCTACCATGCCCGGCGCCCGACCTCCGAGCTGCGACATTGCGTTGAACAGGTGGGTGAAGCCGGTCACTCCCGCATCGATCGCGTTCACTGCCGTCGCGTAGTCGGCATCGGAGTGACCCGTGCTCACGATAACCCCGCGTTCAGCCAACTCCCCGATGTATTCGAGGGGAGTCATTTCCGGAGCAAGAGTAATCAGGGTCACACCTTTCACCAACGAACTGGCGACATTTTCTGCGGCCGCGCTGATGCGCAAGAATCAGGGCGGGCCGAGCCGCGGCGCTCCAGGGGGGATCGTGTTGAATCCCTACCTGATCGGCTACCCGGCGTACGAGCATTGGTCGGGATACATCCCCTACGTCTATTGGCAGGGAAATCCGCCGGCGGACATCGCCGCGCGGGCGCTGGATATTGCCCAGAAAAGCCTGGACCGGTACTTTCCGGGCGTGGATGCGAAGGATCTTGAGATCTGGATGAACTCGACGCGGAATTTCGGCGGCCACTTCGCGCCGGCCATTCGGGAGGCCCTGCGGCGCAACGGCGTCGGTGCGTTCCGCGAGAACGACTACTTCGTGGACGAGGCATGGGATTTGTCGGACGGCCAGTACTCGCAGAGCGAGCGGGTGGCGATGGAACTGAGTCTGGCATCGGACGGGTTCCACCAATGGCGCGATACCCTGGAACCGCTGAGCGTGCTCGAGTTGATGGATGTCGCGGCAGGGGTCACGGGGATAGAAGTACGCCATCCACTCAGTGCCGGAACCAACTGACCGACGCCCCGGCACGTGCGCGAATTCCGTATGCACCATCCCGGCCGGTGTCACAAGACAGCCCGCCGCCCCGGCACGTGCGTGAATTCCCCTTCGTTGCGCGTAACCGGTGTCGAATTTGCGCTGTGCGCGTGAGCCGTGATCGGCAGATCGTTGGCCCCCTTTGACTCTACCGCGTTGTGTGAGCGCCGCCAGAATCTCTCCGTCGTGAGTCCCTGCGGCCGGAACAGCCTAGGGCCTGTTAACACTACCCGAGATGGCTCTGCCGAGTCCATTTTTTTGTCCGGCAAGGCGTCGCGAGCGCGGTGTGGT
>JAAXHE010000063.1 GCA_012271065.1 Candidatus Latescibacterota bacterium
ATTGGGAGATACCTGATGATGAAATTACTCGCATACGGATGTTTCGGACTGTTCACGGCTCTCCTTGCCGTGCTGACGCTGCCAAGCCACGCTCATCACGCCTTCGCCGGCGTTTTCGACATGGACAATCTCACCGAACTGGAGGGTGAAATCACCCGGCTGATGTGGCGCAATCCCCATGTGCAGTTCAGCGTCAGAACCGCCGACGGTGAATCCTGGCGCGTGGAAACCAATTCGGTCAGCATCCTCAGCCGCATGGATGTCAATCCCGAACTGTTGAGCGAGGGCGACCGGGTGACGGTGGCCGGCTATTCCGCCCGCAACGGCGACAACGAGATGTGGACCAACAATGTGCTGCTGGCCGACGGTCGCGAAGTGGTCACGCGGCCCGGGGTTGCGCCGCACTGGTCCGAAGATCACCTGGGTCGGTCCGAGGTCTGGCTGGCCGACGGCGACACCGGAGGTGCGGATCAGGGCATTTTTCGCGTCTGGAGCACCCGTTTCAACGGTCCCGGACGCTACATGGGTCTGGATGAATATCCGTTGACGGCCGCCGCCGCCGCCGCGCGCGAGGCTTTCGACCCGTTGGTGGACGACCCGACCGGCGAGTGCACTCCCAAGGGTATGCCTGCGATCATGCACCAGCCCTATCCCGTGGCGTTCACCCGGGACGGCGACGACATCCTGTTTCTCATCGAGGAGTACGATCTGGTGCGCAGGATTCACATGGATCCCGATGTCGTCGACGCCGATGTTCCACCGACCCTTCTCGGTCATTCGACCGGCCGTTGGGACGGCGATGTCCTGGTGGTCGACACTCACTCCATAGACTGGTACCACTTCAACACAACCGGCATTCCGCAAAGCAGCCAGGCACGGCTTCAGGAACGGTTCTCCCTGAGCGGCGACGGCGCCAATCTCGACTACACGATCACGGTCATCGACCCCGAGACATTCACGGAGCCGGTGACCATGAGGAAACAGTGGGTCTGGCGGGCGGGCGAAACGGTCAAGCCGTACGGATGCACAAACTACTGATTCGTGCCGAAACAGCGGCGATTGCCAGCAAGACAATCATCGCGTCGCCGCCGTGGACAGCATTCTGATCCGCTTGTGCTAGAGTTCAGGGACCCAGCCAAAAGCAGACCAGCAGTCGTGTCGAGAGTCCAGAAAAAAGTAAGATCGGCACAGCAAGCTGCGCCAACGTCCGGGCGCCCTGACAAGAAGTCCCAAATCCTGGACGTTGCCAGCGAGTGGTTCCTGGCGCACGGCTATGCCGGCACGAGCATTTCCGCCATGGCGCGGGAATCCGGGATCTCGAAGGAATCCATCTACCGCTACTTTTCGAGCAAGGAGGCCTTGCTCGAAGCCGTCATCGAAAAGGAGCTGGAATTCTACGGACGGGAACTTGAAGCCGCCCACGCGGTCGAGATCGGGCTGGTCGACCTGCGGGAGGCACTCATCCGCATCGCCGAGTCGATTGCCTTTACGCTCAATTCCGATCGGACGCTGGACTTTCGCCGGCTGATTTTTCGGGTGTCGCGATCATCCCCGAACGTCGGCGAACACTACTTCGAAGTAGGCCCGCTACAGGCCGAAGCGCCCCTCGTCGAAATTTTCGATGCTCATCGCGAGAAAACGGAATTCGAAGCCGACGATCTGGCGACCTATTTTGCAGCCATGGTCGGGCATCGACTCGTGCTTGAACGCGAATGTCGTGTCAACATGCCCAGCGACGTCTTTGTGGGCCGGAAATGCCGGCGCGTGGTGGATCACTTTCTCAAGGCGTTCTTCAAGGACAGACGGTAACGGCTTAGTTGTTCTGCGATTGGCCGTGTACTTGACCTCTGTTGCTTTTGCGCATCAATTCGATTCTTGCCGTTGACAGCGTCTCGGCATCGCATATAGCATGCAAGAATCAATCCGAACGGACTGGTTCGTCTGAGTGGCTAATGAACGCAACACAACACACGATGGCGGATAAACCAATCGCAGGTGTTGGATTGATGTAAACAAGCCAGCCGAAATCTCGCTTGAGCGCACTATCGTCATTGGCGCGCGGAACGCGCGCGCAGGAGGTACAAGATGAAACAGGGGTTCTTGACAGTTTGCTGCCGAACACTGATGGGCAGCCTCTCGGCGGCGTTGGCGACCGCATCACCGTCGCTGTTTGCGCAGGATAGTGAACTCGAAGAGATTGTCGTCACGGGATCTTACATTTCCCGTCCGGCAGATCGACCGCAACCGGTTGCCATCATGGATGCCGGAGAAATCGGTGCGAACCAGCGGATTTCAACGATCGAAGTGCTTCGCGACATGCCGCAGATATCGTCGGCCAACGTAGCGGAGAACTGGAACACGCCCACCAGCAGCATCGATTTGCGCGGCCTTGGCCCGAGATCCACGCTGGTCTTGCTGAACGGGCAGCGTCAGACCATCGATGCCAACTCAGCATCACAGGTCGACGTCAACAATCTGACTCCGAAGATCATGCTGGAACGCATCGAACTGGTGCTCGACGGTGCTTCCGCTCTTTATGGCTCGGATGCTGTCGCCGGTGTCGCCAATTTCATCACCAGAAACAATTTCGAAGGCGTCGAGGTCTCCGTTTCAAGCCAGTTTGCGGAAGCGCAGAGTGACGTGCCCGAAGTCCTGGTCGGCGGATTGTTCGGTGTTCAGCAACCCGACTTCGGAGTTGTCATGGGGTTCGAATATCTGAAGCGCACGAAGGAGATGCAGAGCGCCGACGTGTTCAGCAACGAGCGGCTTGGGGAGGGGTTGATTACCGGCCTCTATAACCCCGGAACCTTCGGCGGGGTGGTGCCGGGGGTGGGATTCCGCTGGTTCGCCGACCCTCTTTGCGGCAGCCCGCTAATTGGCGGTCTTGAGGAAAACGTTATCTGGGACCCCGCGGGCGCCCTTTACCACAATGCGGACGGACTGCCCGACGATCCCGCCGGAAACCCCTTCTGCAGGGGCACGTTAAGCCTGCAGCGCACCATCATCCCCGAGAACGACCGGTTCACCGGCATGGCGGTTGCCACGACGGGCCTCGGGGGGGATACTCGCCTGACCTGGGAAATCAATTATGCGCGGGTTCAGACGCTCAGCAGTTTCGGCACCGGCGTGCCGCTGCTGGCGTTACCGAGCCTGGGCGCGGTGCTGCCGGCAAACAACCCGGGTGTGATCGATGCCCACCAGCGAGACCCTGATTTCCCGCTAATGAACTTTATCCGTGTATTCACCCGGCAGGCCAGCCCGCTTGAAGGATCACTGCCATCCTTCGCGGAGCAAAATACCTTCAGAACCTCGGCGACGCTTGAGGGTTCGATCAACAGCAACTGGGATTGGCGCGCGAATGGCACCGCTTCATGGAACAGTCAGGAATCCGGACGCTCGGACACGATCGCTGACCGATACGCTCGCGCCATTCAAGGCTACGGCGGCGGCAACTGCAAGTTCGACCAGGTAAGCGGCGCAGCCAACAATGCCAACATTCAGCCGGGCGTCGGAAACTGTCAGTGGTGGAACCCGTTCGCCAGCCGACTGATAGCCCAGCCCGGCGATCCGACTTACAACCCTCCCGACCTGGCGGCCTGGATGACGGATCTCGATGTCGAACGAGGCGATTCGGATTTCTTTTCCGTTGAAGCCCTGGTCACAGGCAGCCTTTGGGAAATGGCCGGTGGTGAGAGCGGTCTTGCCGTAGGCGCTCAGTACAGACAGCAGGAACTGGAAATAAACGTCAATTCCGTCAGAAGGGACGGTGGATTCGGATTTGCTCCGCAGGTCGTTCAGGATTGGGCGGCGTCACGCGATACGCAAGCCGTCTTCGCCGAACTGGTCATCTTCCCGACGGAGGATCTGGAACTGGACTTTGCCGCGCGCTACGAAAGCACGCTGGGGCTGAGTTCGACCGAACCGAAGCTCACAGGTCTGTGGACGCCCACGGACGACCTGTTCGTCAGGTTCTCCGTAGGTTCCTCCTTCCGGTTGGCTTCCGAGCGTCAGACCTTTGGCATTGGGCCGAGCGGCACGACGATCCGTCCCCTCGGCGGCGAGGTCACCCAGGCCCGTGCGCTCTCGGTCGGCAACCCTGACCTCTTGCCGGAAGAATCGAACAACTGGACGATCGGATTCACGTGGGACGTGACCGACAATCTGACGTTCGACCTTACCTGGTGGGATTACGACTTTACCAATCTCGTCTCCACGATCGATCCCGATGAGATTCTCCTGGCGGACATCGCGGACGGGTTCATCACCGACCCGCGAATCGAACTCTTCCCGGGCGTTCCAAACGAGGTGTGCGAAAGTTCCGGCCGGTGGGATCCGGACTCCGGGGACCCGTTGCCGGACGGTTGCCTGGACGGTTTCGATATTGCTCTGTTCAAATCGTCCTTCGTCAACCGGAACGCGGTGGAAACTTCCGGCATGGACGTCACCCTTGACTGGCGGCAGGAGTTGGCGGGCGGCAATCTGTTTGGCGTTCGGCTCCTGGCGGCGTACGTGAACAGCTTCATGATTTCCACCCTCGATGGAACGCTGGTCGAAACCGTGGGTACCGATCGGGGGTCAGACCTGGGCTTGCTCGACAACCCCAAGATCCGCGCCAACCTGATACTCACGTACTCCATGGGCGATCACGATTTCCGTTGGAGTGCCCGCTATACCGACGGAATCGAGCTGTGGAACCCGGGACCGTACCAGTACAACACGGATGAAAGCCCGTGGACACAGCATGACTTCGTCTACACCTATACCTTGCCGTCCTCCAACCAGTTGAATGTGGCTGTTCTGAATGCCACCGACAACGAGCCGCCCCTGGTGGCCAACTCGTTGACCACCGTGGACTCGCGCCTTCATGATCCGAGAAGACGGATGTTCAGAGTGGAGTACGTCCACAGCTTCTGACTTCAGTTCGAAGTCTCTACTCTCGACCCCGCCAACTGGCGGGGTCTTCTTTTGCCTGCACACCCGCAGCATCAGGCTTCGCGTTCAAGACACTGAAATCAATATCCACCAAACCAGAACCCCGCTGCCGAAGCAGCGGGATTCAATCCTGGCCGTGTTTGGATGAGGCAACTAGAATCCTTGGTTCCACATCACCCGGAACATGCGTCCGCGCCCGTCGTACAGACCGGCGTTGTAGGTGATGAGGCCGTTCGGATCCAGCGGCGGCTCCTCGTCGGTTGCGTTGATTACCGTGAATGACAACGTCGCAGGATTGTCGAGCGGCAGGTTCCAGTTGTACACGAGATCAAGCTGGGTGTAGGAGCTTTGGTCGAATGGCGCCTCCAGCGGATTCGTATCCGTCAACTCCGTTCCCGACGTATAGCGGAACGTACCGCGCAAATCATGATTGCCTTTTCCATAGGTGAAAATCATGTTCGCGCGCAGGTCGGGGTTGATGCCGACGCCTGCGACGCCGTCACCGTCCTGTCCGACCACATTTCTCAACATCCCGGTGGCGTTGTCGATTCCGCTGTATTCCTGGGTGAAGGAACCGATGAAGCGGGCACCGAAGTCGCCGCCAGCCAACTGGCTACGCCAGTCGAGCGTCAGGTCGAAGCCGTTGGTGAGGATGATGTCATGGTTGAGCCAACTCGAGCGGAAGATCTCGAAGTCGAATCCGGTGACACAGCCTGCGGGCAATGGCTCCGCTCCCGGATCAAGGTTGCCGTCGTTATTTTCGTCAACGAAACTCCACCCGCGAGTGACCTCACAGTATTCGTTGGGCCGGCCCGGGAAGAGCGGATGCGGGCTCAGCTCGCGAGGTATGGGGTTGGAGTTGTTCGGTCCCGCGTTCACCCAACCGTCAGCAAGGTCCAATCGCAGGGTGTCCTCGGCGTCAGTCGAAGTGACGAGGTTGGTGAACTCGTAGTCCCAATACGTCAGGTCGATCGTGAAGTTATCCGACACGTCCCAGGTAAAACCCAGCGTCCAGTTGTCGGACTCCTCCGGCAGGAGGTCCTGGTTACCCACCGCGATACCCACAGCCTGGGTGATTTCCCCGCCGATGGTGTCCCGGCCAACCGAGCCCGGGCTGACGCCAAACATGTTGTTTTCGCTGGCCAGACGGAATGAAGACCCCGCTGTTGCGCGAATGAACAGGTTGTCCTGCGGCGTCCACAGCATGCTGATCTTGGGATCCGTCGAACTGATGCCCAGAGTCTCTTCAGCACGCGCGGCGATATCGATTTCCAGATCCTCCGTCGGGAACATGGCGAGCTCCGCGAACAACGCGGTCGTCTCGCGGTTGGCGGTCCAGTCCCGGAGGATCTGCGGGCTGAAGCCGAGTCCGCCGTCTTTCTGGATCGGGTCGATGGTGAC
>JAAXHE010000177.1 GCA_012271065.1 Candidatus Latescibacterota bacterium
GAAGACATCCGGGCGCAGAAGGAAACGGAGATAAACGAACTGCTCGACGCCGTGGAAGCGATGTCGCACGATATAATAGTGGACAAGAGGCTTCAGGACAGATTCATAAAAAGGGTCCTTCGCCTCGAGAAAAAGCTTGCCTCCATGGAAAGACGTCTCTCGGAGAAGAGACGGAGAAGAACTCCCCAGATAGGCGGCCGCGGATTCCGGACAAGCGACATCGGCGATGATTACTTCGACGCGGTCGAAAAGGACATAAACCGCCTCGCCGACGTCTTGGAGACCGTTCCTTTCGGAAAACCCGCCTCGGGAAGTCTCTCTTCGCGCTACGGCTACAGGAAATCTCCCTTCTCCGAGACGAGAGAGTTTCACGGCGGAGTCGATTTCAGGGGAAAGACGGGAGACGAGGTCGTAACCACGGCGAACGGCGTCATTGAGAAGGCCGGGTACGTGAAGGGCTACGGCAAGCGCGTCGTCATCAAGCATAAAAAGGGCTACAAGACTCTCTACGCGCACCTCTCAGAGATAGAGGTCGTCAAGGGCCAAAGGGTCGAGGCGGGAGAGAAAATAGGGGAGATAGGGTCAACCGGCCGCTCAACCGGGCCGCATCTCCACTACGAGATAATAAGGTACGGAAGAAGGATCAACCCCGCAAAACACATAAGATAGAGGGAAGCGCGCATGTACAACGACAAGCGGAAGAATAAAAACTCGGACGTCGTGGAAACGGTTCTGGGCGAGGGTGCTGTGTTCGAGGGAACGGTCTCGTGCGAGGGATCGATTAAGGTCGAGGGGGTCCTCAAGGGAGACGTAAAGGTCGGCGACTCGATCGTGGTAGGCCCAAACGGCTCGGTGACCGGGGACGTCAGGGCCGGAGAAGTCATCGTATTCGGGAAAGTGAACGGAAAGATAGACGCCGGGACGCTTGAGATCAAAAGTGCGGGAGAAATAACGGGAGAAGTCCTAGTCGAGACCCTGATAACCGAGGCCGGGGGTGTTATGAGGGCCAACTGCGAAATGAAAACCCCCGCGCAGCAAGGCCCGGAGGATCAGGAACAAGTGCTTACCGTCTTTCAGGCGACAGAACCCTAGCGGCGGCCGCTTGCGGCCGGGGGCGAGAGGAGAACGGGCGCCGCAATCGATATCCGCGCGCCTGAGCGGAACCTCAACTCCAAGGCCACGCTTTCCTTCATCTCGCCGGGGAGTCCCGCGAGCATCACGTGATAGCCTCCCGGGGAAAGGGCGACCGATGCGCCCGGGGGAATCTCGATCGAAGCGACCTCCTTCATTACCATGGAACCTTCCCTCATTTCCGTGAGGTGAAGCGACGCGGAGGCGGAGCAGTCGCAGCTTACCTCCAGAAGCTCGTCCGCGGCGGAGGAAGAGTTCCCGATAACCATGTAGGCCGCGGTCACGGAAGCGCCCGGGGGATTTCGCCTTACCCACGGATCCTTCACGGAGATCTCCCCCTCGCTCCAAGCCAAGGGAGCGGCAAGCAGGAAAAGGAACAGAATCGGCAGGGTCTTTCTCATGCTCACGGGCTCCTACAGAAGAAGGCGCTTTACATCGTCGGCGATTTTCTTCGGGTCAAGTTTTTCCTTGGGATAGCGAAGCATCATTTCGCCGCCGGGACCTATCAGGTAAACCGCGGGCGAATGGATTACCACGTAATAGTCCGACTCCGAGGTCTCCCGTTCCTTCGAATAAAAGGTTCCGCAGGCGTCGTTTACCCGCTTTATCGCCCGCTCCGGACCCGTGAGGCCAACTATGCGGTCGTGGAAAAACGGAAC
>JAAXHE010000297.1 GCA_012271065.1 Candidatus Latescibacterota bacterium
GACTTTTCCACCGCGCTCCTGAACGGCCGCCAGCAAGTGAGCTCCGGCGACAACCGCGGCGTCGAATTCGACCAGTATCCGTCTGAGTTGCTTCAGGCTGTCGTGGTCTACAAGACACCGGAGGCGGGTTTGACCGGTCAAGGACTCGCCGGCACTGTGGACATGCGCACGATCAGCCCGCTCGAGTACGGCGAACAGACCATCGCGTTCAACGTGCGCAACGAGTGGACCGATTTTGACTTGCGCCACCCGGATGTCGACGACAGCGGTCTGCGTTACAGCGCCTCCTATACCGATCAATCGGAAGATGGCACGCTGGGCTGGGCGCTTGGCTTTTCCAGTATTGCCTCCCCGGGGCAGCGTGAAGTCATCGATCTCTGGGCTTATAACAATTTCCCGGGCGCTGACAATGCACGTCTTGTGACCGGCGGCAACGCCTTTTCGAAGTCCGGGTCATTGGACCGAACCGGCATCATGGGTGTGCTTGAGTACCAGCCCAATGACAGGATTTCCTCGACCATCGACGTTTACACTTCCAGCTTCGAGGAAAGGACTCTTGTGCGGCAGATCGGGATGCCGCTATTTCCTGCATGGTTCGGAACGACGTTGAGCGATCACCAGACGACGGACGGTTTGGTCACGAGCGGAACCTACGAGAATGTCAAGGCTGTGCTCAGTCATAACCTGGAAGAGCGCGATGCCGACATGTGGGCGGCCGGCTGGAACCTGGAAACGGATATCAGCGACGCATGGACCGCCACCGTTGACGTGAGCCATTCCACGATCGACCGTCAGGATATCATTCTTGGGCTCAATTCAGGGACCGGTCCGAACGGGCAGGGAGCGCTGGATACGATCAATTTCAATGTGGGCGCGGGTGCGCCGAATTTCTCCTCCATACTCGATTATTCCGCCCCGGGGACAACTGTCCTGACCAGTCCGGCAGGATGGGGCGCTTGGGGTTCGGGCATCCCGGGCGGTCAGGTCGGGTATGACAACCGGCCATCCATCGATGACGAGTTGACCCAGATCCGGCTGAGCGCCGAGCGCTATATGGATGGCGCGATCAGCAGCATGGAATTTGGAGTGCAGTTCGACAGCCGCACGAAATCCAGAATCAACAGTGACGAGGGATTTCTGGCCCTCGCCAACGGCGAACTCAGTCAAGAATTCTCCTCCACGGGAGCGGTTACGATTCCGTTCGGTCTTCCCGCGATCGCCACTTTCGATCCCATAGCCATGTGGGAAGCGGGAACTTATCGCCGCGTGGATAATTTCCACGGCGGCGTGCTTTCCGGCGATTGGTCCGTAGATGAGGACATCTCCCTCGCCTACCTTCAGTTCGGCATCGACACGGAACTCGGAGATACGCCGGTGACGGGTAACTTCGGCGTTCAGGTGGTGCAAACGGACCAGAGTTCGACAGGTTCGAGCGCAAATAACGGACAGGCGCTTTCGGCTGAAGCAGCCCGGCTGCAAACGGTTACCGGTGGTGCAAGCTACACGGACTACCTGCCGAGCCTGAATCTGAACTTCCTGGTTGCCGACGGGCAGTTCGTCCGCTTAGGGTTGGCCCGTACGCTGGCCCGCGCACGGATGGACGAGATACGGGCGAGTCGCTCAGTGAGTTTCAATGCCAGCTTTGCGAATTCCACGGATCCGGCAAACTCGCCGTGGGGCGGTAGTGGGGGCAATCCCGAGCTCGAGCCCTGGAGAGCCAATTCGATCGACCTGGCCTACGAGTGGTATTTCCAGGATGGGCTGGGTTACTTCGCGGTGGCGGCGTTCTACAAGGATTTGCTCAATTACATCTACAATTTGCCGGTGCTTGCGGACTTTTCCGAGTTTCCCACCGGCGACGTGACGCCGGCGCTGACGTCGGGGTTCGTGTCCCGTCCGGCAAATGGCGAGGGCGGCGTGCTTTCGGGCTTTGAACTCTCTCTGCAGGTGGCTGGCGACGTCATCTCGCCGGCGTTGCAGCCATTCGGTGCCGTGTTGAACGCTTCGTTTACCGACAGCGAGATCGAGCGCGGAACGGGCGATCCTTCTACCCCGCTGCCGGGATTGTCCGATGAGGTTTACAACATTACCCTGTACTATGAGCAGGGCGGCTTCTCGGCACGTGTGAGCCAGAACTACCGGTCGGACTTCCTCGGCGAGGTGCAGGGCTTCGGCTCAAGCCGTACGTTGCGCTTCATCACCGAAGAGACCCTGGTCGACGCGCAGGTGAGCTATTCCTTCCCGGAAGGTGGAACCTTGGGCGGCCTGACGTTGTATCTGCAGGGGACGAACCTGACCAACGAACCGTTCACCGGCTTCCTGAACAACGACCACCGCCAGATCAAGGACTGGCAGGAGTACGGCGCGACTTACTTCTTCGGAGGGTCGTACCGGTTCTGACTGCGCATCCTGGATTAGGGCCTGTTAACACTACCCG
>JAAXHE010000183.1:0-449 GCA_012271065.1 Candidatus Latescibacterota bacterium
CGACGAATAGAACAGGACATCGAACTGATGGAATTCAAGTGCGTGGAGTACGTGGAGGAGAAGATGTACGGACACCTGCGTAAACAGGAGGAGGAGTAACCGATGATCAGGAGCACTCCAAAGCGCTTTTGCAAGTCCGTGACGGTCGCGCTTGTCGGTGCGGGCATGGCGATGGCCGCGCCGGTCTTCGGGCAGGCGCTGCCGGGGTTCGATCCGGACTACAAGGCCCCGCGAACGGCGGACGGTCAGCCGGATCTTCAAGGCATCTGGTCGAATGCGATCCTCACGCCGCTGGAGCGGCCGGTGGAGTTCGCCGACCAGCCCTTCCTGACCGAGGGGCAGGCTGCCGCCTACCAGGTCCGTCGAAATGAAGAAACGTTCAGGGGTAACCGGGACATTCCCGTCGAGACGGATGTTGCGCATGCCTACAACGACTTCTGGTGGGACTG
>JAAXHE010000183.1:524-882 GCA_012271065.1 Candidatus Latescibacterota bacterium
ACGTCGCTGATCGTGGACCCGCCCGATGGGCGTATACCTGCGCTGACGCCAGAGGGCGAAAAGCGGCGCGCGGAAAGGGAGGCGTATCGGCGCATGCACCCGGCCGACGGTCCGGAGGACCGGCTTTTGCGGGAACGCTGTATCATGTGGTCGGGCAACGGAGATCAGGGCGGGGGACCGCCGATGTTGCCGTCCGCCTACAACAACAACTTCCACCTGGTGCAAACGCCGGACCACGTTCTGCTATTGAAGGAGATGGTGCACGAGACCCGGGTCGTACCCCTGGACGGCCGCCCGCCCATGCATGACAGCGTGCGCCAGTGGCTCGGAAGCTCCCGCGGCCATTGGGAGGGCGATA
>JAAXHE010000183.1:904-1512 GCA_012271065.1 Candidatus Latescibacterota bacterium
CTGGTGGTGGAGACCACCAACTTCACTCACAAGACCCATTTTCGAAGCACCAGTGAGCACATGCGCCTGACGGAGCGCTTCACTCGCGTCGCCGACGACGTGCTGCTATACGAATTCACGGTTGAGGATCCGGTCACGTTGACCCGTCCTTGGACGGCGCAGATTCCCACGGTGAGGCTCGACGGCCTGATCTACGAGTTCGCCTGCCACGAGACCAACCGCGGCATGGTGGGTATTCTCAGCGGAGCGCGCGCCCGGGAACAGGCCGCGGCGGAGACCGCAAACCTGGAGGGAACGGATCGATGAAATTACGACTGACCCTGATTTTGCAACCGATACTGCTTGTTTCGCTTCCGGTCGGAGCGCACCACGCGTTTCTGGGGGAATTCGACCCGAACAAGCCCATTCAGCTACGCGGAATACTCACGAAGGTCGAACTCATCAATCCCCACTCATGGTTCACCATTGAAGTGACGCGTCCCGATGGCACGGTGGAGAGTTGGGAGATCGAAGCCGGAACGCCGAACACCCTGTTCCGCAAAGGGATCACCCGCGACACCTTGCCGGTGGGAATAGAGATCCTCGTGGACGGCTACCAGGCCATCGAC
>JAAXHE010000247.1 GCA_012271065.1 Candidatus Latescibacterota bacterium
TTGTAGACGATCTCCGCACCGTTCAGTCCCAGAGCCCGGGCGCCTTCCGGGAAATGCCGGTCGTAACAGATGTATACCCCGACCCGGGCGTATGCGGTCTCGAAGACCGGATATCCGAGGTTGCCGGGGCGGAAGAAGAATTTCTCCCAAAAACCGGCGGTCTGGGGAATGTGGGTCTTGCGGTATTTGCCGAGACAGGCCCCGTCGGCGTCGATGACCGCCGCGGTATTGTAGAGAATGCCCGGCGCTTCCTTCTCGTAGATGGGTACGACCATCACCATTTGATACTCGCGGGCATACTCGGCCAGGCGCTCGGTCGTCGGTCCCGGCACGGGTTCGGCTGTGGCGTACCAGGCCGCATCCTGGCTGGGGCAGAAGTACGGGGTACTGAATATCTCCTGCAGGCAGAGAATCTGCACGCCCCGCCTTCCAGCTTCCTCGATCAGGGGAATGTGCTTGCCGATCATGGCGTCGACGAGTTCAGACATCGGGACCGCTTCGCCCGATTCCGGCATCGACATCTGAATCAATCCGGACTTCAGCATTCTGGACATTTGGGGTCCCTCGCAAAGGGCGATCGGATAATGGACACTCGGTTGGCCGCGGGACGATCCGGATTCAAACCGGCTCGTCGAACGGCCCGCTGAACAGTCCGCGCTTGACAAATCGCCCGCCGCCAGCGTGCCCATACCACTCGTTTTCGGCGACGATCACCTTGCCGCGGCTGATGACTGTCTCGCTGAAGCCCCGGGTTTCGATGCCTTCGTAGGCGTTGTAGTCCACGCGCATGTGGTGGGTGCACGGATTGTCGGCACTGATCGTTTCCTTTCGGTTCGGGTCGAATATCACCATGTCCGCGTCGCTGCCTACGGCAATGGTTCCCTTGCGGGGGAAAAGCCCGAACAACTTCGCCGCGGAGGTCGAGGTCAGTTCGACGAACCGGTTCACCGTAATGCGCCCGGCAGCCACGCCGCCGTTGTAGACCAGGCTCATGCGGTTCTCGACTCCAGGAGCGCCGTTCGGAATCTTGCTGAAATCATCGATGCCCAGTGTCTTCTGGTCCTTGAAGCAGAACGGGCAATGATCGGTAGAGATGCTCTGCAGGTCGCCGAATTGCAGGCCGCGCCAGAGTTCGTCCTGGT
>JAAXHE010000164.1 GCA_012271065.1 Candidatus Latescibacterota bacterium
CATTTCGATCACCGCGCTTGACAGCGGACAGATCCGGGATTTCCGCTTCGTCGCCAGCACCGACGTCGTTGCCCAAGCCCCGAACGTGTACAATTTCTCGACCCAGGGCCGGGGCGCCAACTCCGCCACCTATATCCGGGGAATCGGCCTGAGCGATTTCGGCGACGCCCATGAAACCCCGGTCGCCGGGTATATCGACGAGTTCTACATGCTGCCTCCCGCGGGACTGGATTTCGCCCTGTACGACCTGGAGCGAGTCGAGGTGCTGCGCGGACCGCAAGGCACGCTGTTCGGCAGGAATACCACCGGCGGACTCATCCATTTCATCACCAAGAAGCCGACGCGGGAAGCCGAGGGCTACATCGACGCCACCTACGCATCCTACGACGAAGTGCGGATCGAAGGAATGGTCAATGCCCCCGCCACGGAAAACCTGGCGGTGCGCGCCTCGCTCCTGTTCCATGACAGCGACGGCTACGTGAAAAACCTGAATCCGGAGTTCAAGGACGGCACCGATTACGGCACCAAGACCGGTCGCGTGCAACTCCTGTACACACCGACCGAAGACCTGTCAATACTGGCCAAAGTGCAGTACGGCGACATCAACGTCATCCCCTTGTACACCGACCATGAAATTGCCTACATCGACCCCGCTACCGGGTTGCAACACCTGGACCTGGACGGGGTTGATACATTCGGGTTCAACGAGCGCCAGGTCGGGGCGGAGGACCCGCGCACCGTGTACACCGACAACCCCCAGGAGGTGGAATCCGAGGTATTCAACTGGTTGGTCAGGGTGGACTGGGATATTCCCAACAATATCACCCTCACTTCACTGACCGGCTACGCCTGGGTGACCCGGGATAACCTGGAGGACTGCGATGGGGCGCCCCATAACATGTGCACGGCAGGGTTCCCGGTGGATCAACATATCTGGACCCAGGAAGTCAGGCTCTACCAGGAGAACGAGAGCTTCCGCTGGACTGCGGGTTTCTATTACCTGAACCAGGATGCCGAAGCACATCCCACCGCCGCATTTTTCGGCCTGCCGGCATTCCTCGATGCCCCGTGGGAACTGGACCTGGACTCGTGGTCGATCTTCGGCCATATCGAATACGATATTTCACCGCAGGTGGCGGTCCTGGCCGGGGTCAGGTACACCAACGACGACAAGCGCTATGAAGCGGTCAATACGTTTGCCTATGCGTTCCGCAACGCGGCAGGCAATTTTGTCGAGGAAAACGTCGGCGACCTGGTCAACCGGACCGATGAACTGGTCTCGGCAAACCTGGAACTCCACTATAAGCCCAGGGAGAACTGGCTGATCTATGGCAAGGTCGTCCGGGGAACCAAGGCCGGCGGCTTCAATAACGGCTTTTACAATGTGCCGACGCCCGAGGACGTCCAGTTCGGGGACGAGACCCTCTGGTCTTATGAAGGCGGGTTCAAGATTGATTTCTTCGATCGTCGGGCGCGCATGAACACGGCTGTCTTCTACTACGACTACAATGATTTCCAGGCATTCAACTGGACCGGGCTGGCCGGTTCGGTGACGAATGCCGATGCGGAAAACTACGGCGCCGAGCTCGAGATACAGGCTAATCCCACGGATCCTCTGGAGCTCTCACTGGGCGTCGCCCTGCTTGAGACCAACCTCAAGGATATCAACAACGGCACCATTACCAGGAACGTGGACATGGGTTTCGCGCCGAACGTCGCGTTCAACGGGTCCGCGAGCTTCACCCAGCCGTTCCTCGACGGCTCCCTGACCCTGCACTGGGACTTCATGTGGTCGGACAATCAATACCGGGATAACTTCAACAACCCTTCCTCCGACATGGGTGAGCACTTCGTGACCAATGCGCGCCTGACGTACAAGCCTGATAACGACAGGTGGGAGGCGAGTTTCTTCGCCCAGAACTTCACCGATGAAACCAACCTGATCAAGGCGGACGGGTTTGTCGGTTTCCGTTTTCGCCAGGGCGTTTACAATCCACCACGCTGGTTCGGGGGAACGATCCGGCTGAACTTTTAGTAACCTGCTTGTCATTCCTGCGCTATGATCGTCGTTCCTGCGCAAGCAGGAACGACGATAGGTGGCTGACCCATGAAACTTTTTACCGTTTTCCCAATTTTGTACCTGCTGCTGGCGGGCAGCAGCCTCGCCGCAGCAACGGAAACAGCCGAAAGTCCTGCGCGCTTATTCATCGACGGCGGCACACTCATTGACGGTACCGGGGCGCAACCGGGGAAAAATCCGGGGGTCCTGATCGAAGGGGAGCGGATACACAGTCTCGGCGGGGCGGCAGGCGCTGAATCGGGCACACGGCAGATCTCCGCGAACGGAAAGTGGGTGCTGCCGGGTCTGTTCGACCTGCATGTCCACGTCACCTTTAAACTGCCAGGCCCCAGGCGCCTGGATGACGACATCGTCAACGCAATCCGTTCGGAAAGGTTCCTTGAACGATACCAGGAAATCGGCGTTACCACGGTGCGCGACGTCGGCGCCCGCGAATGGATCGGCTATTCTTTGAAACGCACCCAGCGCGCAGGGCTGATGGGCGGCGCCCGTTACTATACGTCAGGTCCCATTATTACCGTGACCGGCGGCCACGGGTCGGAGTTTCAACCGCTGCACCCTCCCCTCTGGGCGGTGGAAGCCAACGGCCCTTGGGCAATGCGGGAACGGGTAAGAGAGGCTATCAAGCTGGAAGCCGATTTGATTAAAGTCGCCCCGTTCCTGACTGAAGAAGAAATGGCGGCAATTGTCGATGAGGCTCGTATCTACCACCTGCGGGTCACCGCACACATCGGCGGGACCCATGACCTTGACAAGCAGTCCGGCCGCATTGCGGTCGAGGCCGGCGTGGACAGCACCGAACACATGTACCCCTATGGTGGCGCCGATGTGATCAACGCCATGGTGGAAAAAGGCATCTACGTCATACCGACACTTGGTTTTCACCTGCGTGAACTGAATAATGAATACGCCGCCAACGCGGAGAAGCAGAGCGCCAGGTGGTTATCGGAGAACCTGGGACATACATACGAGACGATGATGGAACAGTTCCGCGACATGAAGGCAGCCGGGGTGCGCTTCGCGGTCGGAACGGACTCCAACGTGAAAGACCTGGAAACCATAGACCAGCTCTACCTGCAGGAGTT
>JAAXHE010000065.1 GCA_012271065.1 Candidatus Latescibacterota bacterium
GAAACGCCGAGCGTTTCGCGTAACAGCTGTTGACGCTCCGCGTCTGACGCGACCCGAAAGCCGCGCTGGAGACCCGCCGCGTTCCAATGCTCCTGGAGAACGGACATGCCCAAAGCGTGAAACGTAAAAAGCGGGAGTTCGGCGGCAACAGCGGGCAGCAGGCGGTGGAGGCGTTCTCGCATTTCGTCCGCGGCCCGACGGGTAAACGTAATGGCCAGACAGCGTTCGGGACGGACGCGGTGATTGCGTACCAGATGGGCAATACGATGGGCGAGGGTGCGTGTTTTTCCGGAACCCGGCCCGGCAACAATCAGCAGCGGACCGGCTATCGTCTCGGCGGCCCTCCGCTGGTCACTGTCAAGTCCGGCTAGGACGTCTGCGGCCGGCGCTGGATCGTCTGAAGGCGCAGGAGAAGCGCCGGAAGTATGGGTTTGTGCAGCGTTCGCCCTCTCCTGCTTTGGGCTGTCCGCTATACGCGCCTCGGCCGGCACATTTTCCTGTTCAGTCTGGAGCGGGAGAGCCTCTTTGAACAGCGACGCCCCTCTCGTCTTCTGGTGCAGCTCTTCCTCCCGGAACAGCCGGATCGTTCCGTACACGCCGTCATAACCGGCTTCGCGGATCACTTCTTGTTTGCGCAGACGGGAGATGGCCTCCGCAATCAGCGTGTCGCCGCTTTTCCGAATATCTTCCAGCGGAACGGCGTTGAGCAGTTGCAGTTCGGGCCCGAGTTGGTTGAGCAAGCCCTCGTAGTGTTGGCCCACCTTCTTACTCTTCGGACCCACATGCAGGAGCTCGGATAGTATCTCGGGGAGGGGAACCAGGCTCTGAACCGCGCCGGCAGTCTCGGGCTGAGTGTCGTCTTCGCGGTCGGCCAGATCGTCCACCCGGTGCATCACCCCCACCGTCAGCGGCTTGCCACACGCAGGACAGCGACCCTCCAGTTGTTTGGTCTGGTGCGGCAGGAGACGGATCTGACAATTCCGATGGCCGTCCAGGTGGTATTTGCCCTCTTCGGGAAAAAACTCGATCGTACCCCGATATCCCTGTCCGGTCTCCAGGGCGCGACGGATCGAGAAATAGTCAAGCTCGGTATCAAACACACAGGCTTCACGACCGAGCTTCTCCGGCGAGTGGGCATCGGAGTTTGACACCAGCCGGAAGCGGTCCAGGGACGACACCCGCCAATTCATCTCCGGGTCTGACGACAGGCCCGTCTCCACCGCAAAGATATGGGGAGCCAGGTCGGCGTAACACTCGTCTATGGCGTCAAAGCCGGACTTTGAGCCCAGCGCGGCAAACCACGGTGTCCAGATATGGGC
>JAAXHE010000259.1 GCA_012271065.1 Candidatus Latescibacterota bacterium
CGACCTGGTGAGAAATGCGGGCTAACCCGGCAGGATGTTGGCGTTCAACCGGAACAGGTTGTCGGGATCGTATTGTCGCTTGACCTCGCGCAGGCGCTGGTAATTTACACCGTAGGTTTCCTTGACCAGGCCTTCGCCGTGTTCGTTGTAGGAGGTCATGTTAAGGTAGCCGCCGTGACCGGACGAGAAACGGGTCGCCATATCGTCCCATACTTTGCGGGTCCAGGCGATGTTGGCATCCGAGTCCCCGGGCTCCGTCCACGATGAGTTGAACTCCAGGAGATACGGCATGGCGCGACTGCCGAATGCGGTTGCGTCGGAGTCGACCCGGGAGCTGACGCCGCGCAAGTCATGCAGTACGAACGGCGTGCGTTTGGCCGGACGTTCATTAAAGACCGTGACCAGTGCATCGAGCACATCGTCCGTCATACGATCAAGGTACAGCGATTTCCAGTAATGCAGCAGCTCACCTTTCGGCAGGTACACGTCGAACATTTGCTGCACAGCCGTGAAAGGTCGTCGGGCACTGAGATCGATGAGCGGCGTCGCCAGTTCCCGCAGAGGCTGTACGTATCGCTCACCTTCATCGGCTGATCCGGCGTAGACACCGGCCGGGATGACGACATCCTCGCCACGCAGCTCCGGCGGGAAGCTGTCGTGGTCCGGAATCGTCCAGAAAAAGAATTCGGTCGTGAAGTCATCGGGCGCCGTCTGCATGAATTCCCGCCAACCCTGCAGAATGTCGCGCGCCTGCGTACCGGCGTACACCGGCGCACAATGCATGACGATGGGTCCCAATGGGTGCAGGCGGAATTCGAAGGTCGTGACGATACCGAAGTTACCGCCACCGCCGCGTACCGCCCAAAACAGATCCGGATTCTCCGATGCGTTTGCGTGGCGCAACTCGCCGTCGGCAGTGACGATATCGACACTGAGGATGTTATCGACACTCATCCCGTACTTACCACGCACCCAACCAAATCCACCGCCGAGTGCGAGACCCGCAATGCCCGTTTCTGACACCACGCCGGCCGGTGCGACCAGGCCAAACGGCTG